>CAZCVY010000044.1:0-42562 GCA_964501985.1 uncultured Acidobacteriota bacterium | reverse complement strand
GGTTTTTACGATGCCGCGCTCGACTGGGCAAGGCGTGGCCGCAACCTGATCGCCCCCACGGAAAGCGGCAAGTGCTACAACGAGCTAGCGCGTAACGCTCTGTTCGCGCTCCTGCTGCTGGGCCGTTTCGATGAGGTGGAGGCGATGTGCGATGAGCACTTGGCAAACACCACCGATTCGGCCTTGCTGGCTCATACTGCCTACACCCGGGCCATACTCTTGGCACGCTACTACGAACCCTCACGGCGCGACTTCAATGCTGCCCGCGCGTGGGTGGAGAAGTCCCTGGCTTTCACGGAAATGCTGGCTCCATCGGAAGCGCGCGCTGTGAATCTCGCCTTTCTTCGCAACACGCTGGCTTTGGTGGAGATGCGCACGGGAAGCCCGGAAAGGGCGTACGACTTGCTAACCGGCGCGCTCGACTACCTGGCAAAGGAGGCTCCCGGACGATACCAGCAGGAATGTGTTATCCTGCTGCACAATCGGGCTCGACTGCAAATCGCGGGCGGTCAAGTGGAGTCCGCCAGTGCCGATCTCAGCGAGTTGCTTCGCCAGCAACCTGCCGACTCGGCAGCCTTCCTCGACCGGGGCGTTCTGCATCAGCGCGCCGGCAGGCATCAAGAGGCTTTGCACGACTATAATGCCGCGATCCGCTGGAGCCCTCCCTTTCCCGAGTCGTATTTCAATCGGGCTCAAACGCTGGTGGCGCTGGGCCGGCCCGACGAGGCGCTGGCCGATTACGACTATGTTCTGACCTTGGAGCCTCATCATGTCGAGGCTCTCAATAATCGAGCCTGCATCTACTACCATCGCGGCATGATCGGCGCCGCGCGCCGGGATACCGACACGGCCTTGCGGGCCAGTCCGAAACATGCTCGGCTTCTCTGCCTGCGCGGCTTGTGTGAGCTTAAAGAGGGGAACCCCGCGGCCGCCTATGACAGTTTCACCGAATCCATCGAAGCTGATCCTGCGCTGGCGGACGCCTGGGCGAACCGCGCCACCGCGCAGTTTGAACAAGGGGATGCGGAAGGCGCGCTGCTCGATCTGACGCGCGCCCTGGGCCTGCGGAAGGACGCGTCGGCGTTCTACAACCGCGGCCGGGTTTATGAGGCCCGGGAAAAGTGGGCCGAGGCCCGCGACGATTACGCACAGGCGCTGCAACTCGCAAACGGGAATGTGCCGCAGCTTGAGGAACGTCTCCGCCGCTGCCAAAGCCTGGCGGTGGCTTAGGGTCCATCTCGAAAATAAGAGAGACAGAGGACCCCGGCTTTCTCGGTTTTCTGGGCGCCGGGGGTCCTCAACTGACCCGAGCGGAGTTCGAGCCGATCGCCCAGGCGTTTCCACTCGGCCCCCGCCCATGCACACTGCCGATGCTTTACCTCGTAGACTGCGGGGTGAGCGCAATTATCTTCCGCACGGTTTCCGCTGCCGTTAAGTAGGGCATCGGCACCGTTCGCTCGCCTGCAAACACGTTAGGGGTGCAACATCGAGTCTCTCGCCGAACGGTACGGTCACTTCGCTGTCATACAGTACCACGCCTAATTTCAGGCGATCGCGACAAAGCTCTGCCAACTTTCGCAGCCCCTTGCAGTCTCCTGGACAAGCGGTGGCTCCGGCTCTCACGTCGACTCCGATCAATGAACCGTCATTGCGTTCCATCACCAAGTCAACCTCGTATTGATCCTTGTCACGATAGTGTGTTATTGGGGCATTTCTCGCGGGAAGGGTAGGTTATACTGTTGTCGGGCGAAGCAATTCAAAAGTTACTTGGCGAGGCGATCTATGGACCGGAGGAGTTTCATCAAGAGTTCCCTTGTGGTGAGCGCTGCTTCGGCGTGCTCTTCTTTACTTAACGTTCGGGCATTAGCGCGCGCTGCGCCCAAACGCGTTTTGGTTTTGGGCGGGACGTATTTTCTCGGCCCGGCGGTGGTTGAATCGCTGCTGGCGGCGGGGCACACCGTTACGCTCTTCAATCGCGGCGTGACCAATCCGACTCTCTTTCCCAATCTCGAGAAACTAAAAGGGTTCCGCAGCAGCGACCCCGGGGACGAAGACTTGTCCGCCCTATCCCGAAGACACTTTGATGTGGTGGTGGATGTCTGGCCGAATGACCCCGCACTGGCCGCATCGGCTGCGCAATTGCTTCGGGAGCGCGCCGGCCATTACCTTTACGTCTCCTCGATTGCCGCGTACGATTCCAAGGAGTTCGCCAAAGCAGGGGTCGACGAGACCGCTCCGACGGAGCCTTGGAACAGCTCGGGGCGCAAATACAACCGCGGCAAGGCGGAAAGCGAAAGACGCCTGCACGCCATCCTCGGCGAGAGATTAACGATCGTGCGGCCCGGTCCCATCAAGGGGACTCGCGACACTACACCGGATTTGCTCACCTGGCTGCTCCGCGCGCAACCCGGCGGCCAACATATTGCCCCGGGAGATGGCACCGACCCGGTTGAACTGGTCGATGTGAAAGATGTCGCGAGGTTCCTGGTTTGGGCGATCGACCGCTCCCTCTACGGCACCTTCAACCTAACGGGAAAAGAGATGAACTTTCGGGAATTCCTGGATGCCTGCAAGGCTGCCACGGGGTCTGACGCCCAGTTCGTGTGGATACCCCAGGATTTTCTGCGTCAACATGGGCTAGAAACCGACGCCGTGCTCAACACCTTTGCCGGGAATTTTCCGTTTTGGCGGCCTGACCCAGCCACGCGCGGCTTGTACCAAGTCAGCAGCGCGAAGGCCTTCGCCGCCGGCTGGCGGACTCGACCATTCGAAGAAACGGCGCAGGACTGCCTCATCGATTACGCAACGGTGACTCAGATCGTGGATTGGAGCGACTATTTGTCCGCAAGCAGAGAGAAGATGGTCCTCGACGCCTGGGCCCAGCGCTCGTCATAACTACCCACGTCGCACGTTGGCAGCTCCAGTCCCAGCCGCTCCCGAAAACGCATCAACACAGTGAAGAATGATTTGTGTCCCACTCCGGCCTTACGCCTGAGATCAGGAAAACGCCATTCGGCGCTTGTTGCGCAATGGAAGTCCGGACTATTATAACCGGGGAGATTCAATGGAGTTGGTTCCGCAACTAAACGGCAGCGGGCAACGAACATCGGCGGCAAGAGATTTGCAACCCCCCAAAGTCGGCGTGATTCTGGTTAACTGGAATGGCGCGGAATTCACCATTCCCTGCATCGAAAGTCTGTTGAAGTCGAATTATCCGAACTATCAAATCATCGTGGTTGACAATGGTTCGAGGGATGGTTCTCCAGAGCGAATTGTACAAGAATACCCGCAGGTAGAATTACTCCGCCAGCTTTCAAACTCCGGCCTGCCGAAGGCACGCAATCAAGGCATCGAGTGCGCTCTGAAATTGGGCAGCGAGTATGCCATAACACTGGACAATGACACGCGCGCCGACCGCGATATGATATCCCACCTGGTAGGGACCGCGGAATTAGCCAACCGCGCTTCCGTGGTGGGCCC
The DNA here is from genome assembly GCA_964501985.1 of uncultured Acidobacteriota bacterium. Lineage (GTDB taxonomy): Bacteria > Acidobacteriota > Terriglobia > UBA7540 > UBA7540 > Bog-366. Next base: position 39,082 of record CAZCVY010000044.1, on the reverse strand, counting down.
CAAAATCTACTGGCTTCATCATCCTAACCGGCTATGGTTTGCGTATGGCCGATTGAGCTTATGGACTGGGGTCTACTCAAACCCTGTTTACAACCAAGTCGATCAAGGTCAATTTGAGGAACCTGTCGAAATGGAAGTTGCTTCCGGCTGTTGCATGCTGATTCCCAAGAAAGTGTTCCAAACCGTAGGTGGCTTTGATGAGGCTTTCGGCCGCTGGGCCCACGATGATGTTGATTGGTCCTTGCGGTGCCGGCGAGCAGGTTTTGGCATCATCTTTAGCCCCAAAGCCAAGCTGTGGCATCGCGTCGGAGGCAGTGCTCAAAAGATATCAGGAGCTTCCATCCGCTACCATGCGACGCGAGACCAGCTTTGGACCCTGCGCAAGGCAGCGACGCGGTGGCAGATCTTTACCATCGCATCGTTTTATCCCTTGCGTGCCATCGTGCGAATTTCCGCCATGGTAGCCAGGGGTCAATGGGACTGTATACCAGCCGAGCTTCGGGGAGCTAAAGACGGATTCTTCGGCTCCATCGTTCGACGTGATCCATCTCGTTTGGCATTACCCCAGGGCCAGTAGACCACATTCCGCAACGTGTCTATGAACCTCCGCATCCTGATTTGCGCTTATGCCTGCATGTCTGACGTAGGCTCAACCCGCCCCGGCGGCGGCGACCTGATGGCGTGGAATATGATCAAAGCCCTCAGTCGTGAACACCGCCTCTGGGTTCTAACGGCGGCCCAAAACCGCCCCGCCATTGAGGCCGCTTTGCAGATGGAACCCCTTTCGCCGGTAACGTTCGAATACGTCAGCCTGCCGATAATGCTCGAACCTCTGCTGAAGTCCCAGGGCGCCCTACAGTTCTACGCGTACCTCTGGCAATGGAAAGCCTACTTTGTTGCCAAGAAGCTCCACGGGCAAGTGCGCTTTGAACTTTTCCACCACCTCACATACGAAAACGATTGGATGGCGAGCATCATCGGTGCGCTGCTTCCCGTCCCGTATGTTCGCGGCCCGGGCGGGGGAGCACATCGCATCCCTCCGGCCTTCTTGGAGGAGTTTTCTTTCGGTGAACGAGTGGCGGATTGGCGCCGGGAGTATGGGCAGTGGGGGTTTCGCCACGATCCCTTCTTCCTACTCAGCCACAGTCGTGCCCGGGCTATCCTGGTGTGCAATCAAGAGGCCTGGGAGGCGATTCCCGCGCGATGGAGGCACAAGACCCAACTCATGACGGTGAACGGGGTTGCCAAAGAGTTCTTAACGCGCTCAGCCGAACCGGAAACACCGGGCCGTCACTTCGAGATTCTGAGCGCGGGGCGGCTTATTCGCTTGAAAGGCTTCGATCTGGCGATCCGGGGGTTCAAACTCTTTTCTGCCAAGGTTCCTGATGCCGAGTTTACGATTTCGGGGGATGGGCCAGACTTGCCACGCCTGCAGGGTCTTGCGCAGCAATTGGGACTTGAGGGGAGTATCCATTTTCAAACGTGGATGCCACGGCAGGAATTGTTGGCGAGGATGCGCGCTTGTGATGTATTTCTATTCACTAGCGTGCGGGATGGGGGAGGACTCGTGGTCGTGGAGGCCATGGCCTCTGGGAAGCCGGTGATTTGCTTGGACCTTGCGGGGCCCGGATTCCACGTGACCCAAGAATGCGGCATCAAGATTTCTCCTTGCACGCCCGAGCAGACGATAGGGGATATTGCCGAGGCGCTGGACAGATTGTTCCGCGATCGGGGGCTGCTGGCGCGGATGGGTGAGGCGGCTCGAAGGCGCGCCGAGGAGATTTATGACTGGGATAAGCTGGGAGCCCGTCTGTTAGGGCTTTATGAAGAAATCGTGATTAAATCCAGCGCCCCGGAGTAAAGATTCAATGTGGCGACTTTTCGTTGAAGGACTTCTGATTTTCCACAGGATGGTTTATGCCTTCGGCTTACGAGCAATCCCTATGTTTTTGGAGCTTTACGTGGGCCGCAGAGGAAAGCTTGTCCGTGTCTCGCTACCCGGCGGTTACGCGGTATGGATTCGCAAGTATACAAGTGATGCCACGGTCTTTCAGCAGACGTTCCTGGACCGCGAGAGCGACTTCACGCGCTTCCCCCAAAGCACAGCCGTGAACGATAAGTACAACGACATCCTCATGCGAGGTTTAAAACCTTTGATCTTTGACTGTGGAGCAAACACCGGCTTATCGTCGGTATTCTTGGCTCAACTCTTTCCCAAAGCGACAGTGGTCGCTGTGGAACCATCGGATGATAACTTTGAGATGCTAATCCGGAATGTTGAAAGCTACGAATCGATCGTCCCTATTCGTGCTGGTATATGGGATGAAGAGACTTGTCTTAAGATCATTAATCATACTGTTAAACCCTGGGAATATCAGACAGCAGAGTGTGCAAAAACCGATCCCGAGTCGATTGCGGCCGTAAGCATCACCAATCTCCTTGGGAGATTTCCGGGCAGTGAGATGCTGCTTATCAAGATCGATATAGAGGGCGCTGAGCAGGCCTTGTTCCGGAGCAACACGAACTGGGTGGACAGGATGCCCGTGCTCATCGTCGAACTTCACGACTGGAAGTTCCCACGGGCCAGGACAAGCGCGGGCTTTCTGTCCTGTGTGGGCAAGATACAATGCGACCTCCTCATACGGGGTGAAAACGTCTTTGTCTTTAATTGGGTGGCATTGTCGAAAGGCGGGCTGTGAGCATAAAGATTAATAGGCACTGCGGCCCAATCTCCCGGCGGCTGGCCTGAAGGGCAGCGTCACACACGAGGTGTAGATGGACGTTGAGGTGGAAAAACCGCTCCGGCTAAACCGGGCGGGCACCAAGCCCGCTGCGCGGGAGGCGACGGCGAAACCGCACATGAGGCTTAGTGAGAATGCCATCATGGGCATGGCGCTGTGGATCCTTCTCTGGCTCGGTTATAACACTGGGCCGGAGCGGATCCTTAAGCCGGATTTCCCTGCCAATGTGACGGAATTGATTCATGGCATCAGGGCCTATTTCCCCATTCTGGCCGGTTGGATAGCCATCGTCGTAATCATTGCGCGGGGCAGACGGCTGTTTTCCTGGATCATGGGACCCCTGGGGTTAATTTTATTTTACTCGATTGTGGGACTCGCTTCCTCCGCAGCCCTTTCGCCGGACCCGGTTATTGCTTTGTATTATGGCGCGAATTATCTCGCCATCGTCTTGGTATTGCTGGCGGTGGTCATCGTGGATGATCCCCGGCAAGACCTGCTGCATGTGCTGAGGCTCACATGGGTCATCGGGACCATGCTTACGTTCGCCCTCCTGGGCGCCATCCCAATCTTGGGTTCGAGTGTCATCATTGAGACCGAGGGCACGCCATTCGGGATGCGCGCCTACGGTGGTGGCCAAACGATCCTGGGAATGGCTTCATCGCGCAACACGGGGTTCGCCCGGTACGCCGCCGTTTCCGCGCTGTGGGTACTTCCGGGATTATTAAGGAAGGGAAAACTATCTGTTCGTATCGCTTGGGGGTTTGTGTTCGCTGCCTCGGTCTACGCGTTGGTCCTCGCCAACGGCCGCACGGAGATTCTGGCTTTCATCGCCAGTTTGGTGATCATTTTGGCTGCGGAAAAAGCCCGGCGTCTGCTTTACTTTCTCGCGGGAATCGCCGTCGCCATCATCCTCGGCTTACGGGGGTTCTACTCCGAGTTCTATCTTTACTTTACCCGGACGGGCCATCTCGACCTCACCATGACCGGGCGCACACTGATTTGGGAGGAGGGATGGAAGGTCTTGCTGGGTTCGCCTTGGGTGGGTTCGGGCTTCCAGGCTGATAGGTTGCTCATGGGTGGGTACCACATGCACAACGCCTTTCTGCACGTTTTGGTGCAGTCCGGCGTCTTGGGCGGGGGCGCGGCTATCATCAGCTTGGGGGTCGTCTGGTATTATACGATTCATTACTTCTTGTGGCATCAGCCCGCAGATAAGTCCCTGATCCCGGCAGAAATTCCCGCGATTCTTCTCTTCACCACCGTTTCGTCCATCACGGAATCGACGTTCGCTTATTATTCCGCCGCTTGGCTGCTGAGCGCTCCGATTTTCGCCTATGTCATGGCGCTACACCAGCACATGATAAGAGTTTCGCGGAAGGCAGCCCAGGCGCGCGGCTTGCGGGCTCGGTTGGCAAGGAGTAAGTCCGGAGATCTAGGGCCGGAGAGACCACTCGCGCCCTCAGGTGGAGAGGTCACGGGCTGAATCGGGATCATTATGGGATTGACCTGGCAAGAAACGCGGGTACTCATCGAACATTACCAGAGGCAAGGCTCCTTGGGGAGGACCGCCACGCTCGGGCGGAACGTACTTTGGGTTAGCCGTGGTCGCCTTGCGTCCCTCGTGCAGGACTTACCTGGTGGTGCGCGGTTCGTCGCCGAGTTGCCGAAGAGCCAACAGTACCCCTATGCCGATAAACTCTTCACGCTTCTGGGCGCAACCGAGGTCATTAGCTTCGATTATTCGGACTATGAAGGCGCCTCCGTAGTGCACGACATGAATTTCCCCATCCCCGAGCACTATCGCGAGTCATTCGATTTCGTCTATGACGGCGGCAGCCTTGAACACATTTTCAATTTCCCCCAAGCCATTAAGAATTGCATGGACTTGCTGAAGGTGGGGGGAACGTTTGTGGCGTCAACCCCCGCGAACAATTTCTTGGGGCACGGGTTTTATCAGTTTAGCCCCGAGCTTTTCTTCCGGCTATTCTGTCCCGAAAACGGATTTCGTTTGGACCGGGCATTGCTTTTTGAGTGGGGCTTCAGAGGGGCCCGGTATGAGGTGGAGGATCCGAAGAACCTCCGGCGGCGGGCGGAATTGTGGGCTACGGGGGGGAGGATTCTACTGTGTATCGAGGCCCGCAAAGTGAAAGCTCATCCTGGCGAGTTGCCTTTGTTGCCTCAGCAAAGTGACTACGTTTCGCTGTGGGGGGCGCAGACTCGCACGGGGACAAATAGTTCTTTCCGGAAAACCGTGCGAACTCAGGCCGATAAGTTATTCCCCGGATTGGCAGAATTTTATCGCGGAGTGAGGGACAAGTGGCATTTTAGGTTGCGCGAGCGGAAAGGCTTGCGCTCGGACCCCCAAGCGTATAAGAAAATCCCCTAACTGAGGAAAGACTTGACGGGTTGGCGGCGCGGGTGGAAACTTAACTGTCACGGCTGATAGGACAATATCGGCTTTACTCCCACAATTGAACTGAGGCTTCCTCCCAGGCAACTGGGCAGAGAGACGAGAGCCCCATCAGGATATCGTGGGCGGAAGAGGCTTCAACGCCTCCAAGTTGAAGGTCTATTTCGACTACTCCCAAGAGGTGGAACGATGACAGATTACGACCAAGGGCGGGAATCCACCGGGCGGGGGGTCGCCTTCCAGGCCATGACTCCACGTGCGTGGGCCGCCCCGGCAACGACGCTTTGGGCGAAGGCGCGGCTAGTTGCCGGGCTGTTAGTGGTCGTAAGTGCGGCGGCCTGCGGGGGCGGAGGCGGAGTCTCCAATAACGTGAAGCTGCAACCGCAGATTTCAGTGCAGACTTCGCCCAGCAGCCTTACGTTCGGGAGTATCGTAGTAGGCGTCACCAGTGTGTCGCAAACCGTGATCTTGGTAGCCAACGGGAGCGGGTCGGCCAATCTAACGGCGGTGAGCGTGACCGGTGATTTTTCGCAAACGAACAACTGTCCAAGCACGTTGACATCCAGCGCGACCTGCACCATTTTGGTCTACTTCACCCCTACGCAGACAGGGTCGCGCACCGGGACGCTGTCGATCACGACCTCGGCCTCAAGTCCCGCCCAGGCGGTTAGTCTGACCGGCACAGGGATTGGCTTAGCGGCGGTGGTTTCCCCCGTCAGCCTCACTTTCGGGGCGCAAATGGTGGGGTCGTCGAGCACTGCGCAAAACCTGGTTTTGTCGAATGTGGGGACGACGCCCTTCAACTTGACCAATGTTCTCCTGACTGGCGATTTCTCGATAACCAGCAACTGTCCCGCCACCCTGGCGGCCGGTTCGAGCTGCACTTTTCCGGTGGTCTTCACGCCGTCGGAAACGGGAACACGCAAAGGGAGTGTGGCCATTTTCACCACGGCTTCGAATATGCTGCCGACGGTCAATCTGGCGGGAACCGCTATCAATGGTGCGGTGCAAGTCTCGCCTGGCAGCCTGACATTCGGCAGCCAGACGGTGGGGACTACGAGCGCTTCTCAGCCGGTCAACCTGGCCAACTCCAGCACTAGCGTGCTCAGCGTCACCAGCATCGCAGCGAGCGCGAACTTCGGCGAGACCAACAACTGCGGGACCAGTGTGCCGGCCAACGGCTCCTGCACGATCAACGTGACCTTCTCCCCCACCGCCAGCGGCCCGTTGACGGGTACCCTGACTATCACGGACAACAGCGCTGGGGCGGCGCAGACCGTGCAAAAAGTGAATTTGCAAGGTGCGGGCACGGTGGCGTCAGCGGGCTTTTCCAGTTCCGTTTTGACTTTCCCCAATGAGCCTACTGCCACAACCAGCGCGCCTCTGACGGAAACCGTGACCAACACCGGCACGGTCAATCTTGCCTTTTCGACCGTCACGATCGGCGGCGTGAATCCCAGCGACTTTGCTAAGACCGCCGACACGTGCACGGGCGCCACACTAACGCCCACAAGCACCTGTGAAGTGAGCGCGACGTTTACGCCGTCCGTGCCCGGGAGCTTTAGCGCCGCTTTGATCTTCACCGACAATGCTGGCGGCAGCCCGCAGACGGTGACGATGAGCGGAATCGGGGAGGGACCCGTGGCCAGCTTCTCCGCTTCCGCATTGACGTTCGTCAACCAAGCCTTGAACACGGCGAGTGCGGCCCAGACGGAGACCGTCACCAGCACCGGCACGACCAGCCTTGCCATCTCGACGGTTTCGATCAGCGGGACGAACGCGAGCGAATTTGGCATAAGTGCCGATACCTGCACGGGTGCCACGATGTCGCCCACAGGCACCTGCGCGGTTAGCGTGACGTTCACCCCGTCCGTCGCGGGGACACAAACGGCGTCACTGAATTTCAGCGACAACGCCGGCGGCAGTCCGCAGGTGGTCAGTTTGACGGGGAATCCGCTGCCGGGGGTATACACCCAGCGCTACGACAACAGCCAGTCGGGGGCAAACACCCAAGAAGTTATCTTGACGCCGTCCAATGTCAACGTTAACCAATTCGGAAAACTATTTGCGCTGCCTGTGGATGGTCAGGTTTTCGCCCAGCCGCTCTATGTGAAAAACGTTACGATTCCGGGCAAGGGTCTGCACAATGTGCTCTACGTAGCTACGGAAAACGACAGCGTCTTTGCCTTCGACGCCGACGGTCAATCTACAGTCCCTCTGTGGCAGGTCAGCTTCCTGAGTCCTGCGACCCCCGTTACGGCGGTCCCATGCCAGGCAGTAGTTGTTTGTGACATCAATCCCGTGATTGGAATCACCGGCACCCCGGTCATTGACCCTACCAGCGGAATCCTCTATGTCGTTGCCAAAACGCAGGAACCCCTGGGCGCCTCCGCCGCCTGCACGTCGAATGGTACGTATGATTATTGCTATCGCCTTCACGCGCTCGACATTACCTCGGGGACGGAACAGTTGGGCGGCCCCGTTCTGCTGTCGGCAAGTGTTCCCGGCACCGGCTATGACAGCGTTAATGGCGTCGTAACCTTTGGAGCTTTGTGGCAGTTGCAGCGCCCGGGACTCCTTCTACTGAATGGGACGGTCTATATTGCTTTCGGATCCCACGGCGATATCGATCCTTACCACGGCTGGGTGATGGCTTACGACGCTACAACCCTCCAGCAGGTCGCGGTCTTTAACACCACACCCAATAGCGAGAAAGGGGCCATTTGGGAGAGTGGCGGGGGGATTTCCGCCGATACCAACGGCAACTTATACGTCGTCACCGCCAATGGCGGCTACGACCTGAACACCGGGGGAGTCGATTACGGTGACAGCGTGCTGAAAATGCAGATCCAGTCCGGCCAGTTTCAGGTTCTGGATTACTTTACTCCCTACGATGAGAGCCTTCTGGCTATTGACGATCTCGACCTCGGATCGTCCCCGGCCCTGATTCTGCCAACCCAAACCGGCACCTACCCTGACCAGTTGGCTACTGGAGGTAAAGATGGTCGAATCTGGTTGCTCAATCGGGATAACCTGGGGCACTTTCAAGCGAATGACGCCGGGGCTTTAGAGGTCATTCCGGAGATCGGTAGTGACAGTCTTTTCGGCGGATTAACCTACTGGAATGGTAACCTTTATGTCCAGGAAGTGGGCGCTCCCCTGAATCAGTTTGTGCTGACTAACGGGACCATGCCGCAAGCTCCATCGTATTCCACGGAATTGGAGTTTGGCGCTTTTCCGAATTACTCGCCCGTGGTCTCTGCCAATGCAACAAGCAATGGAATCGTCTGGCTTGTCCAAATCAACCCGAACAACTCTTATTCGCCGGCCATTCTGTACGCTTTCGACGCCGCCGATGTGAGCACGGAACTTTACGATACCACCCAGGCGCCCAACAACCGTGACCAGGCTGGCGTCTATGTGAAATTTGTAATTCCTACTGTCGCCAACGGGAAGGTCTATGTTGGGACAACGGCAGAGGTGGATGTGTATGGCCTGCTGCCTTAGGGAGGGGCGGGAGACGACTTCCGCAAAACCCCATTCACGGTGTGCAGGTTACCTCCAAAGAAAGTGGCCCGCGAATGGGTGAGGTTGCACGCGCTACACTTGCCAGTATTGTCCGCAGGCTGAAAACGGTCAAAGTCGGTCATCGTATTACGGACTCGGCTTTTGCCGCATGGGTGTGTGGCGAAGGAGCGGCTGTCACAAAACTCCGATGTGGCGCGCAGGCGATCGTCCTCGTCGATGATTATGTTGGCCGAACAATGTATCTCTGGGGAGAGTACGACCCCAGAATTACCAGTGTATTGGAGGCTGTGCTTCGCCCCGGGGATACGGTGCTGGACATTGGCGCCAACTTTGGGGTGGTGGGCCTCTTTGCCTGTAAGCAGGTGGGGGATAGCGGCAAGGTCCACATGTTCGAACCGCAGCCTCTCGTCGCGCAGTGTCTTCGAACTTCGGTTCTGATGAATGGTTTTCGCCAGGGAGTTGTTCACGAATGCGCTCTTTCCAATCGCAGCGGGTCGGGCGAGATGGCAATTACCAGCGCCGGCAATCTGGGGATGACGACCCTTGCTTCCGACGGCGAGCGGCTTGACGGCGAGAGGATTCAGGTGCGCGTCGAACAAGCTGGGGAGTTCATCCGGGGGTTGGACTGCCGGCAGGTATCCTTGATCAAAATCGACGTCGAGGGCCACGAAGGAGTCATCCTCGACGCCATGCAGGACTGGCTGCAAGACGCGAAGCCAGGCGTGGTGCTGTTCGAATGTCGGGTGGGGAAGGAAGGGTTTTGGTCAGAGCACACTGTGACCTTACTCTCCGCGATGGGATACGAGTTTTTCGCTTATGACAGCAAGCCATATTGGTCCGGGCGTTTGGAGCGGGTGACCAGGGAAATGAACAGACCCTGGGGTATTGACTATGTTGCCGTGCGCCCGGGCGGCCTTCGGGATGACGTTGCCCAGCGGATCAAAGAGATGACGAATTCCCACAATTAGTTTTGGCGAGATTTCACATACCACAGATGCTCAAGAGGTTGACCATGCGATGTCATGGAACGGCTGGGGCCGAACCCCCCCGGCAGGTCCGCCGAGTCATTTCTGAAGGTGGCCGCGCTGGCGCGTCGTACTACACGAAGGCTCGCCTGGTCGTTGCCTTATTGGCCGCGGTGTGCGCGGCGGCTTGTGGAGGCGGCGGAATGTCGAGCAATGTGCAGACCCAGCCTCAGCCTTCGGTGCAGGTTTCCCCCGGCAGCCTTGCGTTTGGGAATATTGTCGTCGGCGTGACCAGTGTGTCGCAAACCGTCAGCTTGGTCGCCAATGGGAGCGCGTCGGTCAACGTAACAGCGGTGAGCGTCACCGGCGATTTCTCGCAAACCAACAACTGCCCAAGCACTTTGACATCCAGTGGGACCTGCACGGTTTTGGTTTACTTCACCCCAACGCAGACAGGGCCGCGCACGGGAACTCTGTCGATCAACACCTCGGCCTCGAGCGCCGCGCAAACGGTCAGCCTCACAGGAACTGGCATTGCTCTGACGGCACAGATCTCACCCGGTAGCCTGACCTTCACTGGCCAGATCGTGGGAACGACAAGTGCGCCGCAGCCAGTGGCCTTCAGCAACACCGGCAGTGCGGCCATCAGCATCTCCGGCATTTCGGGGAGCCCCAATTTTGGTGAGACCAACAACTGCGGCAGCAGTGTGGCAGTCAGCGGTTCCTGTACGATCAACGTAACCTTTACTCCCACCGCCACCGGTACAACCGCCGGCACCCTAAGCTTCACCGACAACGCCAGCGGCAGCCCGCAGACAGTGACATTGAGTGGGACCGGCATAGCGCCTGTGGCGAGCTTATCCACACAGGGTTTAACCTTTACTGAACCCGTGAGCACCGCCAGCGCCGCCCAGACGCTGACCATCACCAATACCGGCACTTCCAATCTGACCCTATCAACCGCAACGATCGGCGGCACGAACCCCAGCGACTTTGCCAAGAGCTCCGACACCTGCACGGGGGCCACGGTGATGCCCACCATGACCTGTGCGGTCAGCGTGACGTTTACTCCGGCCACCGCGGGAAGCCTTAGCGCCTCGCTGATTTTCGTCGACAATGCCAACGGCAGTCCGCAAACCGTGACTTTGAGCGGCACCGGCACGGCGCCTACTGTGAGCTTATCCGTTTCAGGTTTAACTTTCACTCAGCTCGCCGGCGCGACAAGCGCAGCGCAGACGCTGACATTAACCAACGTCGGTACGGGCAACCTCACCATCTCGACGGCCGCGATCGGCGGAACGAATCCCACCGACTTTGCCAAGAGCGCCGACACCTGCACGGGCGCCACGGTAACGCCCACCAGTACTTGCGCGGTCAGCGTAACGTTCACGCCTTCCACGACGGGAAGTTTTAGCGCCTCGCTGATTTTTACGGACAGCGCCAGCGGCAGCCCTCAAACTGCGACTTTGAGCGGAACCGGCACCAACGCCGCAGTAGGCTTCTCCGCCTCGGGATTAAGCTTCCCCGGCCAACTCCCGGAGACGACGAGCTCAGCCCTCACGGAAACCGTCACTAACTCGGGCACCGCCAATCTCACTCTGTCGACGGTCACGCTTGGCGGAACGAATCCCAGCGTCTTCGCCAAGAGCGCCGATAGCTGCACGGGAGCCACCGTGACGCCTGGCAATACCTGCCAGGTGAATGTGACGTTCACACCCTCCGCGGCGGGGAACTTTAGTGCCTCCCTGATTTTCTCCGACAATGGCAGCGGGAGCCCTCAGACGGTAAGCCTGAGCGGGACCGGCACTGGATCTCTGGTGAGCTTCTCCTCTACCAGCGTGTCCTTTTCGAACCAATCGCTGAATACGACGAGTGCCGCGCAAACGGAAACTGTCACTAACTCCGGCAATGCCAGCCTCATCTTTACGACGGACACGATAAGCGGCACGAATGCGGGCGATTTTGCCATCAGTGCGGACACTTGCGCAAACGCCACAGTCACGCCCACCAACAACTGCACCCTCAGCGTGACTTTCACGCCGTCGGCTACCGGGACAAGGACAGCCTCCCTGAATTTCAACGACAATGTCAGCGGGAGTCCCCAGGTGGTCAATCTAACGGGGAATGGGATCGGTCCACTGGCGGGGGTATATACGCAGCGTTTTGACAACGCCCGCTCCGGCCAGAACACAGACGAAACCTTCTTGACTCCGTCCAACGTGACAGTAAACCAATTCGGCAAGCTTTTCTCTCTGGCAGTCGATGGGCAGGTTTACGCTCAGCCTCTCTACGTGGCAGGAGTTACGATTCCCAACCAGGGTGTCCACAACGTCGTTTATGTGGAAACCCAAAACGACAGCGTATATGCCTTCGACGCGGATAGCCAATCCACCCCGCTTTGGCAGGTCAGCTTCCTAAATTCCGCCTCCGGGGTCACTACGGTCCCTTGTACCGATGTGTATGGCACTGCCGCCGGCGCCTGCGACATCACTCCCATCATCGGAATCACCTCGACGCCGGTCATCGACCCGACCACGGGCACACTCTACGTTACGGCCAAGACGCGCGAACCCCTGGGCTCCAACGCCTGCGCGAATAACGGCTCCTATAATTATTGCTATCGTCTCCACGCGCTCGACGTTACCACCGGGGCGGAAAAATTTGGCGGCCCGGTACTGATTTCGGCGAGCGTTCCCGGCACCGGGTATGACAGTGTCAGTGGCACCGTGACCTTTGGCGCCTTTCGGCATCTGCAGCGCCCGGGACTCTTATTGCTCAGTGGGACGCTCTACATTGGCTTTGGCTCACATGGTGACAATGATCCCTACCATGGTTGGCTCATGGCTTATAATCCCGCAACACTTCAGCAGCTTGCGGTCTGGTGTACCACTCCCAATGGCCAGAGAGGAGCCATCTGGAATGCTGGCGGAGGCATTTCCGCGGATTCGAATAATCCGCCGAATTTATTTGTGGTCACCGCCAATGGCACGTTCGACTACAACACTGGTGGCTCTGACTTCAGTGACAGCGTGCTGAGAATGCAGCTTGTTACGACACCCTCCACCCAGTTCCAGGTCCTCGACTACTTTACTCCCGCCGATCAGGCAACGATGCAGGCGGACGACCTTGACCTCGGGTCTTCCCCGGCGCTGCTTTTGCCCACTCAGTCCGGTACGTACCCGGATCTCTTGGCCGTAGCCGGGAAAGACGGCCGGATCTGGCTGCTCAATCGCGACAATCTGGGACAATACCAAACGAATGATGTTGGGGCCGTGGAGCTCATCCCAGAGGTTAATGAGGATAGTCTCTTCGGCGGATTGACCTATTGGAACGGTAGCATCTATGTTCAGGAAAAGGGCAGCAACCTGGACCAGTTCGCTCTAACCAGCGGGACGATTCCGCAGGCTCCCACGTACTCCTCGGAAGCTGAGTTCGGAAATTTCCCGAATCCCTTGCCGGTTGTCTCTTCGAGCGGAACCACCAACGGCGTCCTGTGGCTGATATGGAATGATACGAGCACGGGTCTGGCCGTACTGTATGCATTCGACCCCACCAATGTTAGCAATACCGAGCTGTACGACAGCCTCCAAGCCGCCAATAACCGCGACCTGGAGGGCGGGTTCGTAAAGTTTACGGTTCCCACCGTCGCCAACGGAAAGGTTTATGTCGGCACGGCAACGGAGGTGGACGTTTTTGGCCTGTTGCCCTGACGGGCCATCTCGTCGAAATCGGTGACAGGCCCTCGCCAATTTCGACCGCGAAAACCGGCAGCAAGTAGCCACACTCTCAGCGCACGCTCGCCGGGCCCTTGGGTCGCCACTTTCCGCCCAGCGGGGCGCGTCTCTTAATTTTATAGTTGACAAGCCCTCTCCGGTCTTGCTACAAAGGGAATCGAACTCTTAATTCCTTAGTTCAAGGAGTCCTCGTTGGCCCGAAAACGATCCCTCAACCTCACCGAAGCGGAGTTGCGGCTGATGCAGGTGATATGGGACAGAGGCTCTGCCACTGTCGCCGCGGTTGCCGAGGCGCTGAGCGATAAGCCCGGGCTCGCCTACAACACAGTCCTGACCACACTACGGATTCTCGAGCAAAAAGGCTATCTCCGGCACACGCACACCGAGGGAGGTCGCGCGTTCATCTATCATCCGGTGGTCGGGCGCAAACAGGCCAGCCGCAATGCCTTGCGCCACGTGGTCAGCCGCTTCTTTGGCAACTCTCCCGAGCTACTGGTTTTGAACCTGCTCGAGGACGAGCAGATCAGCGACAAGGAAATAAAACGCATCCGGAAACTCATTATGGAGGGCGGAAAATGACCACGGTACTCGCTTGGGTGAATCAGACGTCGGCTGTCGTCCTCGCGGCAGTATTGAATACCGGCTGGATAGCCCTGGTTGCTGCCGGTACGGTTGGGTTCGTTCTGGGCTGTGCACCACGCGTGAACGCAGCGACGCGCCATCTCGCTTGGTGGGGCGTTCTCGCCATTACCGTCCTCGGGGCACTGATACCCCGCTCGGCATATCTGTGGACAACCAAAGCGGAAACCTCCCCTCGAAACTCGAACCTTGGCGCTTCGGTTCGCTCCCATGAGCTCCGGGCGACTGCACCGGTTACACCCACGGCTCGTGACTTGCCACCGCGCACAGTCGCCGCGCAAACTAGTCCAGCAATCTCTGCGTCCTCATCCACAGCACACTTCGTACATCTAGCTTCTCTTCCGCTCACACTGCGAGCGGGCCGATGGCTTGAACTGGCATTTGCCGCTTGGTTCGCCACTCTCATGCTGCTCTTACTACGGATGACAACGAGCTACGCGCATCTCCGAGGACTGAGGAAACGCGCCTCGCCGGCCCCCGATTTTGCCGTCGCGGAATTCGCGCGCTGCCTGCGTCACGCCCAAGCGAGCGCGGGGGTGAGACTGCTGGCCTCCTCCGAAATCTTCTCGCCGCTTGCCGCGGGATTTCTCCACCCTGTCATCGTTTTGCCGGAGCGCATGCTCGCGGAAATATTCCGTTCGGAGCTCCAGAATATCTTGTTGCATGAGCTGGCGCACTTCGAGCGGCGGGACAACTGGACCAACCTTCTGGCTCGCTCCCTGGGATGCGCTCTGCTCTTGCATCCCGTGGCGGCTTGGGCTCTCAGCCGCATCGAGCGCGAACGAGAAGCGGCGTGTGACGAGTGGGTCGTAGCGGTTTCAGGTTCAGCTCGCCAATACGCGGCCACCCTCGCTCGCCTCTTTGAAGTTTGCGGCGCCCGGCGCGGCGAGTTGCTGGCTACGGGCATGGCGCACCGGTCGTCGCGTCTTGGCGAGCGCATCGAGATGATCCTTCGGCCCAAGCGCCAGTTTGCTTCCGGCGCTTCCCTCGGCCGAATTTCGCTCGGGGCGCTGGCAGGGCTCGCGATACTTGCGATGGGAACCCAGACGCCGGCGTGGATTGCTTTGGCATCAAACGCCGCCGTAGCGCCTGCCAGCGAGACGGCTTCGCGATTGATTACGGGAGCCCCTCCATCGGCCACTCCGGCTTTGGCCCAACGGACCCAGTTCTCGGTTTCCGCTGATTCGAGGTTGTCCGCCGACATGCTTTCTGGCGAAATGGCGAAAGGCCCAGCGCGAACCTTCCAGCAAGTCGAGCTTCGGCAGTCCAGCCACGCATCATCAGAGGGCTGGACTCCCCAGTGGACTCTTGAGCGCGGCCGGCAGACCTCCTCGGGTCAAGTGCGGTTCAGCTTCGGCTACCACCGGAATGGATCCACCTGGCAGGAAGAATCGGACGTACCTTTGTCGAGCTTGCACGGCTTCTCGCTTTCCATGCTGGACCATGACGGCCCGGTCAAGTTTGAGTACGTGCGCGATGCCGGGGAACTGGTCTGCGAAGGCGAAGCGCGGGGTGGCCGAGCGAGCGGCGCGTTTACCGTGAACCCGAACGCTCAGTTTGTGTCGGCGCTCGAAAAAATGGGGTATCCCACTCCGGATGAAGAAGCGGTGCTTTCGCTCATGATGTCCGACGTGACCCTCGATTTCGCTCGCGACGTAAAGTCGACGGGGCTCGAATTAAGGGCCGGCGAACTCGCCTCTTTACGCTCGCACGGGGTCACGGCCGCATATATCCGCGAGGCGAGGCAAGCCGGACTTACCCAGCTCACCGCGGATGATTTCTGCGAACTGCGCACCCACGGCGTCGAACCGCAGTACATGCAACGCATCCTTGCGGTTGATTCCAATCTTACTGTCGACGACGTGTGCGAACTCCGCACGCACGGGGTTGAGCCCGAATACCTGAAGGGCATCAAGGCCAGTGGAGTCGCCATCTCCATCGAGGACATCTGCAGCGTCCGCACCCACGGCGTGGAACCCGAGTACCTAAAGTCGATCCGCGAGGTCAGCAGCGACATTTCCATCGACGATATCGACGGGTACCGCACGCACGGCGTCGAGCCGGAATACCTCAAGGGCATGCTAGGCGTCGACAGCCACTTGGCCGTGGAAGACATTTGCCAGTTCCGCACGCACGGCGTTGAACCCGAATATTAGGGGGTGCGCGCCGTTTCGAGTCATCTTTCCGCGGACGAAATCTGTGAGTTGCGAACGCACGGCGTCGAGCCCGAATACTACAGAGAAGTCAAGTCGATCGACCCCGAGCTATCGATTGACGAAATCACTCGACTGCGCACGCATGGCGTCGAGCCCGGCCACCTGAAAAAGATCAGGGGCGCCGCTCCCACTCTGAGCATCGACGAGGTCACGGAACTTTCAACGCACGGAGTGCCTGGCTCCTTCGTTGCCGAAACGTCCCGCGAGGGGTATCACTTTAGCGCCGAGGAACTTTCGGAATTGTGGTCGCACGGCATCGACGCTGACTACTTGCGAAGCCTCCAGCAAATGGGCTTGAAAAACCTCACATCCAAACAGATCCTGCACCTTCGGGGCGTGTCTTAGCTCGCGCGAGTCCCTATGTGCGCCGATCTGTTCCAATGGTGTCCAATAAAACCGAGCCTGGCGGTTTCGCCGCTTCGCGGACGGGCTCCGAAGCTGCGAGATTCGGCGCGGCAAGTGCGAGCGGCGGCGGGAGGCGGGGCCGCGTGAACTCTGAGCAACGGGAGCTGATCGCAGGAGTGGTGAAGGCGATTCCGGCCGCAGGTGAGGCCGCAGCGGCGGGCGCATCGGTTCCCACCGTGAACGCCTCCGCCTCGGCCCCCGCGAATGCCTCGAAGCCGGCCCGACTGCTGCCGCGGTTGAAGCGTATCGACCGTCAGCAAGCCTGTCTGCGCGCGGTCGATGTGCAGCGAGGGGTGGAGGAGGACCATCCGACGCGTGCCATCGGGGAGGCGTGTTCGAGGCGAGCACAGATGGCGAGCGGCCCGGCGGGAGCCCATGGAACGGAAGCGGGGCGCTCCCAAGGGAAGCGATGACCCCGCTTCGAGATGCCAATGCCGTGCCGGCGAGCTATGCTTCCTGTTCGGTTTGCACGGTACGTAGTCGAGCTGCCTTGCCGCGCAGCTTGCGAAGGTAATAGAGCTTGGCGCGGCGCACGCGGCCGGAACGCACGACCTCAACCTTGTCAACGACGGGCGAGTGCAAGGGGAAGATTCGTTCCACTCCTTGTCCGAAGGAAATCTTACGGACGGTAAACGTGGAGTGATTGCGGGCGCGGCGAAGGCCGATCACGGTGCCTTCGAAGACTTGGATCCTTTCCTTTTCGCCCTCTTTGATCTTGACGTGAACCTTTACTGTGTCGCCGGGCTGAAACGACGAGACATCCTTCTTCATCTGTGCCTGTTCAACTTTTTCGAGCGCATTCATAATTCTATTCTCCCCTGTATTTCGAGAGCGCTTCGCAGGGCAGATAACTAGCCTTGCCGCTCCGGCCTCGAAATCAAATATCCGAAATCCTGACTGCGAGTTTATCTCGCTTCATGCAAGCGTAACTGCGAGTCCGCCTCGCGACATGAACCCGTAGCGGCGAGTTTACCTCGCCACATGGCGGCGTAAGCCGCCGCTACACCTCGACCGATTCCAGCCACCGGCGGTCTTCGTCGCTCAAGGGGACCCGCGCGAGCAAATCGGGCCGGCGCTTCCTGGTCTTTTCGAGCGCCTGTCGTCGCCGCCACTGGCGAATTTGCTCGTGGTTCCCGGACATAAGAACATCCGGTACTTTCAAGTTACGAAACTCCGCCGGGCGCGTGTAGTGTGGGCAGTCAAGCAACCCGTGCCGGGCTTCCCCCTCCACCGGGAATCCGAAAGAGTCCTGTTCGCGCGACTCTTCGTTGCCCAGCACGCCGGGAAGCAAGCGAATCGTTGCTTCCATGACTACCGCGGCAGGCAATTCGCCTCCGCTCAGGACGAAGTCACCGATCGAGATTTCATCAGTGACAAGGCCTTCCGCCACGCGTTCGTCCACACCCTCATAGCGGCCACAGATCAAAATCATGCGCTCAATGTGCGAAAGTTCTTCCGCCACGGCCTGTGTCAGCAAGCGACCTTGGGGAGAAAGCAGCACCACCGACAAGCTGCTTTCCCGCGCTTGGCTGCGTAGAGCTTCCACCGCCCGGAAAATCGGCTCCGGCTTAAAAACCATTCCCGGCCCGCCGCCAAAGGGCCGATCATCCACCGTTCGATGGCGGTCGTCAGTGTAGTCCCGTAAGTCGTGCAGCCGGATCGCAGCATGGCCCGATGCCATGGCCCTCTTCAGCAACCCGTGCTCCAGGATGCTGCCGAAGAATTCGGGGAAGATGGTTACCACGTCGAACGTCATAGTTACAGGGACACGGGATTCGGGCCACGGCATGCGGGAAAGAAGTCGCCTTAAACAGGGTCCCGGAGCTCTTGCCTCGAAAGTCTAATTCCAGATTCAAGATTCAAAATTCAAGACTCGCGATTCCTGAACGAAGATTGCCTTTCGAAGATGCAAGATTCGCGATTGCCGACATCCGAGATTTCCGATCGAATATTTCCCAACCAAGATTTCCGATCGGATATCCCCCATCCAAGATTCCCCGGTCGAACGCTTCCTATCCGTCTGCGCGATTCCCGATACCGTCACCTGGACCCCTTTGTCGCGACTGCCGTATCCCGGCTCCCGCACTCCATGTCCCGGCTTTACTCGTTCAACTCCAGCAGGTCTTCAGGCGGGTCGATCGTAATGGTCTGGGAGGCGAGATCGATGCGCTTACAGATTTCCTGCGCCAAGGGAATCAGCACTTCGCCGTTACCGTCCAGGCGCCTGACGTGAAGCACATCTACTCCGTTTGTTGATTCTACTTCGACTACTGTCCCAATCTCCTTTGCCTCGGATTCGCAAACAACGCGGCATCCATGCAACTCGCACAGGTAGTAATGGTGCGGGGGAAGCGGCGTGCGTTGCTCCCACGGGACAAAAACCTGGAGCCCACGCAAAGCCGACGCGCTCTCAATGGAGTCAGTCCCCGAAAACTTCAGGATGATCCGTTTCTTATGCGGCCAAACGCTTTCCACATAAATCGGCCGCGGCGCTTGCCCTTGAACTTCAAGGAACACTGACTGGAGGTGCTCGAAGCGCGCAGGGAAGTCTGTAAGGATCTCCGCTGCAACCTCTCCCTTGCGGCCTTGGGGCCGGAGAATGCGTGCGATGGCCAGATATTGCCCGGCTAGTTTTTCCGCCAATGCCTCTGCCGGCTCGCGGGGCGCTTCCGCCCACCTGAGACGACAGGCCCCCTATTCCAGGATCTCCAGCGTAAAGCGTTTCTTGAGCTTCATGCCGGCGGCGTTGAGGATGGTACGGACAGAGCGAGCGGTCCGCCCTTGCTTTCCGATGACCTTCCCCAAGTCGGAGGGATGCACCCGCAATTCCAAGACGGTTACTTGTTCGCCTTCCACTGCCCGCACAGAAACCTGTTCGGGATTATCAACTAGCGCCTTGGCAATGGCTTCGATTAAGTCCTTCATCTGGCCCTCCCGCCCACTTGAACTGACGTGCCCAGGATGTTGTGATCCAGTGACCTTGAGAGCGCATAAATGCGACGCGTGCGGGCGAGGCGATCGGTTCCGGCCACAAGGTTCAGGCCGCTGGCAGTGGAGCCGGCGCCGGCGCTGGAAGCCTCCTTAAGAAACTCTGTACGGTTTCTGAAGGCTGGGCACCCTGCCCGATCCAATATTCGACACGTTCCCGGTTCAGTACGATTTCCGGAGGTGTTCGCCGGGGATTATAATGGCCGACGATTTCCACAAAGCGCCCGTCTCGGGCCCTCTCGCGATCTATCACTACAACTCGGAAGCTGGTTTTCTTTTTGGCTCCCGTTCGAGTCAAGCGTATTCTTAACAATCTTCCCCCCTTTGACGTTGGATGATCGAGTGACAACCTTTCGTTCGCCATCATCAGTTGACAATCAGCCATCGGCCATAGAAAATTTAGTGCGTCTTCATTAATCTCGCGGGCGGGATCCTATCTCATCCCCGGGACCACCGGCATTCCCAGTTTGCCCAGTCCTCGCCCCAATAGGCTCGTGCTCATAGACTTCATCATTTTGCGCATCTGGAAGTATTGTTTCAAGACCTGATTTACCTGCTGGACGGACGTCCCACTCCCTTTGGCGATGCGCTTTCGCCGCTTGCCATTGATGATCTCGTGGTTGCGGCGCTCCTGGGGAGTCATCGAATTGATGATGGCTTCGATGTGAATCAGCTCTTTCTCTTCTACCTTGACCTTGCTGGCATCCTTGAAAATTCCGACTTTGGGGAGCATACCCAGCATCTGTTCCATGGGCCCCATCTTGCGCACCTGATTGAGTTGATCGCGAAAGTCTTCCAAGGAAAAAGTGTCGGTCTGAAGCTTGCGATGAACTTCTATCGCTTTCTGCTTGTCAATCTTCTCTTCGGCCTTTTCGATCAGCGAGAGGATGTCGCCCATCCCGAGAATGCGGGAGACGATTCGCTCGGGATAAAAGACTTCCAATTGATCGTACTTTTCGCCGGTGCCCATGAACTTGATGGGCTGACCGGTGACGTGATGAATAGAAAGCGCCGCACCTCCACGCGCGTCGCCATCCAGCTTGGTCAGTATCACACCGGTCGTGCCCAGCCGCTCGTGGAATTCCTGGGCGCTACGCACGGCGTCCTGGCCAATCATGGCATCGGCCACCAGCAGGACTTCGCTGGGCCGCAGCTTGGTGCGCAGTTCACTGACCTCATTCATCAGTTCCTGGTCAATGTGCAAGCGGCCGGCGGTGTCCACAATCAGCACATCATGACCGCGGTCGGCGGCATCTTTGCGCGCCGCCGTGGCCAGTTCGATCGGCGAATTGATCCCCGCGCCTACAAAAATCGGGATCTGAACGGCTTTGGCGATCACGCCCAACTGCTCCCGGGCGGCAGGGCGGTAGACGTCCGTCGAGACCAACATCGGGCGGCGTTTGTGTCCTGCGAGCCAAAGCGCCAACTTGCCGGAGGTGGTGGTTTTCCCCGAGCCTTGAAGGCCGACCATGAGGAAGACCGTAGGGTATTCCTTTGAAAAAGTCAGCAGCGACGCTTCGCGACCCAGGATGTTAATCAACTCGTCGCGGACAATGCGGATGACTTCCTGCACGGGCGACAGGCTGGAGCGAACCTCCTCGCCTAGCGCTTTGACCTTCACACGCTCAAGTAAATCCTTTACAACATTGAGGTTAACGTCGGCATCGAGGAGGGCAATGCGAACCTCGCGCAAGCTTTGGTCGACAACTTCCTCGTTCAGGACTCCTTGAATCCGAAGGGTCTTAAAAACCTTTTGCAGCCGGTCTTGAAGTGCGTCAAACATGAGGTTTCAAGTAACTCGTGAAACTAACCTTCTAGGCGATTCCGCAACGACGCGGAGTCGCAACACACCCACACTCTCATTTTACGCCCTTTGCTAATGTGAAGCAAAGCGCGTCTTATCAATATATCATCAGAATCGGGGCAGGGGAATGATCAAGCCTCACGTAGACCCTCGATTGACTCCCACAAATGAACGGCGTCCCGATGTGCCCAGACCTGCCGAAACTCGGTGATCTCCGGCGGTTCGCCATCGACTATTGAGGAATCAAATCAGCCCGCCATCTTTATGGTGGGTTCGCCAACAATAGAGTTGTTGGACCGCGACAGAAAGCACGCAGATCCCGCCGGCAATGGAGAGGCTCACTTCCAGCAAGTACTGAAGCATTTCTTCCTGACTGGCGGCCCTGACCGTCGCCGCCAGGGCAATCCCGTGACCTACGGCCCACAGGCCAACAATGCAGCACAAGGCGAGGCTCACTACTCGAAAGGCGGTTTTGAGCATACCCACCTACCTTTTCCGCCCGAAGGGCGCACAATGCCGTTGCACTGATTCATACACCTGGTTGAGGTAAGGGTCAAATCAAAGTGGGTCGGAGGGGAAGAGTCTGCTGGTCGAAAAAACAGTTGCGCGTTGGGGTTCCACGCCTCGCGGCAACTGCCGACTGTCGAGGGCGCCGTTAAAGGAATTAATGCCGCCCCCGCCGCCGGGCCAAAGGAAACTCAATCGACGGCGAAAACACCTATTTGATTGCAGGGCTTCAAAGATCCCCGCGGAGATGGGGCGACTAGAGGTTCAGGAGGTAGTCCGAAGCCGTCAGGTTCCCAAATCTCACGGTATTCACACGCTCTCCCACCACGTTGGCAAAATACTCAAGTATCTTGGTCAACTTCAAGACCGCCGACGATTCGCCCAATTTCAACCAATGACGCGTAATCAACGAAGCGAAGATCAGCTTGAAGTAAACAATTAGAAGGCGCTCTTCATACGTGTAGCGCTGATTAATGTTGGCAGCATTCTTCAGGAGGTATGTGAGCGCAAGGAAATCGCACTTGAGCGTCAGAGTCAGCCGTGGGTATTCGACGGGGGAATTGAGATTCTCGACGGCCTTTCGAACTGATAGGAACTCCAGGCGATTGGCATTGACGATTGATTGGAAAAACTCCTGCGAAAACTGCCGGCGCAAGATCTTTTGGCATACCGTCTGGAGATAAAAGCCGAAAAGCCCCGTCGAAATAATTAAAATCAGGGCCGCCACAAACATGATCCACCTCTGTACGTCATCCTAGTCAGCAATGGCCTCTACCCAGGAAGCGCGTCTCCCGCGTTGCTCTCGAGCCGGCGCGGCCTGGGTTGTCTTCGTTATGGCATAGATCCAAGTCAACAACATTCCCAGCGTGCAGGCTGGGCTCAAAAAGGGAATGAGATCTCGCGCAAAGCTATCGCCCGCCGTCAGGGTGAACAGCGCCAGGAAGGCAGCCTCGCCCGCGAATTGTACGCCCATTCCGCAGACCAGCAGTCCGAGCTCGTCGTCATCAATCGCAAGCTGCTGAATCATCACGTAAAGCATAGTATTCAGGATCAGGCACGAGAAGTAGAGGTTCTGACTGAACTCAATGATGAAATATGTGAACAATTTGGAATAATGGCGGGTGAGAACGAGAGCGGAAACTGCGATGACCAATACAAATACGAAAACCAGTACCTTGCGAACGAAGAACCACAACTTCTCCTCCCGCGCACAGGCGCGGCGGAAGAAACCACACGTCAGCAGAAAGGCGCCTAAAGCGAGAACGACGTCAGTCAGCCAATAAAAATAGCGGAACTGGGAAGAATCCCAGCCGAAATAATTAAGCACGGCCGAACGCGCGACCCCATCCAGACCGAAGAGGAGCGTCACATACAGGCACAGGCCTTTGAGGCGCCGCCACCTTCCATGCGAGGCAAGCGATACACACACTACCCCTTCCAGGATGTATATCCCATACTGAAGGCCGCGGATTAAGAACTGGCCACCCATAAGCGTCTCGGAGCTACCCATCGTTCTGGTTTTGCTTCCGCGCCACTTATCCTGGCCGGAAGCAACTTATTTCGTATTTGGCGGCGGCAACGGGATCGGTGTTCCGCCAATTCCCACTGCGTTTGGCGGCGGCAGCGGGATCGGTGTTCCGCCAATTCCTAGTGCGTTTGGCGGCGGCAACGGGATCGGCGTTCCGCCAATTCCCACTGCGTTTGGCGGCGGCAACGGGATCGGTGTTCCACCAATTCCTGCTACACTCCGCCGAACCGAAACGCTACTCAGTACGACCAACAGCGCAAAAACGAGCGCTAACGCGTAATTCTTCACGGCTTCCTCCCAAGTTAGTCAATATGCAAAAAGACTATCTGGGCGGAAAGCCTATACGATCACTTTTTAAAAGTCAATACTTTTGAGCACACTACTCCTCACCCGTGTGTTTTACCAAAACCTCCAAAATGTCACACACCATCCGTATCTTCCCGATACCATCTTCCTCGAATTCCGTGGGCTACTTCATTGTTCCCGTCCCACGTTGGAGCCAGTACCGAAGTACTACGAATATCCGCTCATCCAGATCACCTTTCAATAGTACTTAGGTACTATCAGCTTCCGTTCTTCCAGAAGCTTTCACGGGAAACTTTAATTCCACCCCGGTACTTCCACAATAGTACTATCGTACCGGCCTCACACCTCGCGGCCAGCGGCTGTCCGGTCTGACCGGAAGTGTCCGGGCGCCCTCGATCGGCCTGTAATTTTCCGCCGCCATCGAGTTGACCCAAATGGGTGCGAATGGCATCATACAAAATATCGATTTAGGCTGTTGTGGAGTGTGCTGCATGAAGATCAAGAAACAGTACGTGCCCTGGGCTGTTTTTGCCGGTGTAGCCGGACTGCTGCTTTTCGCGAGCTTTCCGCCAAAGTGGTTCGCGCAATCACAGGAGCCCACCCCGAGTCCGCAGCAGCAGACGCAAGGGCCGCAACCGGACGTGGGTGAGACGGTTCTAGTTCCAAAGAAATCCCAGCCCACCGCGCCCGCGCAACCTACCCCCGCGCAGCCGGCGCCGGGGCAGCCGGCTCCGGCACAGCCCGGAACAAAGCCCGAGAAGATCAATCCCAACAGCGTATATTCGCTTACCACGACCACCAGCCTGGTCAACGTGGACGTGATGGTTGTCGACGGCAACGGCAGCCCGCTTCAGAATCTGGACAAGAAGAATTTCCAATTAACCGACGACGGAGTGCCGCAAGCGATCACCAACTTCGGAACCGGCGAAGCGCCCATGACGATTTGCATGCTGGTAGAATTCGCCAATCGCTCGTGGCCGTACCTGGTTCTAGCTCTTCGATACAGCTACGATTTCTTGAATGTAATTCACCCCAAGGACTGGGTGGCGGTCGTGTCTTTTGACCTGAAGCCTCAAATCCTCACGGATTTCACCCAGGACCGAATGGAGGTGCGATCGGGTCTGGACCAACTGCGCATGCCGGGCTTTAGTGAAGCCTGCATTTACGACGCGCTGGCCTTCGTGTTGGACCGGATGAAAGAGGTGAAGGGGCGAAAAGCTGTTGTGGCCGTCGTTACGGGTGTTGATACCTTCAGCAAGCTGACCTACGATCAGTGCCTGAAAATATGCAAGGCGTCGGACACACCCATCTACCCCATCAGTATCCTGGAATTCATGAGCGTTCGCAGCCCTCGCGGAGACAATATCACGACCTTGCAGGCCGAAAACGCCCTCAAGACGATGGCCCTTTACTCGGGCGGGACGGCGTATTTCCCGCGTTTCGAACAGGAAGTGCCGGAGGATTACCAGCAAATCGCGCAACAACTTCGCATGCAGTATAGTCTGGGATTTGTCCCTACCGACACGACCAAGGACGGCCGGTTTCACAAGCTTAAGGTTGCGGTGGTAGACGAGCAGGGAAACCCGCTTACGATTTTCAATGAAAAGGGCAAGAAGGTGAAATACCACATCGTTGCCCGTGACGGCTATTACGCTCCGAAGTCTTAATGTGAGAAGTGCCTCACGCCGGTGAACACCATTGCCAGGCGGTGCTGGTTGGCGGCGGCGATGACTTCACCGTCACGAACCGAGCCGCCGGGCTGAACAATCGCTGTCACGCCGTTTCGCGCCGCTTCCTCGACCCCATCCGGAAAGGGGAAAAACGCGTCGGACGCCAGGACCGTCTCTTCCAACGGGTGATTTAGATCGCGCGCCTTCGATGCGCCCAGCTTGACGGAATCCACACGGCTCATTTGCCCTGCGCCCACCCCCACCAACATTCCTCCCCGTGCATAGACGATGGCGTTCGATTTGACGTGCTTCACGATCCGCCAGGCAAAAATCATCGCCTCAGTCTCTTCCGGGGTGGGCTGGCGCTCGGTGACACATTTCCATTGACCGGGTTGCGCCGGCAGGAAATCGGGTGTTTGAACCAGCAATCCTCCGCCGACGGCTTTGAGCTGAAGCCCAAGGTCGTCGCCAGTCGTCGCCGACATATCGATGAGACGGAGGTTCTTCTTTCCCGCCAACCGCTCGAGCGCAGCGGATTCAAATCCCGGAGACACCACGGCTTCCACAAAAAGCTTCGCCAGCTCTTCCGCTGTTGGCCCATCGACCGCCCGGTTGAATGCGATTACTGATCCATAGGCCGAAACCGGATCGACTTCTAGAGCGCGCAGGTAACTCTCCACCAGAGTCGCGTTCGTGGCCGCTCCACAGGGGTTGGTGTGCTTGATGATGATCGTGGTGGGTTTATCAAATTCCTGCGCCAGGCGCCACGCGGCCTCCAGGTCCACCAGGTTGTTGTAGGATAGCTCCTTGCCCTGAAGTTGCCGTGCTGAAGCCAAGCCTCGTCCACCGGCCGCGGGATTGCGGTAGAGCGCGGCCTTCTGATGCGGATTCTCCCCGTATCTCAAATCCGTCACTTTCCGGTAGTTCAGATGGAGGTTCTCCGGAAATTCCCCATTGGCCATTTTCTGCAGGGTTGTTGAGATGGCGCTGTCATAAGCCGCCGTTGCCGCGAAGGCCTTGCGCGCCAGGCGGGCTCGCGTGACCCGCGAAACAGATCCGCCGTTCTTCTTCATTTCTTCCAGGACCCCGGGATAATCGGCGGCATCCAAGAGAACCGCCACATCCTCGAAGTTTTTCGCCGCAGAGCGCAGCATCGAGGGACCGCCGATATCGATGTTCTCAATCAACTCTTCCAGGGTCACGCCGGGCATCGTGGCGGTTTTCTCGAAGGGGTAAAGGTTTACCACCACCATATCAATGAGCTCGATGCCGTGTTCTTTTGCCTGTGCCTGATGCTGGGGGTTAGAGCGTATGGCGAGCAGACCGCCGTGGACCTTGGGGTGGAGGGTTTTTACGCGGCCGTCAAGCATCTCGGGAAATCCCGTCAGATCCGAGACATCCCGCACCTTCAAGCCCTTCTCGCGTAGAAGTTTCGCCGTGCCGCCCGTGGAGAGCAACTCGACACCGAAATCAATAAGTCCGGAGGCAAGTTCGAGAATTCCCGACTTGTCGCTGACGCTTATCAATGCCCGAGAAACTTTTCGCATCTTGTCTCCTGACTCCTCCCTGTTGCCTTTCTCATTCCGCCTTCGCGGCCTTAAGCTTGACTTTGCCGTCCTCAACCGAAACGGAGAACCGGACTTTTTTGCAGCCCAACGTGTCCTTTACTTGTTGTGTTTTGGCCTTGATGAAATTATGGAAGGCGATGGGGTCAAGGGCGTGAGTGAGCTCTCCCGCCTGCCTTCTGGCCTTCTCCATCCCTCGCAATAATTGGGAGACTTTTTCAGTCTCCGCGTCCGGGTCCGAGCAGACCACGCGCACGCCCACGTAGTCCACCGGCGCCTCGATCGCGCGTTTCTGCGGGCCGGTCAGGCTGCGCCCTTCTTCCCTCTCCTGGAGCTTCCGCCGCCAAAGGTTCGCGTACACCGCATACTTCTGGACCAGACTCGTAAAGCGATAGCGCTGGCTGAAATTCAACCGCGATTGGTCGCTCGAGTAGCGCTTAATCGTCGTTTCCACCTTGAATAGGGTATCGCGCGGAGGGCGAGAAGTGCCGCCATTGAAATAGATTTCGTATTCAATTTTGAGACGTCGAATATCATCGTCGAGTTTGTTAAACTCTTCGTCAACGGTCACAGGCGCGCCTCAAATCCAATCCAAGTGTCGAAATTATACTCTGATTGAAATGCGCCCCCGTCAACCGTAAAGTTGCGGCATCTTGAGCAAGCTAATTTCCCGACCAATACCTGTTGAAGCCCTCGTAATCCGACGGCAGATTCGCCAGGATGGTTCGCCTCAACTCCAGGATATCAACGGACCCTTGTTCTTGATAGAGCACCCTTCCACCGGGAGCAATCAGGACGGTGTAGGGCACGGCGGACTCCCACTTCGGATCAAATGCAGCCTGTAGGGCGGCCGTATCGTCGGAGGCAAACAGCAGGTTTCGGCTCGTGGCGTGCATCTTTTCGAGCAGGCTCATGACGCCGGGTTTTTCATCGGGCATGTTCGCCGCAACCGTGGCGAGCTCGAAATCGCGCGCCGCATACATGCGGAAGGTATCCTGCAAATCAGGGAACTCGTGGATGCAGGAGCCGCACCATGTTGCCCAGAAACTTACCAACAAAGTCTTTTTAGTTGGGTTCGTCCGCAAATTTCTTAAATCTTCGGCCGAAGCCATCTCCAGCCCCACTGGCTGAGACTCGATCTTCCGCACGGTCTCGAGTCGCGCCGCTTGCTTCTCTTTCCACTTGGTCGAGCAGCCAAACACACCGGTATGCGTCACGGCAACTTCGTGACTCGCCAGGAGGGCATCGATGGCGTCGCGCGCTTCGTGGGTTTTGACCAACTCAATGTGGTAGCTATTATCCATGCGGCCCTCGTAGCGGAGGCGGCGGTCGCGGTCAAAAACAAAGACATGGGGAGTAGCCTGCGGGCCATACGCGTCGGCCACCGACTGGGTTTCCCCATCGTAGAGGTAGGGATAAGTGAGATGCTTGAATTCCGCCCGAATCTTCATCTCCTCCAGGCTGTCGCTCATGTCCGAGGAATCCAGTTCATCGATGGTGATCGCTTTCGGATCATTGGGCTGGATCGCCACCACGGCCACATTGCGGTCCCGGTAGTCTGCCGCCAGTTGCATGATGCGGCGCTCATACATTTGCGCGATGGGGCAATGATTGCAGGTGAAAACCACCACCAGAACTGGGCTGGAAGCGTAGTCGGCGAGCTTGTGAATCTTTCCGTCGACACCCGGAAGTTCAAAGTTGGGCGCCGTTGAACCGAGTGAAAGAATGGGGTGCGATGTCCCGGCCCAGGCGGCGGGCGCGAGCGCGAGCAAGAGAAGAGCTTTCCACATGTCCTTTTTCCCCAGGAAATTTAGTACCTTGTGGAGTCAGTTCGCTAATTTGCGAGCATACTCCACCTCCTGCCGCAGGTCGTCCTCGACAGGGCCTTCCTTTTCGTATTCTACGGCGACCAGTCCCCCGAAATTCTGGCGGTGTAATTCCTGCATCACTTCCGGAATCCTGGCGACTCCAGTCCCCAGCAGGACGTTGACCTCGCCGTCCCGGGCCTGAATGTCCTTGAGGTGCACCAACCTCAATCG
The DNA here is from genome assembly GCA_964501985.1 of uncultured Acidobacteriota bacterium. Classification (GTDB taxonomy): domain Bacteria; phylum Acidobacteriota; class Terriglobia; order UBA7540; family UBA7540; genus Bog-366. The sequence goes on along the minus strand of CAZCVY010000044.1, from coordinate 10,037 downwards.
AGGCCCGAGCTTGCGGATGGCGTCCACGGGGTCATAGCCGCACGACGCGAATTGGCCCACATCGGCAGTTGCGCCGACGGTGTTGGAAACCCCACCCAGCGCATTTAACACATCCTCCGGACTCTCGTAGGGAAACTTCTGCCCCTTAAAATAGTGATTGTGAATTCCAAAGGTGAGGCTTTCGCGCGTGAAGCGCTGGTCGATCTCGACAAGCATGCCGCCGGTCGCGTCCCCGGTGACATTTCGCGCGCCCAGCAGCTTGGCGAATTCAATGGCGTGATCGAGATCCGGGCCGTCTTTGATCGAGGCGGTGTAATAAGAGATGCAGTCGATGCCCGCGCGGTCCAGCTGTTGTCGCGTGGAAAGAAACAAGCTCGCGTCCGGCTTGCTAAATAGCATGAACTCTCCGCGCGACATTTCAATTTCCTTCATGCGAAGAGCGTTGAGTTGGACAATCATGTCGTCGATCGAGAGGCCGTGGTAGCTGTAAGTGCCAATGCCGATGTTGAGCCTGCTGCGAGCGTCAAGGGGCAGGGGCGCTAGTGCCGCCAGAGCTGTGCCCGACGCAATTGTCTTTACGAAAGATCTCCTGTTCATCACGAATCCTGGTTCCCTCGTCTATGGTCATTTCTGATATCGTATCCTCCCTGAAAGGAAGGAATATCAGTAGCCGTAGGTGAAACCTACGGATCCGGACCAGAATGAATAGATTCCTGCCGGTTTTCGTAGGGGCACCCCTCGCGGGTGCCCACCGGTTGGGCACCCACGAGGGTGCCCCTACGTGCCTTTCGCCACGAATGGGCGACCGCTTTCCGGCAACCTGCCCAATTCACCAACCCGTCGTGGCATGCCCACTTAATCGACCGGCAGCGGCCGCGGGGTCACATCGGCATTGACCAACCCGGTGGCCCACTTGATCGCTTCGGTGTACATCTTCTGCAGATCGGGATTATCCCAGTTCTCCTTGGGATGACCGAGCGTGGAATAATACACGCGCCCCTTGCCGTACGTCTTCGCCCAAGTCACGGCAAAGTCGCGGTCGGTGCGATGGACCCGGGGATTCGCCAAGTCGAGCTTGGTGGCGTCGAGACGCATCAACACGCGCACCTTGTCGCGTGAGTAATTCCGCATCTGGTAGATTTCATCGCGCAAGATGAACGACCGCGGCCACTGCTGCATTCCCGGAAAACTGGGATCTTCCACAATGATGGGAGCATTAAACGTCCCCCACGGATGCTCGTCAAAGTAACCGCCAATCATCTCGCCATACTCCGGCCAATCGGTAAACGTGATGGTGGCGCTATGCACGCCAATAAAGCCCTTGCCGTCGTCATGGACAAAGGAAAGAAAGTCCGCCTTCTGTTGCCCGTCCATTCCCAGGCTCCCACCGGTGAAGAAAAGGACGGCATCAAAATCATTCAGGTTTTTCGCGTTATACTCCAGCTTCTTCTTGGTGAGGGCTTCGGTGTCGGTGCGGAGCGTGGTGTCCCACAAACCCGTCGCCTCCCCCAGGCGTTCAATCGCGGCCATCGCGTGAGAAACGGACTCGTGGCGGTAACCCTTTTCTTCGCCAATCACGAGAAGATGCTTCTTCTGCGGGGCGGGGGATTGGGCCACACCAATGCTGCAAAGGATGAAAAGGAACAAAAGAAAAGCCGACCGCTCGATCTTCATCTGAATTTGATACCTCCCGCGAGTTTCCGAAGGCTGCGACTCGACGCGCGGCGAGAGTATACCGTAAACGACCACTCTACTTGGCCGAAAGTTGACGGGCCAGGGCAACGTCAAAGCCCGCGAAGTTTCCTCGGGCCCAGCGAGATGGAGGCGAAGGCAGGCGGGACGCCGGAGAAAAAATAAGAGCACCTCCCTTTTTGCCTTGATTTTCGGGCAGTCCGTCGGCCTCGACGCTAGGTTTGGTTTGGAGACCAAATTGCTCGCCTAGTAGTTGGTCGAGCCAGATCGCGCACCCGCGGCGGGGTGGGGAAAGTCGCTCCAGCGGGCTGGAAGTCACGAGAGGAAGAGACGAATTGACCCCTTCGAAAGCCGTACAAAGCGACATTTTATCGATGCCATCCAAGCCCCACTCACCAAAATAAAAAAACATCAAAAATGAAGGTTGCTCCCAATAAGTTGATGAAAACAAACGGAAAAATATCGGACAAAACGGATCATCCCAATGAGTGTATGAAAACAAACGAGTTATACAAAATAGCCGACTAATTGCCGATTAATTGCAGAAAGCAAACCCAGTTACATCGATTTTTGACCTCAAAAAGTCACCACTTTTCCGCTTTATCTCCGCTATCCCAATAACTTGAAGAAAATAATGGTCTTATAGCTTCAGTATTTCGCGTACATTTCGCGTATCCCAATAAGTGTATGAAAAATAAGTCACTTGGCGGAGGGCAAAGTACGACCAGATCCGAATGAGACAACGGCGTCTGCTCCAATTCGGTAGACTTGAAAGTGCGGTCCCGCAAGCGGACGTTTGCGCCGTGAGGGTGGCTGTCGGGGCCACGTCAAGGGCGAGGTAGGGTGGCGGCCCGGCGGCCGAAGGTCATTACCCACAGGTGCGAGGAAAGCGGGCCAAAGGATCGTCGACCCCGGCGGGGTCGACTCTCTCGCCACTCCTCGTCCGTTGGATTCACCGACGGCTAGTGACCTTGCTCCCCTTCGCGGAACTTCGCGGACTTTGACGGGACCCTGGTTGACGGGCATAGCTGACTGTGTTGAAATGTCGGACGGAAGCGGGAGACGGGAGTACCACCCGAATCCTGAGCCCCGTATCCCGTATCCCGTGTCCCGTACCCCGGACTTCCCCATGAGTGCTCTTAAACCCGCGCCCGACGCTTTACTCCGGCAGATTCCTTCAGTAGATGAATTGTTGAGTCGCCAACGCTTGCGCGCGATCGAAGCGCGGGCGGGTCATCGGCTGGTGGTGGAGGTCGCGCGCAGGGTTCTTGAAAGCACGCGAGAAGAGATTCTCCGTGGCGGTCCTGCCGACGTTTCCGCCGACTCTCTGGAAGCGGAAATCCTCAAGGAAGCCGAGGCGGCGGCGGAGTTTTCGCTCCGGCCTGTCATCAACGCCACCGGCGTGATCCTTCACACCAATCTGGGACGAGCGCCCTTGGCGAAGGAGGCATTGGCCCACCTCGTCCAAGCGGCTGCCGGTTACTCCAACCTCGAGTATGACCTTGAGCGGGGCGAGCGCGGCAAACGCGACGCCCATACGGATGGCCTGTTCCGGCGGCTCTTGGGCGCCGAGCGGGCGCTGGTGGTCAACAACAATGCCGCCGCCGTTTTCCTGGCCTTGAACACGCTGGCGGAAGGCGCAGAGGTCATTGTCTCGCGCGGCGAGCTGATTGAAATCGGCGGGTCCTTCCGCATTCCCGATGTTTGCGCCAAAAGCGGGGCGCTGCTGCGCGAGGTCGGCACTACCAATCGTACCCGCGCCGCCGATTACGCCGCGGCGATTAACGAGCGCACTCGTGTGTTGTTGCGCGTGCATCCCAGCAACTTCCGCATCGTGGGTTTCACCGAACGCCCGAATTTGGATGAGCTGGTGGAACTCGCCCACAAGCACAACCTCATTCTGATGGAGGATTTGGGCAGCGGCTGCCTCGTTGACCTCACTTCGTGCGGCGTTCGGGATGAACCTCCCGCAGGCTTGAGCCTGAAAGCCGGCGCCGACGTCGTAACCTTCAGCGGCGACAAGCTGCTTGGCGGGCCGCAGGCCGGAATCCTGGTAGGGAAACGCGAACCCCTTGAACGCATTCGCGGGAACCCGCTGTTTCGCGCCCTGCGAGTCGATAAGTTAACGATTGCCGCGCTGGAAGCGACCGTCTCCCTTTATTTGCAGGACCGGCTGGATTCCATTCCGGCATTGCGCATGATGCGTCTCTCCAAGGAGCAAATTGCTGTGCGCGCCGCGCGCCTGGCAGATAGGATTTGCGCGGTGTCCGGCTTTACGGCCGCCCTCCAGGATGGCGAATCGGTCATCGGCGGCGGCTCGACTCCCGGACAGTCGCTGCCTACTTCGGTGATCGCGGTCCGCCACAGCCAGCACAGCGCGGCCAAGCTCGAGGAAATGCTTCGCCGCCAGAAGCCTGCCATCCTCGGCCGCATCGAGCAGGACGAATTTCTGATCGACCTGAGAACAGTTGCAGATGACCAGGAGGAGTTGATCGCGCAAGCGTTCGACCAATTGCCGATTGCCGATTGACGAATGCCGATTCGCGGTGATCCCATTCAATTCTCAGCCGCGCATCAGGGCGTTTTCCATCGGCAATCGGCAATCATCAATCGAAAATCATGAAGGCGCTCTACTTCGACGGCAAACTCACCCTCCGCGACGTGCCCACGCCGCGGCGCGCTCCTGGCGAGGCCTTGATCAAGGTCTTGCTGGCGGGCATCTGCGGCACCGACCGCGAGATCCTGAAAGGTTATTCGGGATTTCACGGTATTCCGGGCCACGAGTTCGTCGGGCGGGTGACGGAATGTGACGACGCGCATTGGATCGGCCACCGCGTCGTGGGAGAAATCAATCTTGCCTGCGGGCATTGCTCGTGGTGCGCGAAGGGACTGGGCCGGCATTGCCCCTCGCGAACGGTTCTGGGGATCGTGAATCGCCCCGGAGTGTTCGCGGAGTATGTGACTCTGCCGGTGGAGAATCTGCACCGAGTGCCCGATGAAATTTCTGACCAGGCAGCGACCTTCACCGAGCCCGTGGCCGCCGCCTGCGAAATCTTGGAGCAGATGACGCTCGCGCCAGGGACACGCGTGGCCATCATAGGTGACGGACGCCTGGGACTGCTGGTGGCGCAGGTGCTCAAGCACGCCGGAGCGGAGATCACGCTGATCGGCCGGCACGGCTGGAAGCTGGATCTTGCGCGAGCCTGGGGCGTTAAGGTGGTCGGCGAAGGCGATGAGGAGCTTGCCTCGGGCAGCTTTCCGGTGACCGTGGAGGCAACGGGCTCGCCGCGGGGCATCAGCGAGGCGCTGCGATTGGTCGAGCCGCGCGGCACCTCGGTGATGAAGTCGACTTTTCACGGCGCGGCGAACTTTGACGCCACCAAGCTCGTGGTCGATGAGATCACCTTGCTGGGTTCGCGCTGTGGCGTCTTCGCGCCCGCCATCGAGTTGCTACGCCAAGGACACGTTACCGTTCACCACTTGATCACCAAGACGTTTCCGCTGGAACGCGGCCTGGAGGCCTTCGAGTTTCTGGATCACACCTCAGCCCTGAAAGTCCTGCTGGAAATGTAAAGTCGATGATGCCCCGACGCTGAGCCGACCTCAACCCGCTGAGAGAAGATTTACCACGGAGACGCGGAGACCACGAAGAGACGCAGGGGAGACGCGTGGGTCAAACTGGTCCGCCGCCAAAACTCGCATTGCGGCGCACGAGCCGTAGATTGGAAACAGGGGTCTAATTCACAACCGCCGAAGCCGGCTTGGGCGTGTCCTCTTGCAGATGGAAGATCGTGCGGACGACATCGATGAATTCCGTCCGGTCGGGCCGGAGCGCGGCGTGCTTCAATTCAGTAAAGGGAGTGTGGAGAATCTTGTTCACGAGTCCTTGGGTCAAGGCTTCGAGCGCCCGTTCCTGATCCGGAGTGAGCTCGCCGAACATGCGCCTCATGCGCTTCATTTCCGCCTGGCGAATTTCTTCTACGCGACGCTTTAAGGAAACGATGGTGGGGACGACGTTGAGCTGCTCCTGGCGCTCGCGGAAGAGTGCGATTTCCTCGGCAAGTATCTTGTCCGCGGCTTGCATGGCATTTTGGCGTTCGCAAAGGTTGTGGTGGGTGACGGCTTCGAGGCCGTCGATATTGACGAGAGTGCAACCCGGGACTTGACTTACGGCGGGGTCAACATCGCGGGGTACGGCGATATCAATCAGAAAAATCGGGCGGCCGCGGCGCTGCGGCATCAGGCGTTCCAGGTCGTCGCGGGTGATGATGAAGTGCGGGCAGCCGGTCGAGCTGATTACGATGTCGGCACCGAGCATGGCCTGCCAAATCTCGCTGAAATGAACCGCGAGCCCGCGCAACTCCTGCGCCAGCGCCACCGCATGGGCGTGAGTACGGTTGCTTACCAGAACCGTTGAGACGCCTTTCGAAACCAACTGGCGCGCGGCCAACTCGCCCATTTGGCCGGCCCCGATAATCATGACCGTCTTGTCCTGCAAGCCCCCAAAAGCCTTCTCCGCCAACTCCACGGCCGCGGAGCTTACCGAGACCGGCGCTTCCGCCACGTGGGTCTCCGTCCTCACGCGCTTGGCGGTGTTGAATACGCGATGGAATACCGCATCGAGTTGGTTGCCGCAGGTGTCCGCTTCCTTCGCCAGAAAATACGCCTGCTTGACTTGGCCCAGAACCTGGGGTTCGCCAACAATCATGGAATCCAAGCCAGAGGCCACGCGAAATAAGTGACGCATGGCTTCCTCTTCCCGGTGCACATAAAAACAGTCCGCGAACTCATCGAAACGGACGCCGTAAAACGACTCGGCAAAACGGCGGAAGCCTGCCATTCCGTCTTGCTTTTCAAAAGCCACGAGGACGAATTCCACGCGATTGCAGGTTGAGATGATGACGGCTTCTTCAATCTCGGGCTCGCTCTGAAGCCGGCGCAGGACTTCCGGGATGACTCGCTCGTTCAGCGAAAAGCGCTCGCGCAACTCGAGGGGAGCTTTTTTGTGGCTGATTCCGATGACATACAAATTCATGAGCTGCATCCTTGGCGAAAGTGGATAAACCGCAAAGAAGCGAAACTGTCCGGCGCTCCTTGATCCGCGGACTTAACGGGGCAAACGCGATGCCATCCCGGGTTTGAACTGGAGTGACGAAAAATTCAACAGCCTGTATGTAGGAATCCCCCTTTGTGTTCATGCAGATGAACATATCGCGCAGTTTGGGGACAGCAAGTCGTCGTCGGGTCCCCCTCGGCCGCGGCTGGGTTATTTCCCGCAAAAGTGTCAGAGATTTCACGCAAATGGTTTCCTTGCAATCACGTACGTCAATGCGTCGTCTGCTAAGTTTTGCAATATCCTAACTGTACAAATTTTTTACAGTGACCTCCTGGTGGTATTCAGAATGCAGCCATGAAAGTTGGTGTATCCGGTTAAAGACATTGTGTCCGTCGATGCCGCGCACCTTAACTCTAGGAGGTTGTAACCCCATGAAGCTCATCAAGACTGCATTTTTGGTCATTTTTGCCGTTGTTATGGCGATCCCGTTTGGTTTGGGGAAAGCCGAGTATGCAAAGAAAGAAGGCAAGGCCTGCACGTATTGCCATCCGACCGGGAAGTTCAAGGAACTCACTCCCGCGGGGCAATACTACAAGGACCACAACCATTCCCTGGAAGGGTACAAAGAACCAGCGGGAAACTAGGTTGGAATCGTCGGTCGCGAGGGTTGGCCACCTGCAATCCAGCCCTCGTGGCCCGAAGTCCGGCGACGGGGTGAAAGGAATCGTCGCCAGTGGTCAAAAGTGAACACATCCGGACGGTCTGCGGTGGTAGAATACGCCCCATTTTCAAGGGCAAGTGAATTATCCGGGTGAGAAAGGATACTGGTTTTGCCTGAACCCAAAGGGAATATTACTCAGGGCGTCATCGAGAAATTGCGCGGTTTGGTGCGTCCTGCGGTCTATCTGAGCCAGAACCTCATCAGCCGTACGGGAGTGGTTTTGACCACCACGAGCGGGGTCACGCTGGTCTTTGCCTTTGCCCTGGTCATTTTCGGATTCCAGCCCAACCCTTACGCGGGGATTCTGGTTTTCATGATTCTGCCCTCGATTCTCGCCCTAGGGCTGGTCTTGATTCCCATCGGAATCTACCATGATTGGCGCAAGTACCGGCGGTTGGGCACGTTGCCGCTGGCCTATCCCTCCGTGGACTTTACGCACCAAGGGGTGCGGCGGACGGTGATTTTTGTCGTCGTCATGACGGCCATCAATATTCCTCTTTTCGCGTTCGCGACTTACAGTGGGACGGAGTTCATGGAATCGACCAAGTTCTGCGGGCAAACCTGCCACTCGGTGATGGACCCGGAATACACGGCCTACCAGCGTTCTCCGCACGCGCGGGTCGCTTGTGTTGAGTGCCACATTGGGCCGGGGGCGCCGTGGTTCGTGCGGTCCAAGCTTTCCGGAAGCTATCAGGTGGTGGCCGTAACCTTCAAGCTCTATCCTCGTCCTATTCCCGTTCCCATTCACAATTTACGTCCTGCACGCGAAACGTGCGAGCAGTGCCACTGGCCCGAGCGCTTCTCCGGCGACAAACTGGTGATCAAGACCAAGTACGGCGACGACGATAAGAATTCTTCCACCAAGACGGTCCTTTTGGTCCACATCGGCGGGCGCAATCCTGACAGCAAGCTCGTGGGGATTCACGGCCGCCATCTGGGCTTGGTGTCGTACCTCCCGGCGGACAGCAAGCGGCAGGAAATTCCCTGGGTGAGCTATCGCAATGCGGACGGAACAGCGACCGAGTACGCTTCCACCGAAACCCCGCCGAAGGCGGACCTGGTGGCGCACGGCGAGCGGCGCACGATGGATTGCATGGATTGCCACAACCGCCCCACCCATACTTTCGACATGCCGGAAAACGCCGTGAATCGCGAGATGGCGGCCGGCCGCATCAGTCCGGATCTTCCCTTCATTCACAAGGTGGCCATCGATCTATTGAAGAGGAACTATCGCAGCAGGCTGGAGGCTCAAACTGAGTTGCCTCAGGCCTTGCGGGAATACTATCGCAAGAATTACTTCAGCCTCTATAATTCCCAGCGCGCGAAGATTGAAGAAGCGGCGAGCGGAATCCTATACATTTACATGGGCAACGTATTCCCCGAGATGAATATCACCTGGGGATCTTATCCTAACAACCTGGGGCACACCGATTTCCCCGGTTGCTTCCGCTGCCACGACGGCAACCACAAGGCGAAGGGCGGCGGCGAAATCACACAGGACTGCAACGCGTGCCACTCGCTCCTGGCCATGGACGAGCCCGACCCCAAGATTCTGCATGAGCTGGCGGGAGGGCAGTAGGCAGAAAGCAGTGGGCAGAAGGCAGCGAACGCGGGTGGGAAGCTTTGGAGTGCGGCAGCTTGCTGCCGCTTTTCGACGCCAAGTGCACTTGCAGGGATTTTTCGGAACTGTGTCAATCTGATGTTGCGGCGGCTTTCCGCCGCCAAATGGCGAGGTCAACTCGCCGCTACGGCACGTGCCGGCCTAAGGCGCGGCGCCACAGTTTAGCGGTTGAAAGAGATCAAGGAGTCGGAGCAGTCGAAGAGGCTTCTCTTGCGACTTTTTCAACTTCTTCTACTTCTTCAACTCTTCGCCGTCATGTCTTTCGCAAGGTTCGAGTAATAATCTATTCTCCGAGGAGGATCGCATGAAGCTATTTCAAGTCCTGGTTGCGCTCGCCATTCTCAGTGGCTCGTTGATTTCAATCTCCACGGCCAAGCCCGCCTACGCCACGAAGGAAGGCAAGAAATGTGTGTATTGCCATGTCGCCGCCGGCAAGCCGGATCTAAATGATACGGGCAAGTGCTACAAAGACAACGATCATTCGCTGGCGAAGTGCAAAGCTCCGGCCAACAACTAGGGACCCGGGCGTAGCCATTACGGCCGTGGGGTCACGGGCAACATGCCCGCGCCAACCCTGAGCGACGATCTGACCGGCGCACCCGCGTCGTGGCCCGCAGGGGGGGGTGTCCGTGAGGCTTTGTGGCGCGCGAGTTCATAGCGCGGACCTGTTCGTTAGGTCTTTGGCTTTTCTCGATGGGCGAGGTACACCATCGGCAAATCCGCAAACACAAGGATGAAAGACGAAGGATGAAGTGTAAAGGATGAAGGGTGAAGGCTGAAGCCAGATCGGGAGATGAAGTAGATTCCCAAGGCCAGGCAGGAGCCCCCGAAAGGCCCCCGTTGCTCGTGAATGCCCTCGCTTTCTGCTTTCATCCTTCATCCTTCATCCTTTACCCCTTATAGTTCTTCGCGAGCTGCCGCAGGCAGCCGCAACCTTAGCAATGAAG
>CAZCVY010000043.1:0-42959 GCA_964501985.1 uncultured Acidobacteriota bacterium | reverse complement strand
GTCATGGTTTGCTCAATGAGGGCCATAGAAAGTCCTTTCGGTATACGGGATACGGTATACGGGAAACGGGATACGGGAAAACGGGGCATGGGAATTGGAAATTCGGGGCTCGGGATACGCGGCACGGGAATACGGGACATGGGAATTGGAAGCTCGGGAGTCGGGATGCTGGATACTCGATATGCGGTACGGGACGCGGGCTGCGGAATTCGGAAGACTGGGTAAGGGAGGCGGGTGGTGCGGTTTGGGGAACCTCTTGTGGGCACAAAGCAGGGTGTGAAATGGATATGCCAGGGCGCGGAGGGCGAGCGAAGATTACTGCGCTCATGGCACCATTCTAGCTCAGGCGGGTATCAGTTGTCAAGTGATAACGGTAACCAAATTCCTACCGGTAGGAAGAAAAATTCTGACAAACCGCAGAATTGTGGCCAAAAGCGATATATTGTCCGCCCGCGCGCCCATGGTCCCAAACCGCTCCGCACTTTTTCCCCGCCACGTAGCGCAGGACCGGCTCTCCGGTCCTGCGGCTTTTCCAGCATGTGCAGGTGAGTCCCGCGCAGCCGCGGAGAATTCGGATTATCTTGCTTTTGGCGCGGTGAGAGCCCTTGCGGCTAAAGGGCCGCAGGGCCAGAGAGCAGGCCCTGCGCTACGTGCCCCTTCGATTTCCGCGGGGCTTTCCGCCGTAGGGGGACGGCTTGCCGCTCCCTGCTTCCGCGTTCAGCCTGCGGAACGCCGGGTAGGCCGTCGGTTCGTCGTGGGAGGAAGAGTCCGCGATCTATCTGCTCAGGGTTGTGGCCCCACTAATGGAACTCCTGCGTCGGCCGCGGCCTTCCGTAGCTCGAAATCGAGCGTCGTCAGCGAAATTCTTTCCCGTATCGCTAATTCAAGGTATGCCGCATCGTAGACTGTGAGCCCGTAGTTCTGCGCCATGGGGAAAACTCCGGCGCGGACGCGGTTCTTTGTGGTGGTTTCGACACGAATGGGAAGGAATTCCAAGTCCAGGAGGAACTGGTGGGCATCATCGCGAGAAATGCGCTTGCGACGGACCGCAATCATCAAGGCATTGGCGACCTCCAGTGGCCAATGTGCCGGCACAATCGCTTCATCCCCCGCTCGTAGGCCGGACAGAACCGCATTCGTAGCAGATGTCGCTTCGTCCGCAAAACACCACGGCAGCGTGGCGGAAGCGTCGATGACGTACGCCGCCATCAGTACTTGTGCCCTTCATGAATCAGTTCTTTGATTTTGAGTCCGCCCAGGCGGTTACGCTTCTGAATTTTCAGAATGTCGGCGACCGCTTCAGCGGGAGATTTACCTTCAGAACCCGGACGATCAAGCATGGATTTCTTTTGGGAGAGGGTTTCCAGCGCCCGCTCGATGACCTCTTCCGGTGAGCGATAAGAACCGCGCGCGAGTTGCTCTTTCAGCAACTCTTCACTGTGAGGTGTCAAGCGAATGGTGCTCATAGATAGAGTATACGCGAAGGGTCAGATTGCTCGCAATAAAAAGGCCTTTCGCCGTCGGGGGATCTGTTAACCGACGGACTGCCCCCCCTGGTTCCGCATTCATCCTTCGGAACACCGGGTGGCGCAACTTGTCTCCGGTTTCTGGAGTCCGATGGACTCCACCGGAGTCCTCACATCGGACCCGGCGAAGTCGGGAGCCCTACTCCTACATCTCGCGTTTGCCTTCACCCGTTCAAACGGCGCGTGAGGTTGTGTGACCCGGAGGTGGCCACGGCCAATTCGTCTTGGAAAATGACCGTAGGTTCGTCATCGAGGGAAAAGATAGCTGGTAGCCGCGGTCAGTGCCTTGCTGACCGCGGGTTCTTCTTTGCAAAAACATGAACTTCCGGCGAGGGCCAGCCGCTTCGAATTGGGGAGGCGCGAGTGAGAAAGGTCCACACTCAGAACTTCGCTGACTGGCTACGTTCTGTGACTGCCGGGTTCATTTATACGTCGCCTCGTTGCGAAGCAAGACAGCGAGAACGTGTACCGTACTGGTCGAATGGAAGGGCTCAAAGATGATGCGATAGCGACCCGAAACCTTCCGGAAGAGACCTTTGTGGGCTTTACCCTTCAGGGGTTTTACGAGACCGCGAAAAGGATCGTCGGCAAGCTCCCGAATGTCATTCAAGACTCGGTTGCGACGGTCCGGCGGGATTGCCTCAAGCTGTTTTGCGGCGTCGCGATGAACGTTTATGAGCCAGGTCATACTCGAGCTGGGCCAGGGGGATATATTTCCCTGCTCGCACCTCGCGGCGCGCTTTCGCAATCTGCGCGCTTTCTTCGGGGCTGAGGAGATCGTCAGGATCAACTACTCGCTTGGGCTTGATGAGCACGCCGTTCGCTTGCTTGCGAAACGCCACGAAATCGCCTTCGCGGATATTGAGCGTTTCCAGCAACTCGCGAGGGATCACCACCTGGCGGCGCTGACCTACACGTCCGATCCTCTCTTTAGTTGCGACTGTTGTCTCTGCTTTGACTACCATACCTTCAGATTATCTGATTGTCAGAAAGTGTCAAGGGCATTCCCCTCTGTTCTGGGCCCCAGTCCGCAGCGCCTTCCGGCGTAGGGGGACGGCTCGCCGTCACCATATAACGTTTCTCCATGCGACCGTCGGGGGAGAAGGTGGACCGCGACAAGCGTACTCTTCAGCCGTCGCGGGCCGAATGAGGGGTTACTTTCCCGCGCTCGATGACAACTTCCCTGCGGCGCAAAACCACAGGGTTGGCCGTTCCTGTGAAACCCGTGACAGACGATCCCACGTTTACTTTGTCCGAAAACCTCGTTGAGCGGCGAACCTCCTTTGTTGACCTTGCCCCGAGCGTTGGAGCTTGCCCAATGCCGGACAAAACAACGGGTGTACCGTTTCGTCTGTCACCACGACGTGGCGTTTCGTCGTCACCACGACGATATGACGGTGGCGGGCTTGGGGGCTAGCTATGGTACCCTTATCCCACCGGGGCGTTCACCCTCGCTTTTTGGTCGGGTTTCAGGGAGGTTTCATGCGAATAGAGATGCGGACTTTTCTGCCGGCGATCTGTCTTATTGCTCCGACCGCCTGCGCGCAGAACGCCGACCTGAGCGGGAAGTGGCAGGTCTTGATCACGCACCATGGCAAGCCCGAATACGCGGTGCTGACGCTGAAGGCGGACGGGGCTCGTTGGGCGGGCGAGATGTTTGGGCGCACGATTACGGTAACGCCGAATGGCGCCGGGATCGAGGTGCGCTGCCAGGCGAAAGACCCCAAGGACAAGGATAAAGACTGCGGAGTTCTGACCGGGCGCCTCGGCGAGGGTGTGATGAATGCGTCCGGAAAGCTCTTTGACGAGGACGCCACGTGGAAAGCCGAGCGCGCGCCTGCCGCCGAGCACTCCGCCACCCGGCACGAGTTCGTGCCCTCGGTCTATTACAACCAGTTTGCAGGCCTGATTGCGCCGGCCTTGCACATCAAACCGGGAGACACGGTTCACACCACAACCGTCGATGCCGGAGGGGTGGATTCGAACGGAGCGCACGTCGCGGCGGGCGGCAATCCCCTGACCGGACCATTCTACATAGATGGCGCCTGGCCGGGTGACACGCTGGTGGTCAAGTTGAAGCGCGTGCGCCTGAACCGCGACACCGCGGGGACCTATAGCAACTCGGTGGTCCTGAGCGCGCTTAATCCGTACTACGCCCGCGACCAGAAGAGAATTGAGGACTTCGACAGCACCTGGAAACTCGATCGACAGTCGGGCATCGCCGTTTTGACCAAGCCCACCGATCGCTTGAAGAATTTCCAGGTGAAGCTCGCGCCCATGATGGGATGCATCGGCGTCGCCCCACCGGGCGGACAGGCGTTTCGCTCCGGCGAGCTGGGCGACTATGGCGGCAACATGGATTACAACCAACTCCGCGAAGGGGTTACGCTTTACCTTCCCGTCTTTCAGCCCGGCGCTCTGCTGTTCGTGGGAGACGGCCATGCGGCGCAAGGCGACGGCGAACTCACCGGCAACGCGCTCGAGACCTCCATGGAGGTTGAATTCACAGTCGATCTCGCCGAAGGATTCGGCTTGGACCAGCCCCACGCCGAAAACGACGATTACATCATGGTCATGGGCATCGGCAATTCGCTGGAAGACGCGCTGCAAAACGCCACCACCGGCATCTCCCAGTGGCTAGACCACACTTATAAATTGAATTCGGCAGAGATCGCCATGGTGCTGGGATCCTCGATGCGGTACGACATTGCGGAAGTTGTCGATCCGCGTGTACATATCGTGGCGAAAGTAGCCAAGAGCGCCTTGAAGCCGATCGCACCCAAGGAATGAGCATGCGTCCTGACACTTGAATTTGAAATCTGCTAGATCGGATGCCGCGCGGCCTGCCCAAAACTTCGCACCGACGGCCCGTAACCCTCGAGTCTCTACCTCAGCGTCACTTCTCGCTGCCTTGATGACTTCGGACTCCGTGATCCGGACCGTCTTCCTCGCCACCGCTGGTGACCTCTACTTTCCCATTCTCGAAGCGACCCAGGTGAAGAGGCGCTCAACCTGCTTAACCAGGTTCGCCGCCTCCACCGGGGAGAACATGCGCTCTTCATACTCCACCTGATTTTTCTTTGTCAGGATAATCCCCAGGCGGTTCGCCTGATGCCGAGCTTCCTCATCAGCGAAAAGCTCCGCCAACAGCCGCACGGCATCGCTGTGATCCTTGCTGGAGCTGCGTTTTCCGTGAAAACGCACACAGAGGCTGTCGGCGGCCGATATGGCACAGTGAATTCCATTCAGGGCGGCGGCATTGGGGCGGCCGTCTGCCAAAGCCTGGTTCATCGAGTCGCGGTACTCGCCAGCCTTGCGGAAGTAGTTCTCCGCCAGGGAAAAGTGAACCGCCGAGCTTTTAACCTTCATTTCACAAGGTCTCCTATGGTGTCACCCCGAAGCACCCGACCCTCGCTGGCGATTCTGCGGATTAGGGAATCACCCTTTCGATACCGCGCGACAAAGGTCTGGGCTGAGATCACATAAGGTGAGAAACGGTTCCCCGTGCGGAGGTAGAAGTCAGCCTGCACTTCCTCGAGTCTCTCCAACAGACGGCTACGACTAACTGAGTCGGGAGCCACGAAGCACAAATCCACGTCGCTGGAGATTTGCTCCTCTCCACGCGCTACGCTGCCGTAGCAGATCAAGCTTCGTATATCGCGAGGCCAATTGAGCGGAAGCCCGTCGAGCACAAACTTGAGGTTGTCGGCTTCTTTTTCAAACAGGACACGCAGCAGCCTTTCATAGAGGATGTGCCGGGCATTCAGCCGGTACAGGAAGGAGCGCCCTTTGGCCATGGACGTTACCACACCGATTTTCTCGAGTCCGTCAAGAGAGAGGCTAACATTGCTGCTGGCCACCTTAATGTTGCGCGCAATCTCCCGGCCGGTAAAGATCATCTCCGGATTGCGGGATAAGAGGCGAAGAACCTTGACGCGAGTGGCGGTGCGGAAGACATCGTCGAGCGGTTGCTGGAAACGCATGCTTCGATTATAGATCATATGCTCTGAAATCGAAACTCATGATTTGTTTTCAGTGCATACGGGAATTATCGGCCGTAGCCGATTTCATTCTTGGCCCGCACTTCTCGGCATTCCCCCCGCGGCTCGGTCCCGGCGCGTCGAATGTAGACGGAGGATTCCCAGCGTCGACGGCCAGAGGGGTTTTGCCTGTTGCTTGTCACTGGCTGTTGGCCGCCGATGTCGGTCGGACTCCGGCTAATTTCGTCGTTGAACGTGTAGTCGAAGCATAACGAATTGAGACAGAAATGCGGCTGCGCTGCCCGGCCCGAGTGTATACTCTTGTGGCTCAGGATGCCCGACCGGAAATTGTGTTCACACTATTTAAACGAGCGCCTTGAGATTTCCGAGAAAAGAGGAGCGCTCGATGCGGCGTTCGATCTTTGCTTTGTCGGCTAACTTGCTTTTGGCGTTTGTGCTATCAAGTCAGGTCGCTGCGTTTTCTCCTTACCCGTGGGCCACTTATTACGCCACGAAGCGAACCGGCGAGATAAAGATTGACGGAAATCTATCGGACTGGGCGTCCGTTAAGGGCTTCACCATGGCGGACCCGAAATTCTTCTTTGTGGGGCAGGGCATGTCTTCGGCGAAGTGGGGCGGCCCAAAGGACCTCTCGGCGACTTTCAAAGTTCAGTGGGATGAACGGTACATCTATATCGCCGTGGAAGTGGTGGATGATATCGTCGAAGAACCCCACGGGTCCCTCTCACCGGGAATGGAAACAGGTTCGTGGGATGACGATAGCGTTGAAATCATGGTGGATAACGATGGATGCGGGATGCCGCGATATTACATCGGCGACCCGATGCACCACGAGTTTCACTTTGTGTATAGCGCGAAACATCCGTTCGTCTTCGATAACTTCTGGAAAAAGCAGCCCGGCGCGCCGCAACCCATGTTTCAACTTCCCGGGGGAGGAGAAGAACCTCTGGCATACCCCGGCGAAGTGATGGCCAAGAATGACGTCACGGCGGTATTCTCCCAACCTCCCTACAACGGAGAATACGCATTCAAGAGAACGCCCCAGGGTTACAATCTTGAGATCCGGATGTCGCTCCCGGGCGCGACGATGAAAGCCCTCAACGACGGCGGCCGTCCCATCGGATTCGACGTCGCGGTGAATGACAATGATTTAGGGCACGGGCCCACGAAACAGCAACTCCACTGGTCCGGCATGAATGACCTCTTCTGGCGCAACTGCCAGTTCTTCGGCACCCTTCTTCTTTTGAATTCGTAATCCAATTTCGTCACGGCGTTCCACATAGATTGCGATAACTGATCACCGACATCCGATAGCGACCGAGTCTAACCCCCCCGCAGGCGCCATGATCAAATAGGGCATCGGGAAGCCCGTCACCCTCATCACAGGTATTCTTGTCAAAAATTCAGCGCGGCATTTACATTAGGCGAAGAGCCTTGTAAAATGCGCGTTCGCGCCCGAGAAGTGACGAAATCGAAATCTGCGGAAGAGCGTAGGGAGAAGCCTTAAGGCTGCGGCGCCCTCGGCGGGCTCGTGCGTGTTTCCTGAGGCGCGGACTGGCCTCGAAGGCCGTGGGATCCGATACGCGAACGCCGCCACCGCGCGATACACAATAATAGGAGGAAAGCATGGCATTGAACATCATTGAGAAGGAAGTGAACGGAGTCACGGTCCTGCAACTGATCGGTCGCGTGACACTGGGTGAAGAGAGCAGCCAACTCCGCGGCAAGCTCAAGGATCTGCTAAGCCAGGGCCGAACGCGCCTGGTTCTCGACCTTGCCGAAGTAACCTACATCGACAGCGCCGGCCTGGGCACGTTGGTGGCGGGATTCACCTCCGCCCAGAACCAGGGCGCCGGCCTGAAGCTCGCCAACCTCACCAAACGTTTTAGTGAGCAACTTAATATTACAAAACTAGTTACAGTTTTCGACGTCTACGATAACGTCGACGCCGCCGTCAAGTCCTTCGATTGAGCGCCGTGAGCGCGCCAGCGCGCAGCCTGCCATCCTGATTCGCCATCTGCGTCGGGGGAGGAATTCTTCTGCGCGGGCCGTGGCCTGCAGCTCCTCACAACGTGCGCCGCTCCCCGTGGGGGCTCGCGGGTTCCTCGCATTGGAATTCCACGGGAGGAATCATGGGTCATCAAATTGGCTGGGGCCTGCTGTTGGTCTTTGCCGGGGGAATACTGAACGGCAGTTTCGCAGCGCCCATGAAGAGGCTTTCAGCCTGGCGCTGGGAAAACATCTGGCTGGTTTATTCTCTTACGGGATTGCTGATCCTTCCCTGGGTGATTGCGAGCGCCACCGTTCCGCATCTTGGCAGCGTGCTGGCACAATCCTCCGGCTCGGTGGTAGCGAAGGTTGCCCTGTTCGGATTCGCCTGGGGTATTGGCGGCCTTCTGTTCGGCCAGGGAATCGCACGCGTGGGAATGGCGCTGGGTTTTGCGGTAATTCTCGGCATCACCTCCACTTTCGGATCGCTCCTTCCACTCGGCATCCTCCATCCGGACCAACTGGGCACTCGACAGGGCGTAACTCTGATCGCCGGGACGGTGGTCATGAGCCTGGGTCTAGTTTTCCTGGCGATCGCGGGGAAGCGGCGCGAACGCGAGCAGGCTGCGGGCACGGCAACTTTGGATCATGCGGGCTTCGGCGTCGGACTCCTCATCTGCATTCTCTCCGGCGTTTTTTCCTCGATGCTCAATTTCGCCTTTGTTTTTGGCGAGGAGATGCGGCAGATCTCGCTTGACTCGGGAGCGTCCACGGCGATGTCGGGAAACGCAATCTGGGCGCTGGCGGTGAGCTGCGGTTTTCTGCCCAACGCGGCATACTGCATCTACCTTTTGAACAAGAACCACACTTGGGGGACCTTCCGGGACAAAGCAGCGGGCGCCGACTATTCCCTGGGCGCCACCCTGACGGGCGCGCTCTGGTATGGCGGCCTGGTCGTTTACGGCATGGGCACCGACGCGCTGGGTATATTCGGCAAAATCGTCGGGTGGCCCGTGTTCATGTCCATCGACATCGTCACCGGGATTGTTTGGGGATTCGTCGGCGGCGAGTGGAAGGGCGCCAGCCGCACCGCCCTGGGTTATTGCCTCACCGGCATCGGCATCCTGTTCCTCGCCATCGGCGTCATCAGCCTCGGCAATGCCCCGTAGGCATGCAGAAAACCAGCACGACATCTCGCCCGCTGTCGCGGGAGCGTCCAGCTCCCGCCAGCGCGCGGGCAGGATGCCCACGCCCCAGCGGGCGAGACGCCCAGGCTACGAAAACCCTTCGTCACTATACTTTGCAATCCTCTACAGGGCCGGTCTGCTTGAACTCCTAATCGAGATGCTTCGCGTGCAAGAACTCGCGAACGACTTCGACAACGTCCCGGTGTTCGCCGTCCACAGAATAGTTGAGCCGTCGCATCTCCTCATCGGAGATTTTCCCGCCAAGCTGGTTAATCGCATCCCGAACCGCTGGATGGCGCGCGAGCGTCTCACCTCGAACCAGAGGCACCGCCTGATAGGGTGGGAAGTAGTGCTTGTCGTCCTCCAGGATCGCCAAGTCGTGGGCGGCGATGAGGCCATCCGTGGAGTTGCCCGCCACCAGGTCCACCTGTTTCTCCAGCAGCGCGCGGTAAAGCAAGCCCAGGTCCATAATGCGCGGTGGCTGGCCGAACTTCAGGTGGTAAGTCCGCGCGAGACCCTGATAGCCGTCAGGGCGCTCCATGAATTCGTAACCGAACCCCGGCCGCCACTGGGGAGCGTAGGGCGCGGCCTCAGAGAGCGTGTGAATGTTCAGGCGGCGCGCGGTTTCGCCTCGGACCACCATGGCGAAAGTATTGTTGAAGCCCAGCGGCTTCATGACCTCCACGCCGTAGCGCGAGGCGTACTCTCGTTTGACCTTGTCGTAGACCTTTGCGGGATCATTTTCGATAGGGAGCTTCAAAACGGCGGTCAACGCCGTGCCGGTGTACTCCACGTAAGCGTCGATCCGCCCCGCGAGCAGCGCCTGTTGACTGATGTAAGTGCCCGCGAGGAAAAACCGACGTTCCACGTGCAATCCCGTCTTCGCTTCCAGATGCTGCGCGAGCATTTCGCCCAGGATCACCTGTTCGGTGAAGTTCTTTGACCCGATAACAAGAGTTTGCCGCAGCCCGGGTCCACAGGCGGTGAAACAACAGGCGGCAAGAAGTGTTCCCGAAGCCGTCGCGATCAGCAGCCAACCGGGTGCGCGCCAGCTCATACGGAGGCCTTAACCCACAGTAGACACGCCCTGTTACCTTTGACTTTTGACCTTTGCATTTTGCCTTTTGACTTGCTCTGGGCCGCGAATTCAGTGCGCGTAAGTCAGCTTGCGCTCTAAGAGTCCCAGGAGCAAATCCAAACCCAGTGCCAACAAGGCGGCAGGAATCGCGCCGGCCAGAATCACCCTGTTATCCACCATCGCCACGCCGCGAAAAATAAATTCCCCCAGGCCCCCGGCGCCGATCGCCGCGGCAATCGTGGCCACGCCTACGGTGATGACGGTGGCCACCCGCACTCCTGCCAGGATGACTCCTAATGCCAGAGGCAGTTCGACTTGAAGAAGCACCTGCCCGTCCGTCATCCCCATGCCGCGCGCGGCTTCCCGCACGCCTGAGTCAACGCCAAGGATCCCTGTGTAGGTGTTGCGAATTACCGGCAACAGCGCATAAAGGGCGAGCGCCGTTATCGCCAACCGGTCCGCTCGCTCGCCGAGCCAGGGAGCCGGCAGCAGGAAGCCGAAGAGCGCAAGGCTGGGAATGGTCTGCACAATATTTGCCGCGCCGATGACAGGTTTGCTCAGTGCCCTCCGCCGGGTGAGCAGAATTCCCAACGGCAGACCGATGGCGATTGCCAGCAGCATGGAGATTCCCACCAGCCACAAGTGTTCCAGCGTGAGCTGAAGGATCTGGCCGTGGTTTTTGACGAAGAAGTTGAGTGTATCCATCCGCCGCCTCGATTCACGATTTTGCGTTCCCGTTGCCCGCCCGGAATGCGTCAACGTAAGCGGCCACGAGCGGGTCAGGAGTGTGGAGGAATTCATCAGGAGTGAAGACGCCGACCAATTTTCCCGCCTCCAGAAGTGCGATGCGCGTGCCGAGCAGCAAGGCCTCACGCGTATCGTGCGTCACAAAGATGATGGTTTTCCGGAGGCGCTTCTGGAGCGCTTGAAACTCGCGCTGGATTTCCGCCCGGGTTAAAGGGTCGAGCGCCCCGAACGGCTCGTCCATCAGCAGGACTGGCGGGTCGCCCGCCAGGGCCCGCGCCACACCCACGCGCTGCCGCTGG
The DNA here is from genome assembly GCA_964501985.1 of uncultured Acidobacteriota bacterium. Classification (GTDB taxonomy): domain Bacteria; phylum Acidobacteriota; class Terriglobia; order UBA7540; family UBA7540; genus Bog-366. The sequence goes on along the minus strand of CAZCVY010000043.1, from coordinate 32,132 downwards.
CCGCCGGAAAGCTCGCGCGGATAACGCGATAGAAACTGATCGGGTGGCAAACCCACAAGTTCCAGCATCTCGCGTGCCCGTGCGTGAGTCTTCTCCGGCGTCCAGTGTTCCAACTGCGGAACCAAGCCAACGTTTCTCTCCACCGTGAAGTGCGGGAAGAGCCCGGCTTCCTGGATGACATAACCGATGCTTCGCCGCAGGCGAATGGGATCCCAGTTCAGGGTAGAAGTCCCTTCAACTTGAATTTCGCCCGCGCTCGGTTCCAGCAGACGATTGATGAGCTTGAGCGTGGTGGTTTTGCCGGAGCCGCTGCGCCCCAGCAGCACGAGAGTTTCGCCCCGCTGGACACTCAGGCTCAGATCCGACAGGAGCAGGTGGTTACTTGCCACGCGGAATGATACGCGGCGAAATTCAATGACGGTTTCGGGCGACTGGCTCATGGTAGAACCGTTCATACACTATAATCCCGAAACGCTGTCATCTTGCGGCATCCGCGGCGATCGCCTTTTCGATTCCCTGCTGGGTTTCGGCAGCATGCGTTGGTCCGGCAAGGAAGGTGAGGGCCTGTATTGGCTGCCCCTGCCAAGCCCCGGTGTTTCTTAGGACTCGATCCATACGCGCGGCGCGCAAGAACCCGGAAACGACCTGCTCCGATACCTGCCCTGTGCCAAATGTCGTCACTCCGCCATCGAGAATTGTCGGGGCAAAGAACGGTTGCGAAACTGCCAGACGCTCCGCCTCCCGGTATAGGATTGATCCGACCAACTCCATGCGCTGAGGCGTAAATGTCTCGGAATCTCCGAGCCCAATGACCAGAAGCTTCCCTGCACCGAGAGTTCCCGCGGGCGGGGTAATCAAGATCGTTTCGCCGGATTCCCCGCGAAACAAATCCGGCTTACGAACTTGGTCGAGAAGGCCCTTGAGCTTATCGTTGATTTCGGTGAGCGACCCGTGAAGGGTATTCGACGGGTTGGACTGGAATAAGCAGATGACCTGCAAATCTGTAACGGTGTCAGCGGGGCTCTGCAACAAAATGCGGATGGGTAAGGGCCCATTGGGGATTTGAATCTCCGCTGGTTTTACCTGAGTCGACGGCCCACTCGTCTGAGATTGGGCCGCTGCGGAGCCAGTCGGCACGATGTCGAGCGCACAAATCGCCAGCGCAAGCAATGCGAGCAACCGAGGAGATGCGAACTGTTTCATTGCGGCTCCTTTGCAATTTGAAGCGCGGGCGGGAAAATCACCAGGGTTAGACCGCAACGAAGAGGTTCTCGGCGAAACCCCATTCCTCATCCACCCATTGGGCTATGCACGCGAACCCCGTCCGTTCGGCCATCTGTGGGACTTCGGCCTTTCTGTACTTATGACAGCTTTCGGTCCAGATGGTCTCGTCGCGCTGGAGCGTCGTGCGGAAATTGGCCCCTTTGATAGTCACAGTCTGGGTCTCAACGGAACGGAGATGCATTTCGATGCGCCGCTCCCAAGCATTGTAGAGGGCGACGTGCTCAAACCGGGCGAGGTCGAAGTCGCCGCCGAGCTCCCGGTTGATGCGGGCCAAAATGTTGCGATTAAACACAGCCGTCACGCCGATCGAGTCGTCGTAGGCGGGGACGAGCTGGGTCAGGGGTTTTTCCAGATCGGTCCCGAGGAGCAGCGTATCTCCCGGTAGGAGCGCGAGGCGAATCTTGCGCAGGAAGTCCTCGCCGGGCGCGCGATCAAAATTGCCGATCGAACTACCTAAGAAAAGCACCACGACCCCGTCGCCGCGCGGGCGGCGAGCCACTGCCCTGCTCAAGCCGTCAAGGTATTCGGTCTCGAACCCGAGAATGCTGATCTGGGGCAAATCATCGAGTTCGCGCTCGCAGTTCACCAGAGCCGTTGAGGAAATCTCAATTGGGCAGTACGTGGTGGACTGATTCCGCGCGAGGACCTCCAGCAATCGACGCGTTTTCCTGCCGCTTCCACAGCCGAGTTCCACAACGATTCCCTGCGAGGCGAGCCGCTCGGCAATGTCGTCGGAGTGACGCAGCAGGATTCTCTCCTCCGCCCTCGTCAGCCCATATTCGGGAAGCTTGGTGATAACTTCAAACAGGGCCGAGCCAACATCGTCGTAAAGATATTTGGACGGCAACTCCTTTTGTCCCGGCCGCCCAAGCCCATCGCGCACGGCTTCCGCGAAAGAGTTGCTCACATCATATACGGCGCTTCGAATCAACATATCGCCCCCCTTTAGTTGCTCACACAGCGGAAGGATGCATAGACGAAGGGATAGTGGGGCTGGAACCAATTGCGGAACGAACGCCGCAACATGCACGCCCCGGTTCGCGGCGAGGCTCCTTTCATCACATAGTGTTTTCCATCGAAAAAGTTCGCCGAATAACCTGGGTAAAAGGGGAAAGGCTCAAAGCCAGGAAATGGAGCAAACGTCGAGGAAGTCCACTCCCACCCGTTTCCGAGAGTGTCCTCCACTCCAAAGTGACTTCGCCCACGGGGAAAGCTCCCTACGGCTACCGGATCCCAATGCTCAAAATCGAAGTTGCCGCGGCCGGCATCGGGGGGCGCGTCTCCCCAAGGATATTCTCGCTCCACCCATTCCGGCGTCCCATAAGCGGCGCGGTGGAACTGGGCTTCTGTAGGAAGTGACTTGCCAACAAACCGCGCGTAGGCCGCAGCCTCCGCGTGGCTCACGTATACCGGCCAGTCCAATGGCAACGGCACCTCCTCGAACATGGCCCGATAGAACCACTGTCCTTGGCGCTCAAACCAAAAGCGCGGATGGGCGATGTTCTGATCCTTAATCCAGGCCCAGTCCCTATCGCTCCAAAACCGCCGGTCGTCGTATCCACCCACCAGCACGAACTGCAGGAACTCGCCGTTCGTAACTTTGTAAACGTCGATCACGAAGGCCGGCACTTGCACCGATTGAGTTTCAAACTCGTTGTCCCAGCCAAATGATTCCCGTTTTCGCGGTACCCCTAGCGTCGTCGTTCCCGGCGGGATATCAATCATCCGGACAGCAACTGGTGGCCCGGACTTAGAGGTACCCGCGGGGCGATCGCTGTGTGGAGCAATCTTCCGATCCAAACTCAACTGGTGCAGCATGTACGCGAGGGTTTCTGCGTGCATCAGCCGATGTTCAATCGCCGTGTTCAGGATGAGTTCTTCAGGATATTTCCACCGGCCTACCGGAGGCTGTGCAGAGTTTTTGAGGATGTGATCGAGCTTCTCGCGAAGGCCGAGGTTATAGGCGTTGATCTCCGAAAGGCGGGGCCAATCCGAGGGCGTATCCGCTGGGAGGCCGCCACCCACCGGGTCAATGCCAAAAGCAAAAAGGTGGTCGAACTCAGGGTGAGCAGGGCCGAGGTCCAGCGCTTGACCCGCAATCAGATTCCAATCGAATGCCTCAAGGTGGCCAATGTAGAAAACAATTCGGTGCCTTTCCGGAATCGGACGGTCATACATCGCGTCGATGCGCACCCGGCGAAACAGGTCATCGGTCAGCGACCTCGATTGCTCCAAGCGCGCCAAAAGCTGGTTCCGATAGTCGATCTGCGTTGCGGTAGCATTCATGGCTCGGTTCCCCCTTTAGGATCATGTCTTGTGAATTAGGAACACATCCACCGTATGGGGTAGCAGGTACCTGCCGTTCTCATAGACCGCATTTTCCTTGAGGCAGGTCAGCAGAACGTCTTTTCCAGATATATTCGTCGTGTCAGCGTGAATGACAAAGCTGAGAAGATCATTCGCCGCCTTCTCATCGTGGTCAAAGCAGGCTGAGATATCCAGCTCCGCATTGATGGACTCGCGGCGAAATGGAACGCCCAAAGTCTTCAATGCCTTTTGAACATGATGACTGAGCCAAGGCGGATGGCCAAAATTGCTTTGAAAGGTCACATTGAAAAACTGACTGAGGAAAATATCGAGTGCGGAATAAAGAATAAGAGTGCCGCCTTCTTCTAGCAGATCCCATGCTTTTTGAAGGTTTTGACGAAGATCCAAGAAGAAATAATGGGTGTGCACCAACAAGATGAAATTAAACTTCTTGATCGCCTCGTAAGATTCAAAATCGCTTAAAAGGATATTGACTGTCAGCTTCTCACCTGTCAAAGGCTTCAGGTTGTTCTTAAGAAGATTCAGAACCGCTGGGTTTGGATCGAGCCCCTCATACTGTATCCGCAGGTTTCGCCTTAGAAATGCTTGAATGAGTTGCTCGTCGAAAATTCCGGTTCCGGCTCCGATGCTTAAGAACCTGATAGTTTCAGGTCCCAGTCGCGGCACAAAGTTCTCTTCCAGCCAACCAAGCATCAGGGCTTGCTGATTTGAAGACCGCCGAAAAAGGAGTTGGCCGTCTCTGTAGCGATCGCCTTCGAGTGGAGGGCAGAGCTTCAGGGCATCACGGACGGCAGGGTCCCAGCGGAAAATAAGATTTTCGCCTGCATTATCGAACATGGAATTCAGCCCTGTGCGTTCTTGGCCCGGCTTTGGCGTCCCGGCGATGACTCAGAGCCGACCGCCTCCGCGCGTGATTCCCCAGCCAACGACACCCACCCCATTGATGATGAGAATGAATAAATGAGTCGAACGCGGCATCGGGAAAAACTGGTGATGCCCGCAGACCGCGCTTACGTATGCGTCGGAACCGTGCCTCGCGGAAACGGTTCAATCATGAACTCGTCAACGTAGCACCATCCCCACTCCTCGCCGGGCTCGATCGAGCGCATCACTGGATGCTTGGTTTTTCGGAAGTGCTTTGTGGCGTGCCGGTTCTTTGAGCCGTCGCAGCAGCCCACGTGACCGCAAGTCTCGCAGAGGCGCAAGTGCAGCCACGAGTCGCCCATCTTTAGACACTCCTCACATCCGTCCGTGTTGGGAGATGGGTAGCGGATCTCGTCAAGGTGCGAACAACTTTCTGACATGATGCCCTCCTCTATGCAGAAGATGACTCAGCCTTCGGTTGGGTTTCCGGGAGATAAACCTGGAATCGAGTGTCGCCCGGGTGCGAAGAAACACGAATCTCGCCGTGATGGTTCCGGATGATTCGGCAAACGGTGTCAAGTCCGAGGCCCGTTCCCTCCCCGACTCCCTTGGTGGTAAAAAACGGGTCAAAGATGTGCGGCAGAACGGCAGCGGGTATTCCCGGTCCGTTATCGCCAATTTCCACGAGGACGCGGTCCAGTTCGCGCGCTGTCCGCACGCGCAACTCACCCTTGCCTTGCATGGCCTCGATGGCGTTGGAAATCAGGTTCGTCCAAATCTGATTGAGCTCACCGCCGTAGGCGCAGATCTTCGGCAGATTCTCGTCATACTCGCGGACGACCCTGATTCCACCTTTCAGGCGGTGGTGGAGAATCGTCAGGGTATTTTCAAGCCCCTGGTGCAAGTCGACCTTCTGCATCGAGGCCTGATCCATGTAAGAGTATTCTTTGATCGCCTGGACCAGATGGGAAATGCGTTTGGTGCTGATTTCAATCTCGCTGATCAGTCTGGCGATTGTGAGCAAAGAAGAGCTACGGATGAGCGCGTCGCACACCACTTCGTCGCCCACGTGGGCAGCCAGACTCTCCAATTTGGGGACGTCCACGCCCATGTCGGCGAGCGCGGGCGCGATTCTCCAGGCCTCTGGCGTGTGGCGGCCTTCGAGCCAAGTGGTAATGCGCTCTTCGCGGTCGCTCTGGGCCAGTGGATCCGCAGGAACCGAGGGAGCGTATTGCCCCGCCTCCCGCTCGAAGTGGATAATCATCTCGCGCTGATCTTGGGAGAGGGCATGGCGAGCGAGGCGAATGCTGGCGTCGCGCACCGTCTCGAGCGCCTCACGGAGGCTGGCGGTGGCCCGCTGCGCCGCGGCGGCGGGATTGTTCAGTTCATGCGCCAGCCCTGCGGAAAGCTTACCCAGCGCCATCAGCTTGTCGCGTTGAGTTTCAATCCGGGTGGTCTCGCGGATGCGATCGGCCATGATGGAAACCAAACGCTGGCCGAGCAGGGGCATGCGCTGGAGCATCTCGGGGAAGAGGCGTCGATGCAGGCCGACGATGCGCGTCGGAAGCACGGCGCGGCTGGTGCCGCCGTAGTGTGTCAGCCGCGAGTACGGAAGCAGGCCGGTAACTTGACCGGCAAACCCTCGAAAGACGAGTTCATCCCCACCGCTTCCTCTCTGTATCCGCATCTCCCCTTCGAGGATCACGATGAGATAGTCCAGAGGTTCGCCCTCACGGGCCATGACCTCTCCCGGCTGAAATCGCCGTTCCTCAAGATTTTCCGCCAGCCACGTGAGTTGGTCCGGGGAGAGGTCAGCGAAAACTTCGATCTTGCGCAAGTCGTCGATCAAGCTGCTGCTCGTTGCGCTCGTAGGGTTTTCCGCCAAGTCACACCTCGCTGAGGTATTGATGAGTGAACTGCACGGCAATCGAGCCTTCGCCTACGCCTGAGGCGACCCTTTTCACCGACCCGTGACGGACGTCACCTGCGGCGAAAATTCCAGGCACGCTGGTTTCCGGCCAGAATGGGTCGCGGCCCAGGGGCCATCCCGCCGGCCGCTTTCCCCCGCGTACCAGATCGGTCCCGGTGATGATGAAGCCGCGCTCGTCGCGCTCCACCACGCCCTCCAGCCAATCCGTTTTGGGTTCGGCGCCGATGAAAATCGAGAGCATGTTGGTGGGCGCCTTCGTCGTTTCCCCACTGCTTCCGCACTGAATGGTGATGGCCTCGAGATGGGTGTCACCGTGAACTTCCACCACCCGCGAGTGCGTTTCCACCTGAATGTTCGGTGTTTTCTTGATCTGGTCGATAAGGTACTGCGACATGGTGATGGAGAGCGATTCACCGCGCACCAACATCACCACGCGACGCGCAAACTTGGAGAAGTACATCGCCGCCTGCCCGGCGGAATTCGCGCCTCCGACGATGTAGACGTCATCATCCTTGCAGGACACTCCCTCGGTCATGGCCGCACCATAGTAAACGCCGCTCCCTTGCAATCGCTCCGCTCCCGGCACGTCGAGCTTGCGGTAGGAAACGCCGGTCGCAATCAGCAGCACCTTGCATCCGATGTCGGCCCCCTCGGCCAGCTTGACGACTCGCGAGGGGCCTTCCACGCGGACGCCCGTGACCTGCTGCGGGGCGAGGATTTCGACTCCGAACCGCCGGGCCTGCGCCACGGCTCGCCGCGCCAGATCGCCACCGCTCAATCCCGAAGGGAATCCGAGATAGTTCTCGATGCGCGAGCTCATCCCCGCCTGACCGCCCGGCGCTTCCATTTCGATCAGCAGCGTCTTGAGCCCCTCCGATGCGCCGTAAACCGCGGCTGCTAAGCCCGCGGGCCCGCCTCCCACGATGACGAAGTCGTAGAAAGCCATCCCCGGCTTGACGCGTAACCCAAGTTTGTCGGCCACTTGCCCAGGGGTGGGAGCAGCCAAAGATGTGCCGTCGGGGAAAAGCACCATGGGCAAGCATGAAGGCGTTGCGCCTGACGCCTCCACCAGCGTGCGCACCTCCGCGACTTGGGCCGCCGTCTCAACATCGATCCATTGGTACGGCGCTTGGTTGCGCGCGAGAAAATCCCGGATGGCATAGCATTGCGGGGACCAGCGCGTGCCGAGAATGCGCACGCCTTCGAATGGAGGCCGGAACGAGCCACGCCAGTCCTCAAGCAGGTCATCGAGCACGGGGTAGAGGTGCTCCTCGGGAGGGTCCCAGGGCTTCAGCAGGTAGTGATGAATTCTCGCGCTGTTAATCGCCTGAATCGCTGCGTCGGTGTCCGCGTAGGCCGTCAGCAGCACGCGCTTGGCGGTCGGGAAAATTTCCATCGCCTTCCCGAGGAATTCCACGCCGGTCATCTGCGGCATGCGTTGATCGACCAGAAGCAAGGCGACCGAATCTCCGCGGCGCTTGAGCGACTTCAAGGCCTCGAGGGACGCCGCGCCGGAGTCCGCGCGGAGGACGCGATAGTTCTCGGCATAGCGCCGCCGCAAATCGCGCTCGATTGCGCGCAAGACTTCGGGATCGTCGTCTACTGTAAGCAAAACGGGCTTTGCCATGGACATATCCTTATTGTGGATATCCCGCAAAGGCATGCGATAGGACGCCAAGGCGAACCGCGTCCACATCCCACGCCACCTGTTATCCCTAATGCAATCTATTAGATGAAACTAAGCCCTTGTCCGATTCAGACAAATTGCCCGATTTCCGCGTGCCGCTGGAGGAGCACGATGGTTTCGTCGTCCCGCTGGAGGGCGCTGCCGCGAAACCGTTCGAGCCCTCCGGCCAAGGCTTGGCCGAAGGCGACCGGCCCCCCCAGCGGACCTATTGTCAACCCCCTGACCAACGCCAGCAAGCCTTCATGGCCCAATTCTTCACCGCCCTCGTTACGGCATTCGGTAATTCCGTCCGTATAGAGCATGAGCGTGTCGCCGGGGCGAAGCTCAATGCCAACCTGGGCGTACGTCGTCCCACTGATCAGCCCGAGGGGCAGGCCGGCCACATCGCGGGCATAAGTTGTCCGCTCCTCGAGCCAATCCCAGTCGCCCGTCTCCGCGTGATGCCATAGCAGGGGCAGATGGCCAGCGTTGGTAAAGACAAGCTCGCCGGTCCCGACGTAGAACCCCAGCACCACGGCGGTGGCGAACTGCACTCCCGTGGCGTCGCGCTTGAACGCCTCATTCAGCTCGCGCATCAGCGCCGACTGGTCCCAGTTATCAGTATGCAATTGCAGAACGCGCCGCAATCGCTCTGCCACAGAGCTAGCGGATTCGCCGTGCCCAGCCACGTCAGCGAGGGCGATACGCGAGACCTGTCCTTTGCTGCACACCGACACATAGTGGACGTCGCCACCGCTAGCCGTGTGCCCGAACGGAGTGCAGGAAATCCACCCCTGCAAGCCGGGAAGCTCAATCGGATGAACCGCCCTGCTATTCCCGCCCCACAACTCGAAGCACGCGAGCCTTGCAACGTCCTGCCAGGATTCAGCCATTGCGCCGCAACTCCCCGCGTTCGTTAACAGAAGCCCGATGGCCAGCCTTAGCGCTCAACCCTCAACGGCCCTCTTGCGCGCGGTATTCCTTGAGATGATCATTTCCCTGAGTTCGTTCCTGGACTTCCCAAACAGCTTCGCCCCTTCGATCGCCGAAAAGCCTTCCTTTGTTCCAGGGATCTCCATGAGCAGATTCGTTTAGTTTTGGCCGTACATTCATTGTTCTCAGCCCACGCCATTAAGTCAATACCGTTCAAATTATTTCTTCGATCGCGACCATCTTCCCCAAGGTTTAAGGATAGCACCGGGGGCTGCAACCCCAACGAATCCGGGGCATCGAATAGTATGGGGTTGATCGTTAACTCGCACATTCGAGGGCGGAGTAAAGCTTCATGAGGATTTTGCGTCGGAACATTACGGCTCTTTGTCTTTTTGGTTTGCCTGCGATTGCCGGTGGCGCCACGCAAGGAATCAATAACTTCCACGAGGTGAATGAGCACGTCTACCGCGGCGCACAACCGACGGCCGATGGATTCAAATACCTGGCGACGATGGGCATCAAAACCATCGTGGACTTGCGCGCGAGCGGTGAGCGGTCATCCCTGGAAAAGCAGGTTGTCACTTCCTTTGGCATGAAATATGTGAACGTTCCCATGACCGGCCTGACTGCGCCGACCCAGGCCGAGATTACTAAGATCCTTGCGCTGCTGGAAGACGGCAAGTCGGGGCCCGTGTTTGTCCACTGCCTGCGCGGGGCGGACCGTACCGGCGCCGTCATTGCCGCCTACCGCATCGATCACGATCACTGGGACAATTCCCAGGCGCTGAGAGAAGCGATGTCGCTGGGCATGCACTTCTATGAATTGCCCCGGCAAATGTTCATTCTCAGGTTCCGGCCGCTGACCACTAAAGAAGAGCCGAAATCCTCCAGCGCCGTCCGGCCAACCGGTCAAGCTTCAGTTTTCCTCGCCTCGACAGTATGAGCAGGCGGCCCATTGCCGTCGCCTCGTGATTTAGCCCCAGGGATCACACCTCCCGGGAGCTCCCGCAGCACGGGCGAGTGGTTTTCTCTTTCGTAAGCGATGCCTGCACACAAACTCCGCCAATCCAGGTGTTTCTGATTGTTTCATCTACGCCCAAGACACTTGACACGGTGGGACGGATAAAATAATTTCGCTTAACCTTCCTATGTCTACTCGTGATCAAGATACCCGGCGGGAAAAGCGTGTGATGTTCACGATGCACGCGCCCGTGACGACGGAGAGCGGCGAGCGCTTCGAGGAATCCTCCACAACTGATATTTCAGCTTTGGGGGTTCGACTGCAGTTGCGCGGCCAAATCGTTCCGGGCCAGATTGTGGATGTTTACCTGAACCCGCGCCCCGAACGGTGCCGGGTGGTGTGGACCTGGCCGATCGGCACCGATCACGAATTGATTGCCGGGCTTGAGTTTATCCGGCCGCTGCGCGATCAGTGACGCTTTAGACCGCCTTCCTTCCCGTTATCCGCGTGGATTCTGCTTCCATCGAAAAACCTGCTCATTTGTGGCGGAGCGGCGAGAATGGCTCGCATCTCGCCCGGCAATCCTCGGGAAAAACGCGCGATTGGTACCTCGGTACTCTTGCCAGACTATTGGACTGTGCTTAGAGTGAGAGCCGGGACCCTATACCGCAAGGCGTGGACCTCAATGACTCCCGGCTGATAGGCCAACCCAACACACCCCTCGTTGTTCTTGCGATCAAGCTCACGTTCGAGGGATCGGCGCACGGAATGGTCATTGAAGAAGCTTTGACGGATCGGATTACCATACGTTTATCAATCTGGCGAAAAGAAGCCATCATCGAATAGAGGAGGATTTTCACTGTGAAGAGTCTTTTGAATCGGCTGTGGAAAGAAGAGGAAGGCCAAGATCTGGTGGAATACGGTCTTCTGCTTGTCTTGATCGCGCTCGGCGCTATTGCCTCGATGGGCGCATTATCGAAGGCTGTCTCGAACGTGTTTAGCAACGCGGCAGTAAACCTGACCACCGCAAGCTGAGCACGGTACAGCACTGCCGTGCCGTTCCCCGGAATTAACCGCTCATCAATGAGCGGAACGTGGTCAGCGCAGCCAGTACAGTTCTGGCTGTGCGGCGAGGTTGGGGTACCCCTTGCGGGTACCCTGGCGCGTCGTGAGACTGGCGTGGGCGGGCCGACTCAACGCCTCGCCGCTACAAGGTGATCTTTACGGATTCGACCAGGTTGTTGTACCTGCCTTTGTGGTCACCCGCCATCCGTCAGGAACATTTCCAGAAACATCATTGGGGGCAAGGTTGGCCGGCTGCCCTTGCGCCACTGCCCCGCTTCCCGTCGGGGAGATTTCGACAAGCTGGGAATCATGGAGCACGCCGTCGGAGGACCCCAGGCAAACCTCCATCGTGCTGGAGGCGGGATTGCCGCTCGCCGGGGTCAACGTGTTGAGGGGGATCGTGTAAGTCCCCGAGGCGAGGATGATCTGCGAGTCCGGCGCGGCGGCGGCGCAGGATTCCGCCTCCCAGAGCCGAGCCATAGCGCCGCGGGCGAGGCGGATCTTGAGCGCCACACTGCCGTTCTGGACTTGCAGGTGCTCTTCCGGAGTCACCTGCAAAACCAGCGAGGTGGGCGCCACCCGGCTCTGCGCGCAAAGCTGGATTGCGCCAGTCAGCAACACAGTTGCGGCCAACGGCGTCGCCAGCCGTGCTCGCGCGAGCGCGGGCACAAGCCGAAGGGTCGTCGGCCTCGCTGTCGGATGCCTGCCCAAGAATGGAAGGGAATGCATTGTCTCCCCCCGGTTCGGACCTCAAACCAAATTCATCGGCACAGTTGACTTTTGCTTAACTTCGATCCTCTCCCCGCCGCCTACGGGTTGTCAAGTACGCCTTGATGCGGCCTCAAGAAACAATGCCGGGGTCGAAAGGGACAAAAAGGGGTTTGCGATCGGCGCGCCAAATCAAATTAAAGGCCGAGTTCGTTCCGATGTACTGTTCCACCAACCGTCCCGGGCCCGCCGAGCATCAAATCGTCATGGATGTCGGTGCGTATCTCCATCGCATTGGCTATAAGGGTCCGCTTGCGCCCACGGTCGACACGCTCGGTGCGTTGCATCGCCAGCACATGCTGACCGTGCCTTTTGAGAACCTCGACATCGGCCTAGGCCGCGAGATCGTCCTCGATCCTGAGCGTTTTGTGGAGAAGGTCGCCGGCAAGCGACGGGGTGGTTTTTGCTATGAGCTGAATGGCGCGTTCTCGACGCTGCTCACGGCCATGGGGTTCCGTGTAACGCTGCTCTCGGCGCGCGTGGCCAACGAACAGGGAATTGCCAGCAAGGAATTTGATCACCTCGCTTTGCGCATCGACCTTGAAGACCCCTGGCTGGCCGATGTCGGTTTCGGCGACAACTTCCTCGAACCGCTCCGTCTCGCCAGCGCGACCGAACAGCAGGATGCGGCCGGAAACTTCCGGCTGATGGATGTGGGGGAGCGATGGCGCATGGAGCGGCAGCAACCCACTGGTTCGTGGCTCCTGCAATACGACTTCACGCTGGCGCCCCGGCAACTCTCCGAGTTCGCCGGCATGTGCCGTTATCACCAGACCTCTCCCGAATCCAGCTTCACGCGACACCGGACTTGCTCGCTGGCCACACCCAACGGCCGTGTAACCCTCGCAGGTATGCGCCTGTTCGTGACGACCAACGGCAGAAAGCAAGAGCGTCTCCTCACGACGGAAGCGGACTGGCATCTGGCGCTTCGCAATCACTTCGGGATTGTCCTGGACCAGGACGCTCAAATGCAGTGCGAGGCCGGCGAAGCGAGTTAGCCGCTTCCACGCAAACAGGGGCTCGTCAGGTCGACGGCCCGGCAGGACCGTGACTCAAAAACTCACTGACGGTGCAAAGCCGCGCCTGCTTCCCCGTTCATCAGCTTGCTAAAGTCTGCGCGTTCTCATCGCGGACATGCTCAGGGCCTCCACGGGCCAAGCGGCAGACCTCACCCTTGAGATCTGCGCCTGCCCGCGCGAGACCAGCACAGATTATTTACTTGGCGGATTTCCCTGCCGTGCTATCTCTGCTGAACAAAGTCCCATCCGTAATTGTCGCCGGGATAGAACCAATTGATAATGGGGGGCGGAGTATTCGCCGAGGCTTCTCCCAAGATGATGAGCGGTTTTTCAGAAGGTTCGTTGCGGTAATCCGGCACCGCGTTGATGGTGGCGAGAAGTTTGGTCTCGTCTGTGTTGAAGATGGTGACGATGTCCCGATTGCTCTGAATGTTCGCGAGTTTAAACACGTAAGTCCCTGAATCCAGGACCACGGGCCCATTGACCCCCGGGACCTCCACTTGGCCGCTGACTTGAACCACCGTACTCTTGTCCCATTCATCTGCCCGCGCGATGCTCTGGAAAGCGAGGCAGAGCAGGGCGAGAGAGAATGTCGTGGTGAAAACCTTGATTTTGTTCATCGTTCTCGTACCTCCTAAAGTTAAGTTGCAGCGATCTTCCCGCCGCATTTGCGAGAAGGGCTCCTTTCATCCCTTTCATTGATTTGGACGCAGCCATTGACTAGAAGGTTTCAGACATTAAATAGATTTTACTTTGTTAGGTTATATCTTGTTGAGAATAATGATGTTGGCTCTGGCAGCGAGCCTTGCGGGGTGGGTGAAAACCCTTTCTCTTGGGGGAAGCCTCTGAACGGAGCGTGCAGAAACCCACGTAGAATAGCCCTTCCGCCCACACTCGTGGGATTTCCGGATGCGCAGATTGGTTGCCTACATCCGTGCTTGGAGATTATTGCCATGGTTTCACAGAGATCTATGCCCCAGCGCCTTTCACTTAACTCCTCGGGAGCCGTATCCCACGTCCTGTCTCTCGGTATATACTGCGGTCATTTAGGGCATTAAGGAGGAACCCTTGGGTGAATCGCCGGGAAACCCGAGGTCAGTATGAACACGCAGTCTATCTTCGGCCGACCGCGCCGCTCTCCCTTCCGCAGCCGTGCTGCCGTTAGTGTGGTGGCACTGGCGGCGCTGGTTTGGGGCAGCCTCGCCTTCTGCGGCGATATTCATAACGCGGCGGGGCGTGGGGACTTGGCCAAGGTCCAGGCGCTGCTGAAAGCCCAGCCTGATTTGGTTTCCAGCAAAGATGAACACGGCGCGACGCCCTTGCACTTCGCCGCGGCTGCGGACCGCTGGGATGTTGCCCAGGTGCTACTCGCGAGCGGCGCCGACGCCAGTTCCAAGGATATTAAGGGCGATACCCCTCTGCACTTCGCCGCCTACGGGAGCCACTTCGACGTGGCGGAATTGCTGGTGGCGAAGGGAGCCGATGTGAACGCTAAGAACAACGCCGGGGCCACGCCTTTGCACGCGGCGGCCTATGGCCGCAAGGATTTGGTGCGATTACTGCTGGTCAGTGGAGCCGGCGTCAACGCCAAGGACAACAAGGGCGATACCCCCCTGCATTATGCGGCGTACGGCGGCCACCAAGACGTGGTGGAATTACTGCTGGCCAACCACGCCAAGGTCAATGCCATGGATGCGAAGGGCGATACCCCTTTGCACTTCGCGGCGTCAGCCGGTCACACGGAGATAGCAGAATTGCTGCTGGCGAGCAACGCCGAGGTCAACGCCATGGACAGCAACGGCCAGACCCCCGTGCAATGGGCGGAGCACAATGACCACAAAGGGATGGGGGAATTCCTGCGCCAACGCGGCGGGGAGGACTTTTCCGCGGAGATTCTTAGCGCAGCGCGTGATGGCGACTTGGCCAAAGTCCAGACTCTGGTCAAAGACAATCCTCGGCTGGTTTTGAGCAAAGACAGTTTTGGCATGACGCCGTTACACCTGGCAGCGCAGGGTGGGCATCAGGACGTGGCGGAGTTGTTGCTGGCCAATAAGGCGGAGGTGAATGCGCAAGACAAAAACGGCTGGACGCCCCTGCACCTGGCGGCAGCTTATGGCTCCAAAAACGTCACGGAATTGCTGATTGCGGACAAAGCCGAGGTCAATGCCCAGAACAGCGCCGGAGCCACGCCTTTGCACCTCGCGGCGGCTGCGGGGCACAAAGACGTGGCGGAATTGCTGGTGGCAAGCGGGGCGGATGTCATTGCCAAGGACAATCTTGGGGCGACGCCTTCGCAAGTGGCCGCGGCTGCCGGGCACAAGGACGTCGCTCGATCGCTGCTGGGGAGCCCGTCCGAGGTTATCGCCAAGAATAATCCGGACGCCGCGCCTGCGCCCGAAGCGGCGGCTGTAATACCGACGGACGCCGCTGAACTGCCGCACACCGAGAAGCCCGAGGTCAGTAAGGACAGCAAGGGCGATGCGCCGGAGCCCGCGGTGGCTGCCGCCGATCACCAGAAAGGCGCGGAATTGCCGCAGTCGGCAAAGTCCGAGGTGAGTCCCACAGACAATCCCGTCCTCATGCCTTCGACCGGCGCGTTACCCACCGCTCACTCGGAAGTCGCGGAGGCGCCGCAACCCGCCAAGCCCGCGTTCAGCGCCGGCGAAAACCGTGACGATACGTCTTCGCCCGCGCCTGCCCATCACCAGGACATCATGGGGTCGGCTGGGCAACAAGGCGGGCAAGCGGGCAAGGCGCCGATGCCCCCCGCGTCGTCCACCCCGCAGATTCCCTCTTACCCCGTGATGGTCGCGGGCGAGATCGATGCTGCGGCCCAAGACGGCAATTTGGGAGAGATCCAGGCGCTGCTCAAGAACAATCCGAATTTGATCCTGAACAAAGACAACGAGGATCGCACGGCCTTGCACTACGCGGCAGGTGGCGGACACAAGGACGTTGCAGATTGGCTGCTAGCCAGCGGGGCCGACGTCAACGCCAAGGATAAAAATGGATGGACACCGCTGCACTGGGCAGCAGAGAGGGGCCATAAGGACGTGGCGGCCTTGCTGTTAGCGAACAGGGCCGATATCAATGCCCAAAACAACTCGGGGGCGACTGCCTTGCACTTCGCGGTGGCTACTAATCACAAGGATGTGGTGGAATTGCTGCTGGCCAACGGGGCCGACGTCGATCTCAGGAACAGCGCCGGCGCAACGCCATTGCATTGGGCCGCGCTTTATAGCAATAAAGATATTGCGGAAATGCTGCGCCAGCACGGCGGCCACCTATAAAAGGTTACGCGCCGAATCCTATCTCAAGGTCTTGCTGGCAACATACTGCTTGGCCTTGGCCATCAATTCTTTGGCCTGCGGCATGCTCGCCAGTCCTTTCAGCACCAGCGGGTCTTTGGCAATATCGATCCGGTCAGCTTCATTTTCACCGTAAATTGAGCCCACCAACTGGACGCGGATGCGGTTCTTGACGAACTCAAGGTTGTCCTTCATGTCTTGGCTGGTGAAGGGGACTTTCGCGCTTGCCAAAAACTGTGTGAATTCGTCCAGGACGGCGTCATTCACCTCAAAGTCCTTGGGGATGGTCTTGTGAATCCCCAGATAGTACTTGCCGAAATTGTAGAAGACGCTGTGCTGGAGGAGCATTTCCTCCGTGGGCTTCAACTCGGGGTCGGAAAACACGACGTCGGGAGTGATTCCGCCGCCGCCATAGACCTCGCGCCCGCCGTCGGTCAGCCGGACCTCGGCATGTTCGGGCTTGGTGAGCTCGGGGTGGTAATAGTAGTCGTAAAGAGAAACGTTCTCATATTGGCGTTGGATCAGGCGGCCACTCGGCGTGTAATAATGCGCCGTGGTCAAGAGTAAGCCGGTATGCTCGCTCAACTGATACACCGATTGCACCAGGCCTTTGCCGAAGCTGGCTTCGCCCATCACCAGAGCGCGGTCGTGATCCTGGAGGGCTCCGGTCACAATCTCTGACGCACTCGCGGTCAAGTGGTTAATGAGAACGACGATCGGATATTCGTTGCCATCGTCACCGCGAGTCGCATAATACCGCTGCTCCTGAGAGTGCTTGCCGGAGTGGTAGACAATAAGCTGGCTTTTTTCCAAAAAGTGATCGGAAACCTGGACGGCTTCGTCAACTAATCCGCCGGGATTGTTGCGCAGGTCAAGGATCAATCCCTGCAAGCTCTTATCGCCCAGTTTGCGCAGCGCGTCGGTGAGCTGATCGTTGGTGTTCTCACTGAATTTGTTGATATGGATATAAGCGATGTTCGGGCGAACCAGGAAGGCGAGGTCGACGCTAATTTGTGAGATTTCATCTCGGATGATACTGACTTCGATCGGCTGTTCGTATCCTTCGCGCATGACGGTGACGCGGACCGGAGCGCCCTTGGGTCCCTTGAGCATTTCGGCCACCTGCGCGGTATTCAGTCCGTCCGTGGATTTGCCATCGACTTTCGCCACGACGTCACCCGGACGCAGACCCGCGCGAAAGGCGGGCGAACCTGGCATCGGCGATTCCACAACGACCACGAGCTTGCCCATGCTGCCGGGGCGCTGCTGGATCGTCATGCCGACGCCGTAATACTTGCCCTCCTGGTCCTCGCGCAGATGGGCAAAGGCGCGCGGGTCGAGGAAATTTGAATGGGGGTCCAGTGTGTGTAGCGCGCCGGGGATGGCGCCCGTGTTGCCATTGGGCGAGCCGTAAATACTCTGGTCCGGATCGACGGGATCGGCGTAGTTCGCTTCGACAATATCGTAAATGCGCCCGAAGGCGCTCAAGCTCGCCTTGACGTCCGCGTCATCGCTGCCGGCGGCCTCAACGTGGCGCCCATAGGCGCCTCCGACGAGTGCACCGACGAGGACCGTGGACAGAATACACCAAACCACCCGGCGAGCTTGTTTCATAAATTGGCAGCCCTTCACCCTGCTAGCTGAGTATACCAGAGAGACCTCATGGCGCAAAGGTTAACCGGGTCGACTTCCAGGGCACCGTCAAAGTCGGCAAAGTTCCCCAAGCGGAACAAGATCA
Organism: uncultured Acidobacteriota bacterium; assembly: GCA_964501985.1. Classification (GTDB taxonomy): domain Bacteria; phylum Acidobacteriota; class Terriglobia; order UBA7540; family UBA7540; genus Bog-366. The sequence goes on along the minus strand of CAZCVY010000043.1, from coordinate 14,268 downwards.
CTGGTCGTCGGTGACATCGACGGACAACGCATACTTTGTCCCTCTGCCAAACGACTTATTTTCATACACTTATTCGGATAGGCGAAATACTGAAAGCCATAAGGTCATTTTTTTCTGTAAGTTATCCGGATAGCGGGAATGGAACGGAAAAGCGGTGACTTCTTTGAGGTCGAAAATCGAGCTAACTGGTTTGCTTTCTGTTTGTTTTCTATAATTAATCGGCTATTTTGTATAACTCGTTTGTTTTCATACACTCATTGGGATGATCCGTTTTGTCCGATATTTTTCCGTTTGTTTTCATCAACTTATTGGGAGCAACCTTCATTTTTGATGTTTTTTTGTTTTGGTGAGCTGGCTTGGTTGGCATAGATAAAATGTCGCTTTGTACGGCTTTCGAAGGGGTCAATTCGTCTCTTCCTTTCGTAACTTCCCGCCCCATGGAGCGACTTGCCCCGCCCGCCGCGGGTGCGCGATTCGACTCGACCAACTATTAAACGAGCAATTTGGTCTCCAAACCTAGCGTCGAGGCCGACAGAATGCCCGATGATCAACGGAAAAAGGAGGTGTTCCTGTTTCTTCTCCGGTGCCCTGGCTGCTCTTCCCTCCATTCCACTGGTCCTGAGGAAACTTCGCGGACCTTAACGTGCCCCTGGAGTTGACTCGCGTCATCGCCTGCGCTACTGTTGCGCGCACTGTTTGAACCGCGACTTCGCAATCGGGAGGAAATACGATGTCGGGATCTTATCGCTTCTCGTTTGGGCCATGGAATTTGAGTGATGGGGCTGACCCTTTCGGCCCACCCGTGCGGGACTCCTTCTCTTTTGCCAACAAACTGAGCATTGCCAAACAGCTCGGGTTTGATGCCCTGCAATTCCATGACGACGATGCTGTGCCCGATCTCAATTCGCTCACCCCCTCCCAAATCGCAACGCAAGCACGCTCAATGAAACAAATGCTCTCGGATCACGGCTTATTGGCGGAGTTCGTGGCCCCCCGGCTTTGGGAAGATCCCCGAACGATTGACGGAGCTTACACTTCCAACAATCCGGCCGAGCGTGCTTACGCCGTGGAAAGAACGATCAAAGCTGTCGATATCGCCAATGAGCTGGATTGCCGCTTGATGGTGCTTTGGCTGGCGCGCGAGGGCACTTACATTCGCGAGGCTAAATCTGTCCCGGATTCGATGCAGCACCTCGTGAATCTGATCGACAGGTTGCTGGAGTATGACAAGCAACTGAGGATCCTCGTGGAACCCAAACCTAACGAGCCCATGGACCAGGCGTACATTCCCACCGTCGGGCATGCCCTCGCGCTCGGGTACCGTACGGCCGATCCCGCGCGCGTGGGAATCCTCATCGAAACCGCTCACCAGATTCTCGCGGGCTTGGATCCTTCCGACGAGATGGGATTCGCCCTCTCGTTTCACAAACTCTGGAGCGTACACCTGAACGACCAGAGCGGGTTGAAGTTCGACGAGGATAAGTCCTTCGGGGAGGTTGATCTGCGTAGGGCTTTCAATCAGGTGCGGGTGCTCGAAGAAAATGACTATGGGATGAAGGGAGAATTTGTAGGGCTCGATGTAAAAGCGATGCGGACCCAAAGGAAGAGTGTCTCGATGAAGCATTTGGCGAACAGCAAGCAGACCTTCCTTTGGCTCCTCGATAAGGTTCGAACTTTCGACCGAAAGTTACAAACCGAACTGATTAAGCTACGGGACTACGAGGAACTGGATCGCTACGTCACGGCCCATCTGTTAGGGTGTACCTATAAGCCATCCGAGCCCGTCAATTTACCGCAATAATCAGGGGGCCCGGGACCTCAATTCATCATCCGCAGCACCCAAACCGTAGTACTTTCGTTCTCTTGATCCTTCCCCACCGTGGTGAGACACTCGGCGGGTGTGCGGCAGGGGGAATCCGACGGTTATCGGTACGGAGGGCTGGCCATGAAAATCAGGCAAACTTTAGCGACATGGGGATTGGTCGTAGCCCTCGTTCCCAGCATGGCGCAAGCGGCGAGCCTTGCCGATGGGACCCGAATTCGTGTGCGGCTGACGGCAGACCTTTTGAGTTCCGAGGCGGTGGTGGGCTCACGGGTGGACATGGAAATCGCTGAGCCCGTCACCCTTCAGGGGGTGGAGCTTATTCCCGAGGGGACGGCGGCCTGGGGCGCGGTGCTGGCTGTCAGGAAGGGCAAAATCCTGAACTTCGACATCGAGGAAGCACGGCTTCCGAACGGAAGGATCGTCATGCTTCGCTGCAGTCCGCAACGGGCCACGCAAACGAAGAAGGACGAGATCAAAGTCGAAATTCGGGTGGGGAACGATTTAGGAGCTCCAAAGGGAATTGAGTACACCGCCTATTTGGATCAAGACCTCGATGCGGATGTGGCCCTCGAGACTGCGCCCCCGGCGCGGCCCGCTGCGGCTGGGACTGCGGTAGCAGCAACCGAACCGAGCGTGCAGGCGCCGGCGCCGCAAGGTGTCTCGGCGGCGGATGCGCCTCACACGTCCAAGCCGGGCACGCCCTCGGCGCAGCTCGCGGGCGCAGCGCCGGTGTTTTCGGCCTCGGTTGCTTCCACGGGTGCCTCGGCGAACCGTCCTGTACTCGCGGCTCAGCCCGGGGAGCCCGTTAAGATTGGCTGTTTCACGGACCCTCCCGGCGCCGAAATCCTGATTGACGGCGAGTCACATGGAACAACACCGGCAATCCTCAAGGCCATGCCGGGGAACCATCAAATCGAGTTCAGGCTCGTGGGTTACAAATCCCTCTCTCAAACCTTTAGTTTGACGCCCAGCACGGGCGTCAGCTCGCTGCGGATGACTCTCGAGAAGCAGGAATAACCACTCCCACATTGCTGCCAGCCTCCCTTGGCCCTCGCGCAGAGCGATGGTTCTGCGTTCGTACACCGTTGAACCCGCCGAGGTTTTGCCCGTCCCCGTGTCCTTGGGATATCATAGGGGAAGCATGAAGATCGCAGCCCCCTCCGCGCTGCGCACTCCCACCCAAACGCGAGCGGGAAAAACGAAGGAGACACCCAATGTCACTGCCAGTAACGACGACCTTTACATTTGAAGGGTTCCGAATTCGCGAATATAAGGGCATTGTTCGCGGAATTATTGTGCGGTCCCCGACGATTCTTCAAGGCATATTCGGGGGCCTTAAGAACATCGTTGGCGGCAGTATTGGAGCGTATACGGAAATGTGCGAGCAAGCGCGCCTGCAAGCCTACGAGTTGCTCCTCCAGCACGCGGCGGAAATGGGGGCGAACGCCGTCGTGGGCTTCCGCTATGACGCGTCGGAAGTGGTGAGCAAAGGGTCGGCGACGGAAGTGCTTTGCTACGGGACGGCGGTGGTCATAGAGAAAAGCTGAGACCCACCAGCAAAGAAAAACCCGAAGGCAAAGTGCAAAAGGCAAAAGTGAAAGCCGCCGGCACTTGCGCTCCCTGCCGCGTACAAAACATCACGTTGCGACATAAATTGACCTCAATCAAGATTTCGAAGCGCCGCCCTATGCCCCAATAGCGAAATTACGATTTTCTTTTGACAAACAATTCCCGACCAAAATATAATCCGTTACTTCTGGGGCATAATCTATGCAGAGTGAAAATGATGGTGGAGAACCTCAACTGCTCAGGACTCCATTCGCGCATAGGTCTCGGATAATTGTTTTAGGTCACAATATTCCCAGGCTGGCGACTCCAGCTCGGATCTCCTCCATTCCCCAGCGTTCTGTCCCGGGGGCCTCAGGAATGCATAGTTTGGCAACCAACCGCGGGGCAGTTTTGGGAAGCGGAGGCCTGTGAAGCGCGGCACGTCCCGGTGCGAGAACGACTTCCCGGGAGAATCAAGCAGGGCTGAAACCGTTTGAACTCGGCCTCTCCGGGAGGCAACTGCCCCAAGGCAGGAATGGCCGGCGCAAAAGTAGGTGTCGGGGAAGATTCTTGCGTGGGGCGTCAGGCAAAGTCCTTCGATGGCGCAAATCTTCCATCGCAGTACGAACACGATCTCCAAGGTGACGATCTATGGCGCGGTCTTCATCCTGGGAGGGTTGGGGTATCTCATTTTTGCCGTCAATCAATCACCCTACTATACCGATGTGAATGTCGCGAGACAGCAGCCGGTTCCCTTTAGCCATAAACATCACGTTACCGACGATGGCATCGATTGCCGCTATTGCCACACGGCAGTGGAGAAGTCCTCCTTCGCGGGTGTTCCCACCACGCAGATCTGCATGAGCTGCCACTCCAAATTGTGGCTGAACAGTTCCATGCTGGAGCCTGTGCGGGCAAGTTACGCAAGCGATAAATCGCTGGAATGGACACGCGTCAACGCCGTGCCGGATTTCGTTTACTTCGACCACAGCATTCATGTGAATAAAGGGATCGGCTGCACCACCTGCCACGGGCCGATTGGCGAGATGCCGTTGACCTACCGCGCCAATACGCTTTACATGCGCTGGTGCATCGATTGCCACAATCATCCGGAACGCCACGTGCGTCGCCGGGAGGACGTTTTCAAAGCCGACTATGTGGAGCCGCCGGACCAAATCGCCCTGGGCCGACAACTGGTAAAGGAATACAAGATCAAAGGGCCGAAAGAAATAACCGATTGCTACACGTGTCACCGGTGAACAGGTTATAGGTGACACGTGACGGGTAGCAGCTCTCTATGAGTCGTAATCCCAAAAACGGGAACGCGTTTGACTTGGTGCAAATCCAGGCGAAGCTTGACGAGCGGCCGGAAAAGCGTGTGTGGCGCGGCTTGGACCAACTGGCTGGGACGCCGGATTATCGCGATTTCGTCGCGTCGGAGTTTCCGCACGATCCGCGCGCCGAAGCAAAAGGTGTGAGCCGTCGCAGCGCGCTAAAGCTGATGGCGGCGTCCGCGGCGCTGGGCGGACTTACGGCGTGCACCAAGCTGCCCACGGAGAAAATCGTCCCGTATGCGCAGCAGCAGCCCGAGGATTTCGTCCCGGGCAAACCGCTTTTCTATGCCACCGCGATGCCCATGGCGGGATACGCCACCGGGTTGTTGGTGGAAAGCCATATGGGCCGACCTACGAAGGTGGAGGGAAATCCCAGCCACCCTGCCAGTTTGGGCGCCGCCAATGTGTTCGCGCAGGCTTCCGTGCTGACACTTTACGATCCGGACCGCGCTCAGGTGGTCGTTTACCGCGGCCGCATTGGGGACTGGAGCCGGTTTCTCACTTCGATGGACGAGTCTCGCGCTGAACTCCTGACGCGCAAGGGCGTGGGTTTGCGCATTCTGACGGGCGTGGTGACTTCCCCGGCGCTGGCGGACCAAATCCGCTCGGTGCTCGCTCTGTTCCCGCAGGCAAAGTGGCACCAATATGAGCCGGGCAGCCGCGACACGGTCCGTGAAGGTTCGAAGCTGGCATTCGGTGAGTATGTCAACACCGTTTATCACCTCGATCAGGCCGACGTTATCGTCTCCCTCGACGCGGATTTTCTCACCGCCGGACCGGGCGCGGTGCGCTATGCGCGGGACTTCGCCGATAAGCGGCGCGTTACCGGCCCAGAGTCCACCATGAACCGCCTTTACGTGGCGGAAAGCACGCCTACAGTCACTGGCGCAATGGCCGATCATCGCTTGCCTTTGCGCGCGACCGACGTTGAAGCCTTTGCCCGCGCCTTGGCGGACGCCCTAGCGGGCAAGGGCGGAAGTGCCGCCCCCAGCCGCGTGCCGGCCAGTTGGATTCCCGCGCTCGTTCGCGACCTCCAGAAGCGTCGCGGCGCGAGCCTCGTGATCGCCGGCGAGCAGCAGTCGCCCGCCGTCCACGCCCTGGCGCACGCGATGAACGACGCCCTGGGCAATGTCGGCAAGACGGTCCACTACACGAGCCCCGTGGAAGCGAACCCGGTGAACGGGATCGAATCGCTCAAGGAACTGGTGGCTGAGATGCAGGGGGGCCAAGTTGACACGCTCCTGATGCTGGGGGTAAACCCGGTTTACAACGCGCCCGCAGACCTACACTTTAAGGATAGCCTTCTCAAAGTGCGAACGCGGATTCACTTGAGTCTTTATGAGGACGAAACCGCCGAGCTCTGCCACTGGCACATCCCGGAGGCTCACTTCCTGGAATCGTGGGGCGATGCGCGCGCTTATGATGGGACGATCAGTATTATCCAGCCTCTTATTGCCCCACTCTACGACGGCAAGTCGGCGCATGAAATCCTCGCGGTGCTGTCGGGCCAGGAGGAGCCGTCCGGGCACGACGTCGTCCGCGGCTATTGGCAACGGCAGAAGCCAGGGGCCGATTTCGAACAGTTCTGGCAAACCTCGCTGAATAACGGCGTCATCGCAGATTCGGCGCTGGCTCCCAAACCCGTGAAGCTTAACCCCGCGCTCTCGGCCGCGGCGGCAAACGCAGCGAACGCTGGGGGAATCGAAGTTGTTTTGCGCCCCGATCCCTCCATCGGGGATGGCAGTTTCGCGAACAATGGATGGTTGCAGGAATTGCCCAAGCCGCTGACCAAGTTGACCTGGGACAACGCCGCGCTGGTCAGCCCCACAAGCGCCCGAAAATTGGGGGTGACCAACGGCGATGTGGTGAAAGTCAGCGGGAACGGGCAGACGGTGGAGGCACCCATCTGGATTACTCCGGGCCACGCCGATGATTCCATCACCCTGCACCTTGGCTACGGACGGCGCCGGGCCGGCCATGTGGGCACGGGCCGAGGCTTTAACGCCTACCTGCTGTCGACCACCGAAAATCCCTGGCTGGGCACCGCAACCGTCGAGAAAACGGGGAAGACCTACCAGCTCGTCACCACGCAGCACCACCACATCATGGGCAAGGAAGGCGAAGAGCGCGAAGAGGAGAGCGTGGCAGCCCTACAGCGCAAGTTGGTGCGCGGAGCGACCCTGGAGGAGTTCCGCAAGAACCCCGAAATGATCCATGAGGAAGGCGAGGAGAACGGGCCTTCCATTTACCCCGGTTATGCCTATAACGGCAACGCCTGGGGCATGTCCATCGACTTAAATAGCTGCATCGGGTGCAATGCCTGCGTGGTGGCGTGCCAGTCCGAGAACAACATTGCGGTGGTGGGTAAGGACCAGGTTGCGCGCGGCCGGGAGATGCACTGGATTCGCGTGGACTCTTACTTTCAAGGGGGACTGGAGAATCCCGAAATCTACAACCAGCCGGTTCCTTGCATGCACTGCGAGAATGCGCCCTGCGAATATGTATGCCCGGTGGGGGCGACCGTGCACAGCCCCGAGGGGCTGAACGAAATGGTTTACAACCGCTGCGTCGGCACGCGGTACTGCTCGAACAATTGTCCGTATAAAGTCCGGCGCTTCAACTTCTACCTCTTTTCCGACTGGACCACGCCGAGTCTGGAACCGCTGCGCAACCCGGATGTGAGTGTGCGCAGCCGGGGCGTGATGGAGAAGTGCAGTTACTGCATCCAGCGGATCAACAAAGTGAAGCTCGCGGCGGAGAAAGAGGACCGCGAGATACACGACGGAGAAATTCTGACCGCATGCCAGCAGACCTGCCCGGCCCAGGCGATTGTTTTCGGCAACATCAACGACAAGGACAGCCGCGTGGCGAAGCTGAAAGCGCAAGCGCGGAATTACGGGATCTTGACGGACTTGAACACGCGGCCGCGCACAACGTATCTGGCCAAGCTGCGAAACCCCAACCCCGAGATCCAGGAGTAAGCGGTGGGTGCTGACGGACTCGACAATCTGCCGCCGGTAGGCGCGAGCGCTCCGGTCCTCGCTCCGGGGCACACCTACGCGTCGATTACCGACAAGATCAGCTCCATCGTCCTGCTGCAAAAGACCCGGCGCGGATGGTGGTTCGGGTTTGCCATCGCCTTCATCCTTTTCATGATTTTGAATATGGCCATTGGCTATCTGATGCTGATGGGCGTGGGGATTTGGGGAATCAATATCCCCATCGGTTGGGCGTTTGCAATTGTCAACTTCGTGTGGTGGGTCGGGATCGGTCACGCGGGAACGCTGATTTCCGCATTCTTGTTATTGATGCGCCAAGCCTGGCGGCAATCCATCAACCGCTTCGCCGAGGCCATGACGCTGTTTGCTGTCGCTTGCGCCGGTATGTTCCCGCTGCTGCACATGGGGCGGCCGTGGCTGTTCTTCTGGTTGTTTCCCTACCCGGACACCATGGGAACGTGGCCGCAATTCCGCAGCCCCCTGGTGTGGGACGTCTTTGCCGTTTCGACCTATGCCACCATTTCGCTGCTGTTCTGGTTTGTAGGGTTGATTCCCGATCTGGCCACGCTGCGCGACCGCACCAAGAACCGCCTGCCGCGCACCATTTACGGATTTCTGGCCATGGGCTGGCGCGGTTCGGCAATGCACTGGCATCGCTACGAAATGGCCTACCTGCTGCTCGCCGGACTGGCCACGCCGCTGGTGATTTCGGTGCACACGGTCGTGAGTTTCGATTTCACCGTGGCGATCGTTCCCGGATGGCACAGCACGATATTTCCGCCGTACTTTGTGGCCGGCGCGATTTACTCCGGCTTCGCGATGGTTTTGACCCTGGCCATCCCGCTGCGCAAGTTCTACGGTTTGGAGGACTTTGTTACGGTGCGCCACCTCGACAACATGGCGAAGATCCTGATGGCCACCGGCCTGATCGTAGCTTACGGCTACATGATGGAAACCTTTATGGCGTTTTATAGCGGGAATACTTACGACCGCTACATGATCATGAACCGGATGACCGGCCCATACGCCCCGGTTTATTGGACGCTCATCCTCTGCAATATCGTGATCCCGCTGGGTACCTTGTGGTCTTCCAAAATCCGGCGGAACGCGGCCGCGCTGTTCGTCATCTCACTGATCGTGCAGACGGGCATGTGGCTCGAGCGCTTTGTAATCGTAGTCACCAGCCTGCACCGTGATTTCATGCCATCGGCGTGGGGCATGTACTATCCAACGGCCTGGGACTGGGCAACATTTTTCGGGTCGATCGGATTGTTCTTCACCCTGTTCCTGTTGTTCATTCGCTATCTGCCCATGATCTCAATCTTCGAGATGCGCGGGCTGGCGCATGATTTGAAGGAGAAGGAAGGCGGGTAAGCGATCAGCAACCAGCGCTCAGCTTTTAACCCGAGTCCGAGCTGACCGCTGTAGGCTGAAAGCTGCCAGCTTAGTTTGATGAAACGACATCCGCTTTACGGCTTGATGGCCGAATTCAACACGACGGACGATCTGGTGAGCGCCGCTCACCGCACCTACGCGGAAGGCTATCGCCAGATCGATGCATTCACTCCCTTTCCGGTGGAAGGGTTGGCGGAAGCTATCGGCTTTCACAAGACACGCGTGCCGCTGGTCTGTTTGATCGGGGGGTTGATCGGATGCTCTGGCGGATTCTTTCTCCAATGGTGGCCCAATGTGATCGGTTATCCCCTGAACATTGGTGGAAAGCCCTATAACAGTTGGCCGTCGTTTATCCCCATCACGTTTGAACTGACCATCCTCTGCGCGGGCTTGGCAACGGTGTTCGGGATGCTGGCGATGAACGGGCTGCCGACGCCGTACCACCCGGTGTTCAACGCGCCGCGGTTCGAGTTGGCCACACGCAATAAGTTCTTCCTTTGTATTAAAGCGCGCGATGAGAAGTTCGACGCGCAGAAGACTCGGGAGTTTTTGCAATCGATGAATCCCCGCGAGGTATCGGATATTGAGGCTTAGCGGCCGGAAAAATCGGAACCGCCGTGCGGACGCGCAATTCGCGCTTTTGGCTACGGTGTTGGTGTGTGCCGCGGGCTGTCGCGTTGATATGCACGTTCAGCCAAAACTAAAAGCCGACGACGAGAGCAAGTTTTTCCAGGATGGTCGCGCCAACCGCCCGGAAATCCCTGACACCGTGGCACGCGGGCACATGCGTACCGACGAACTACTCTACACGGGACGAGTGAACGGTCTGGTGGCTGACCAGTTTCCCTTTCCCATAACGCGCGAGGTGCTGGAGCGGGGACGCGCCCGCTTTAACATCTACTGTTCTCCCTGCCACGATTACACCGGGAGCGGACGGGGAATGATTGTGCAACGGGGATTTCCGCCTCCACCTTCTTACCATATGGAACGTCTGCGGCAGGCGCCGGCCGGCCATTTCTTTGAGGTCATGACGCTCGGTTACGGCGCCATGTACAGCTACGCGGGCAGAATCACCCCGGAGGATCGCTGGGCGATCGTAGCTTATATTCGTGCGTTGCAACTGAGCCAGCACGCCACTCTTGACGACGTGCCGGCGGAAGCGCGCCAACAACTGACAAGCGGAGCAAAATGAATAAGGCTGATTCATCCATCCCCGGAGTCGAACGTCTGGAGAAACCCGCGCTGGCAGTAGGCCTGGCGGCGCTGGTCCTCTGCGCGGCGCTGGGTTTTCGCGACCCAGCACAGTTCTTCCGGTCGTACCTTCTGGCGTTCGTTTTCTGGATCGGGTTGCCTCTAGGTTGTTCCGCTATCCTGATGATTCACTATTTGATCGGAGGCACTTGGGGATTTCCCTTACGCCGTCCGCTGGAGTCGGGGACGAAAACCTTTTTCCTGATGGCCGTGTTGGTACTGCCCATTTTTCTGGGGTTACCCAGGCTATACAGTTGGGCTGACCCCGCGAAAGTTCAGGCCGATCCGCTGCTGCAATACAAGCATTTTTATCTCAACGTGCCGTTTTTCGCGGTGCGGACCGTGATCTATTTTTCTGCGTGGCTTTTACTCGCGCATTTTCTGAACAAGTGGTCGCGTGAGCAGGACGAGACCGGTGAACCTGCGTTGACCCATCGCTTGCAGAGTCTCAGTGCGCCGGGATTGGTGATCTTCGGCCTGACGGTAACCTTTGCGTGCCTGGATTGGGTGATGTCGCTTGAGCCGCACTGGTTTTCGACGATCTACGGCATGATTTTCATGGTGACTGAAGCCCTCGCGGCGATGTCATTGATGACAGTCGTTGCGATTCTCCTCGCCAAACAGGAATCACTCGGCGGAATGGTGTCGCCACGGATTCTCAACGATTATGGCAACCTGCTGTTGACCTTCACGATGTTGTGGGCGTACCTCTCCTTCTCGCAGTTCCTGATCATCTGGGCGGGAAACCTGCAGGACGAAATCCCCTGGTATATGACCCGGGCGCGGGGAGGCTGGACCATCGTGGCGCTGATCTTAATCGTCTTTCACTTCGTAGTGCCCTTCCTGCTTCTGCTCACGCGCTTCGCCAAACGCCGCGCGGAGATTTTGGGTTGGCTGGCAGCGGGCCTGATGGTGATGAGCCTGGTCGATATTTTTTGGTTAACGGCGCCGGCATTTGACCGCGCCGGACCGGAATTCCACCTGACCGATTGGCTGGCGATTCTAGGAATCGGCGGGCTGTGGCTGTGGCGGTTCGCCTCGCAGTTGAAGGGGCGGTCGCTGCTGCCGCTTCACGACCCGCGCTTGAAGGAACTTCTTCAGGACGCGTGAAACCCCAAGAGCGGGGTTAGGAATTAGGGGTTAGGGATCAGTTCAAGCAACAAGAGGGAATGCGTGTTCCATGTCTGAACCTGTAAAGGAACCGGAACAACCCCAACGCGGCTACGAAGCCTCCGACGTGAGCGTGAGGCAGCTATTTGCCTTTGCTGCGGGAGTCGTGGGACTGGTGGTGCTGGGCGTACTGGGCAGCGCCGCGGTGTTTCATTTTTTTGTCAGTCACCAGCCTCTGGGTCCGCCCGCATCGCCCTTTGAAAACGTGCGTACGATGCCCCCAGAGCCACGCCTGCAAACTACCGCGCCATTTGACTTGAAGCACTACCGCGACGAACAGGAGAAGACTCTGGACGGCTACGGGTGGGTGGATTCCCAGGCCGGCATCGTGAGGATTCCGGTGGAACGCGCGATGGATATGCTCTTACAAAAAGGGTACCCGGTTCGTGGCAGTTCCCCGGTGAATGGCCGGGTGAACGTGCCTGGAGCCGCGGCTCCTCCAGCGAATCGCCAGATTGCACCGACCCCGGTGGGCGGGGAGGGCCACTGACAATGATGGTCGCCAAGGGCATGAAGCAGGCAGTCAAGAAACAGGACAGCCGCATCGACGTTTTGCGCAGAGTGAAGATGACTGTTCATCTGACCCTTTTCCTGTTGGTCGTGGCGATGCGGGCCGCCGGACAGGACAACGCCTCAGTTCTACCTTCGCAGTTGCGCGGCGTGGGAATTGACCAGCGATTGAATAACCAAGTGCCGCTGGATTTGAAGTTTCGCGATGAAACCGGCCAGACCGTAACCCTGAGTTCTTATTTCGGCAGGAAGCCGGTGATCCTCTCGCTGGTTTATTACACCTGCCCGATGCTGTGTACGATGGCCGAGAACGGCCTTCTGAACGCGCTGAGGGACGTGAAGTTTAACATTGGCGAACAGTTCGAAGTAGTGACCGTCAGTATTGATCCCACGGAAACTCCGGAGATGGCCATGGGCAAGAAAGCCGTTTACGTGGGCCTCTATGGCCGGCCCGCGGCGAAACAGGGCTGGCATTTCCTGGTGGGCGATGAGCCGTCGATTCGCACGCTCACGAGAGCAGTGGGATTTCACTACAACTATATTCCGGAAACCCGGCAATTCGCGCACGCTACAGGGATCGTCGTGCTGACGCCGCAGGGAAAGGTTTCGCGCTACTTTTACGGGATTCTCTACCCCTCGCGTGATATCCGCCTGGCTCTGGTGGAGGCCTCCAACGAGAAGATCGGAAATCCCGTCGACGCCGTTCTGCTTTATTGCTGCCAGTACGATCCGACGACGGGCAAGTACAGCATGATTATTTCGCGGATGCTGCGGATCGCCGGAGCGATTACCCTGCTCTCCATGGGGACATTGATCTTTGCCCTATCGCGAGGCGGGCGGCAGAATTCGATTCAAGATTCAAAATTCAACATTCGAGATTAAGGGCCCTTGAATCTTGGTCCTTGAATTCTCGTTCGTGAATGTTGAATCTTGAATTTTGAATCGTGAATGTTGAATCGTGAATCTTGAATTTTGTATCTTGAATCTTGAATTTTGTATCTTGAATCTTGAATTTTGAATCTGGGTCCCTGAATTCCGATTGCTGAATTTCGAATCGTGCATTTTGAATCTTAGTCCGCGAATTCTCGTTCTCGAATTTTGAATTTTGAATCTTGGTTCTAGAATCGTAGTTCTTGAATTTTGAATCTGGGTTCTAGAATTGTAGTTCTTGAATTTTGAATTTTGAATCTTGAATCCCCCAGGGTGACTGAACAGCATGTGGCAAGGGTTCCAAATTAGGCCAGACCAAGCGTCCACCATCGCTCAGGGAGTGGACTATCTCTACTACTTCCTTACCGCGATCGACCTCTTTTTCACTGCGATTATCTTTCTCGCCATCTTTTACTTTGCGGTGCGTTACCGGCGCCACTCGAACGAGGACCAGGTGGAGCAGATCGAGGGAAGTATCCCCTTGGAAGTTGCCTGGACGTTAATCCCGCTGGGGATCTGCGTCGTAGTGTTCTTATGGGGCACCAGCCTGTTCATCCGCAATTCCCGCCCACCCGCCGCGTCCACGGAAATCTTCGTGGTGGGCAAGCAGTGGATGTGGAAATTGCAGCACCCCGAGGGCGTGGAGGAGATCAACGAACTGCACGTCCCCGTTAACCGGCCCATCAAGTTGACGATGACGTCCGAGGACGTCATTCACGACTTTTCTGTTCCGGCGTTCCGCATCAAGAAGGATGTGGTTCCTGGCATGTACACCTCGCTGTGGTTTCAGGCCACTAAGACCGGGTCATTCCACCTTTTCTGTGACCAGTATTGCGGCACCAACCATTCGCTAATGAAGGGTGAAGTGATCGTGATGGAGCCCACCGAGTACGAGCAGTGGTTAAGCGGGGGCATTCGCGGCGGGACCATGGCCCAGGCGGGCGCCAAGCTCTACGACCAATTGGCCTGCATCACTTGCCACGGAACCGGCAGAGGACCCTCGTTGAATGGCATTTATGGCAAACCGGTAAAGCTAACCGATGGCTCGACAGTCGTTGCGGACGACGCATATTTACGGGAATCGGTGCTTTATCCGTCCGCCAAAATCGTAGAGGGCTACACGCCCATCATGCCCACTTTCAAGGGTCAGGTTACGGAGGAACAGTTACTCCAACTGATCGCGTACATCAAGTCTTTGAGCCCGCAAGAAGGGAAGGCATCGAAATAATGGCAACAACGGCACCGGTGGAAATCGACACTCGCGTGCATTATCTGAATGCCAACTACGGCATCAAATCGTGGCTGC
>CAZCVY010000042.1:0-43122 GCA_964501985.1 uncultured Acidobacteriota bacterium | reverse complement strand
TGCTCCGGTGACCACCCCCGATGCCAAGGCATCGGCCCCTCCTAAACCAGGAGGGGAACCGCGCCTGCCGCCGGGTCCCGCACGACGGGCATTTTGTCCGATTTGAAGGTATACACGTCTAGTCAAAGATTGCGCTTGACTAAAGTCATTACATACATGTATAATCATCGCGTGGCCAGTAGTCATTGAGTATGACGGAGCACTTGTGACTACCGGGAGCAATCCGCAATTATCGAACGCGTCCGAGCAGGACGTGAACGCCGCGAGCGCCTCGGCGGGATCGACACCGGAAGCCCAGGTTACCCCCACCGTGTTCCATTTCCGCAAGGAGCTCATGAAGGACTCCCAGTTCGAAGCTCTCATCGGGATGGGGAAGGAAGAGTACCAGCAGACGATGGAGTCCCTGCTGGAGGACTTACAACTCGGTCTGGAGAGCCATCGGGCGGAGCAGATGGGCGAAACGTTCTGGCGGATGCGGCGCTCCCGGCGCATGTCGGCCGGCCCGGCGCTCAAGAACATCAAGGTGCCGGGTGAGGACATGGCGGGGACGGTGCGATCCTCCCAGGCTTTCGAAGCGGGGGAACCCTTCGAGGGCCTCAAGAAGGCGAGGGAGGCCACGATATCGTAGAAAAAGAAGGTACTTAGGCGTTGAACCCAAGAAATTCCAAAAAATGTATGTCCATGATAAAGAATAATTTAGTTGGATTCGGAGTCGCGGACGGAGGGAAAAAAGGGGAATTAAAAATGAAGGCTACTCCCACGATGTTGTTGAAAACACATGTAGAAAAAATGTCAGTTTGGGCTACTCCCACGATGTTCATGAAAACAAGCGACTTAGGTCGGCATAGCCACGATATTCATGAAAATAAAGGTAGTTGTGCGCCGGGGGTCGACCGCCCCGAAGGCCCTTCTTGAGGGCTCGACGCTGGGGGCCGGCGTGAACCACGCCGCCGCCCATTTCCCGACAACGGGAGCAAAAAAGAATTCTTAATTGTACGTTCGAAGCCGGAATGTCTATGAAAACAAAGGATCGCAAGACAAAGTGCCCGAATAAAAACAGACTTTTAGGTCTCAACTTTCAACATTTTTATGTTGCGGATGCCCATTTTAAGGAAAAATGCGGCTTTGCGACCACGAGTTGTCCCATCGATTCGGTTTCTTTTCGGGTTTATTCGTGCATCATGTCCGATCTTGCATGGCATAATGCACTCCCGCGGGCAATAACGAATTCATTGACCGAGAGGCGAATTTGGAATCGAAACGCGAAAACCCGGAAGGCGCAACCCACCTCACAAATTCTGAGTTCTCCGGCACTCCGTTGAGCGACCGTGCGGCGACCCTCGGCCTGGTGCTCATCCTTGTGGTGGTTTTTCTGGCTTACGCCGACACTCTGTGGTTCCAGTTCGTTCATGACGATAGCTCGCAAATCTTGGGAAACACCTGGATCCGCTCCTGGAAGTATCTGCCCCGCTACTTCACCGCGGACGTTTGGGCGTTCATGCATCCGGTCTTTCGCGGCAACTTTTACCGGCCCGTTTTTCTGTTTTGGTTCCGGTTGCAATATCTGGCCTTCGGGCTGAACCCGTGGGGCTGGCATCTTTGCACCGTCCTCTGCCATGTTTTGGTTACATTGCTGGTCTACTTCACCGCCGTGCACTTGCTCAAGGACCGCCTCGCCGCGCTTTTTGCCACCCTGATTTTCGGCCTGCATCCCACGCACGCGGAGGCCGTGGCCTGGGTCTCGGGCGTCACTGAACCGCTGTTTGCGATTTTCCTCTTTGCCTCTTACCTCTGCTATCTCAAAAAGCGGGCCGACCCGGCACGCGCGCACGTGTATCTGGCGGCTTCATTGCTGCTCTATGCGCTGGCCTGCCTGTCGAAGGAAACGGCGGTCATCCTTCCGGCGATCATCTTCGCGTGCGAATTTCTGTGGAGTAAGGCGACCGCCCCTTCGCGCTGGGGGGCGTGGAGCCGACGCTCGCTCGGCGCGCTGGCCGTCGTCGCTCCGTACGTGGCGCTGTTCGCGATCTACGTGGTGGTGCGCGTCATTTCCTTGAAAGGGTTCCAGAACCCCAAGGAGGAGCACTCGCTCCTCAGCATGGTGTTGACTTGGCCCTCCGTGCTATGGTTTTACATTCAACACCTGATCTGGCCCACAAACCTCAGCCCCTTCTATCACTGGCAGTTCTATTCTCGCGTGGATGTTCGAAATGTTCTGCTGCCGGCAATCCCGGTCATCCTGGCGGGCGCTGGACTTTGGTTTTTGGCCAGCCGGTCGGCCACGGCGGCTGTGGCGATAATCTGGCTGGTGGCGCCCATTTTGCCCGTCTTGAACCTCCGGGCATTTTATGAAGGGTTCCTTGTCCACGATCGATACCTGTACTTGCCGTCGTTCGGTTTTGCCATGCTGGTGGCCTTGGGCATTCGGCAATTGCGCTTTGGGCAGGCGCGGATTTGGGGGCAACCGGCTGTCCAGCTTGGACTTGCGGGCATTCTCGGACTGGCCCTGGGCCTGGAGGTGGTCCAATCCACCGCTTTGTATGCCAACGAAACCGCGTTTTTTGGCTACCTCGCCGCGAGATCGAGCGCGGGTGACAGTTTCGACATGAATCGGGCGACGTTGCTGGCCAAACAGGGCCGCTTGGACGAAGCCATCATGATGTACCAGAGAGCCTTAAAGACCCAACCGGACAATTGGGATGTTAACTTCAACCTTGGATACGCCTATTATTTGACCGGCAAGCTTCCCGACGCCGAGCGCTATCTGACCCGCGCGACGCAAATTGATGCCAGCCGCCCCGATGCCTTCTTCTATTTAGGGCTGACGAAACTAAAGACGGGCGACGTTGACGCTGCGGCCGCCAACGTCCAACGGGCGGTGATCATTCGTCCCGACACGGTCCACTACCATTTTGCCTTGGGGGTTATCTTCAAGCTGCAGGGGAATCTGCCCGGCGCGCTGTCGGAGTTCCACCAGGAATCGGACCTTGACCCGAGCGACAACTCCGCGCGGCAGCAGGCGGAGGAAATCGAAGCAGCGCAAGCGGCGGCAAAGAAGGGTCCGCCCTCGGGCACAACCCCTTCGCCTGCGACTTCAAGTGGCCACTGACTTCGGTCAGGCCCGAGGGGGAGGAAGAGCAGGGGTTAGGGATTAGGTGCTAGGGGTTAGGGGTCAGGTGTCCGGGAACAGTGCGCCGCCACGCGAGTTTCTCACTTTAATGGCGCCTTCGCGACCTAAGGAAATGCGCAAAATGAAGGTTCATCCGGGGATGTTGATGAAAGGAAAGGGCAGGTGTTAGGTGTTAGGTGCCAGGTGTCAGGTGTCAGGGATTAGGTGTTAGGGGTCAGGTGATCGGGTAAGGCAACACGCCCGCCGGGCTTGAGCGCCTAACGGACGTCCTGAGGAAATGCGCAAAATGAAGGTTCATCCGGGGATGTTGATGAAAAGAAACGAGGGCAGGTTTGAGGTGTTAGGTGCCAGGTGTCAGAGATTAGGGATTAGGTGTTAGGGGTTAGGTGCTAGGGTGAGGCAAGACGCCCTTCGGGCCTGAGCGCCTGATTGAAGTCCTGAGGAAATGCGCAAAATGAAGGTTCATCCGGGGATGTTGATGAAAACAAAGGTGGGGACAAAACGTCATGTTGGTTCGGGCCATAATCACGGGCTCGGCGACACTCAGACCTCAGACCTTCCTTCCAGCTTCGAGTTGGTTCTTGCCAGCGTTCGGGGTCGGCGCATCCCTGACGAGGGCTGCAGGCGAGCACCGCGGCCTCGGGCGAGCCGCAAGCCTCGAACCTGCAAGAAGATGGGCGTGGACCAACCCACCTCAGGTCGCCGCAATTCGACAGACCAGTCGGACACAAATTGACATGAATTGTCTGCCCAATTCGACAAAAAGGGGCAGCCTCCGAGACCGCAGCGGGCGTCATTTCGCTGTAGTTTTTTTGACTTTTCTAATCCACTGAAAACAAAGGACGATTTTCATGGCGTATTGGCGGACGGTTTGGCAGGTTGGTACGCAAGTTGCCTTACCTAGGAGCGAGCATTACCTGGAAACTTCCAAGTGGTCGCTAAACTTTCTGAGGAGGATCGAATGAAAAAGAGCTCCAAGGGTTTCTCGCTGATCGAGTTGTTGATCGTTGTGGCAATCATCCTGATTATTGCGGCGATTGCCATTCCCAACCTGCTTCGTTCGCGCATCGCAGCCAACCAGGCATCAGCCGTGGGTTCATTGCGGACCCTGAACACCGCTGAGATTACGTATTCGTCCACGTACAACGTTGGTTTTAGCTATAGCTTGGCCTATTTGGCCCCGACAGCTAACGCTACAACCAACCCAACCTCAACCGCTGCCGGCCTGATTGACAGCATCTTGTCGGGCGGCGCCAAGAGCGGGTACAGCTTCACGTATGCACCCGGCGCCAGCGACTCCACCGGCCGCATCAACACCTACAATTTCACCGCAGTCCCCATCACCAGCAACACTGGCACGAATTACTACTATACCGACCAGTCCGGCGTGATCCGCCAGAATTCGACGGTTACTGCAAGCTCCACCGATTCACCGATCGCTGGCTAATACTCTCAGGGGCAGGGAAAGCTTTCCGAAGGGGAGTCGCATGACTCCCCTCCTTTTTTTGTTTCAACGCGGCAACTACTTGCGGCTTCTTGCTAACCAAGAATAACCCCACGCGCGGAAGTTCGCACATGCTCCACCCTATTCCCACGACCGGACACTGGTGCTTGGCGTTCGCGCCCTTACCTTGGAAGTCTGTAAGGCGCGCTGCCTAGCGCAGCTGCCTTCAGAACGACCGGGTAACCATTCAACTTCTGGGCGCTATCCATCCTGCGCCAGCCTATGACCGAGTAGGTGGCTTTGCGCATTCCAAGTGTGATGGTAAAGATGTCACCCCCGGGAGCTCCTTTCCCAGACATGTGGAGCGGGGAACGGAGAGTCATTCCGCCTTTGTGAGAAGCCCCTCAAACGCTTCTGGACGGTGCGAAGACGACATAAACTGTCGCCCCGAATCGACAAAAAGTGGTGCCCCCACGCCCCATGAGGCGTGTCATTATCCTAACCCGCCAGGAACTTCTTCTAACCCATTGATAAGAAGCGGGGACTGGAAGAGTTTCCAAGGAGAGGGAGTGGCTTCTTGGAAGGTAAGCTGCATGATGGAAGATGAGTGTTGCATGGATAGTTCTCAATGACTGAATTCGCCGAAGGAGAATGAAATGAAAAAGAGTACCCGGGGGTTCTCTCTGATCGAGCTCTTGATTGTGGTTGCGATCATCCTGATTATCGCCGCAATCGCCATACCCAACCTGCTGCGTTCACGTATTGCGGCAAACCAAGCGTCGGCTGTGGGTTCGTTACGCACACTAAACACTTCTGAGGCCACATATTCCTCGACGTACAACGAGGGCTATAGCTACACAATGGCTTATTTGGCTCCCGACCCCACTGGCAACGCCCCAACCTCGACTGCCGCGGGCCTGATTGACAGCATCTTGGCCGGCGGCGCCAAGAGCGGGTATAGCTTCACGTATGTCCCCGGCGCCAGCGACTCCACCGGCCGCATTAATGCCTACGACTTCACCGCAGTCCCCATTACCAGCAACACTGGCACGAACTACTACTACACCGACCAGTCCGGAGTGATCCGCCAGAATTCGACGTTTACTGCAAGCTCCACCGATTCACCGATCGCTGGCTGATACTTTCAGGGGCAGGGAAAGCTTTCCGAAGGGGAGTCGCGTGATTCCCCTTTCCTTTTTTGGGTATAATGGGCGAGGTCGTGTTAACGCGCGCACCGAGATACTTCGTTCGAGTGATAGGTGTTTAGCCCGTTATAGGTTAGGTTCATGCAGGCCATCGAAATAAACGCCCTGACAAAAGAATATCGCGTGGGTTTCTGGAAGTCGCGGACTAAGCGCGCTTTGAATTCCCTGACCCTCCAGGTGGAGCCCGGCGAGGTTTTTGGTCTATTGGGTCCGAACGGGGCGGGGAAGACCACAACCCTTAAGATCCTCTTCCGCCTGGTTTTTCCCACGTCCGGCACGGCCCGAATCCTGGGCAAGGAACTGAATGACACCTCCATGCACCAGCGCGTCGGGTACCTTCCCGAGCATCCGTACTTTTACGATCACTTGACCCCCGACGAATTGCTCAACTACACCGGTAGGCTTTTCGGAATGGGCGGAGACGCTTTGCGGCGGCGCGTCAATCAACTTCTCGATCAGGTGGGACTCACCGAGTCGCGACACGTCCCGCTGCGGCGGTTTTCGAAAGGGATGGTGCAGAGAGCGGGCATCGCGCAGGCGCTCATCAACGACCCTGACGTGGTATTCCTCGATGAGCCCATGACCGGCCTCGACCCCATCGGGCGGCGCGAAGTGCGCGACCTCGTCCTGCGATTGCGCGACGCACAGAAGACCGTCTTCTTCTCCACACACATTTTGTCGGATGCCGAGACCTTGTGCGACCGGGTGGCCATCCTGAACCGCGGCCAACTCCAGGGCTGCGGTGAGCTTCGCCAAATCTTGAGTTTGGGGGCTTCCGCGACTGAGGTCATTCTGGAGAATCCTCCGGACGGGGTGATGGAAGAATTACGCCCGTTGGTTTTCTCTATGGTGCGAACGGGTGATCGCGTTCGCCTGGAGATCCGCGAAGAGGCCAACACCGACAAGGTCCTCACGATTGCGTTAGGGGGCAAGGTGAAGGTGGTCTCGCTGAATCCTGTTAAGATGTCGCTGGAAGATTACTTCGTGGCCAAAGTGTCCGCCGCCAACTTGGAGTCGGCCGTACCGCTCGGCACTTATGATGGTTAGGTAGGCTTTATGGGTCGGATAATGACTATCGCGTTTGGGGCCTTCAGGGAATCCGTGCGCGAACGTGTCCTCTATAACCTGATCGTTTTCGCCTTCCTGATGATCGGCGCTGCGATCCTGATGGGAAGCATCTCCGTGGGCGTCGAGCAGTTCATCCTGGTCAACCTTGGCCTCGGAGCCATCTCCGTCTTTGGACTTCTGATCGCGATCTTCATCGGCATCGGCTTGGTCTCAAAGGAAATCGATCGTCGGACGATTTATAACATCCTCTCGAAACCAGTCCGGCGGGCCGAGTTCATCCTGGGAAAATACGCTGGTTTGCTGTTGACACTTTCTGTCAACACCACCATTATGACGGTCGGCTTCTACCTGGCGCTGGCCTTCCAAAAGAAAGGCCTTGGGCTAGAAGACTTCTCTCTTCTGATCGCCATTTACTTTATTCTGCTCGAGCTGGCAATCGTGGTGGGCATCGCCATCTTCTTTTCCTGCATTTCCACGTCGATTCTTTCTGCGGTGTTCACATTTTGTCTGTTTGTGATTGGCAATTTCTCGAATGACATTCGCTGGTTCGGTCAGGAGAGCGGCAGCCCCCTTCTGGAAAAGGCGACGGCCGTCCTTTACTATATCTTGCCCAATTTTAGCGATTTCAATGTCATCGACCAAGTTGCGCACGGGGTGAGAATCCCGGGCGTGTTGATCACGGCGAACACCTGCTACGCCATGCTCTACATCGCCATTCTGCTTTCAGGGGCTGTCCTGATCTTCGAGGAGCGGGAGTTTCGATGACATTTTGGCGCGACGGAAACCGGCACCGGGGATGGACGCGGCCGCTGTGTCTCTTGATCATTGTCGCGAGCTTGGCGGGTCTCTATCCCCTCCAACAGCGCATCGACCGGCAACTTGGCTCAGGTCAATCACAACGCGAGGAACTGATCTTCTTGCCCTCGGAAGCTAAGTTCTCGCGAATCAGCGGGGGATATTCGGGCTTACTGGCCGCAATTTACTGGACCAGGGCGGTACAATACTACGGACGCCATCGCTTGGCGCACGCCAAGGAGTTCGCGCTACTGGGGACGTTGCTCGACATTGCGACCAGCCTTGACCCGCACCTGCTGATCGCCTATCGCTTTGGGTCGCTCTTCCTGGCCGGAAAGCCGCCGGAAGGCGCGGGCGACCCGCAACGGGCGATTCACTTGCTTGAACGCGGCATCGTGAATAATCCGGATTACTGGCGGCTGTGGGAGGATCTGGGGTTTATCTATTATTGGGACATGAAGGACTACGCGCACGCGGCCAGAGCATTCCAGACTGGGAGCGAACGGCCCGGAGCGCTGCCGTGGATGCGGGTCCTCGCAGCTTCAGTAGCGGCCCAAGGCGGGGAAATTCAATCCTCGCGTATCCTTTGGACGGAGATCGCCCGATCGGCTGGGAACGACTCCATTCGCCGTAGCGCGGAGGCTCACCTGACCGCTCTGGGTGCCTTGGAGGCTTTAAAGAAGCTCAATGGTCTGCTCGAGGCTTACCAGCAGAAGGAGGGGCGGGAAGCGCGGTCGATGAAGGATCTGGTCGCGGCAGGCTACTTGCCCGGAATTCCGCTTGACCCTTCCGGCGTGCCGGTTGTCGTGGGGAAAGACGGCCGCGCCGCGCTGGATCCGAAGACGGCGGTAGATTTGGCATTAGTGCAGTAAAGTCGGCAGACGGGCGTTGAAGAAGTCAAAGAAGTCGAAGTAGTTGAAGAGGTTCCTTTTTCGACTTTTTATCTTTTTCAACTTTTGGACGTCATGCTTTAGCCCATATTCATGGGCAATAGGTGAGGGAGCCCTCGCGTGGAAGTCATACGATTTGTCTTTTGGGAGTTGGTCAAGCTCTTGGGACTGCTTTTCCTGGGGCTGGTTGCCTCGAAGGCGGTGGCTTCCCTTGCCGTCCGGAAGGCATGGATAAAGCCCGCTCTGAACGTGCTGATTCTCGCATTGGCAATATTAGGGGCGTGGGAGGTCGGCAATGACGTGGCGGCGGAAGTTTACATGTGGAGCGCCGGCAGCAACCTCAGCCGGGGTGACCTTTTCAAGGCCTATTCCAATGCCCTTCAGGCCGTCAGCACTCGCCCCAACAATTTGAGCTATTGGGGCACCTTAACTCAAACCAAAATGCGCTTGCAGCAGCTCCAATCGGTGCTGGACGACGAGCCCGCCGTGAGGGCACTGAGCAACGGTAACTTGGATGAAGTGGACGAATACCAGTTCTCGCTTTGCCGGTACTTTTTGGGGCAGTATGACAAAGTCGTGGCAACCACTCTGCGCCTCATTCGCGAGAATCCTTCCTACGCCGCGCCCTACGTTTTGCAGGGCCTTGCTTACACGGCAGAGAAGAAGTATCCCGAGGCGCAGCAGAGTTTCCTGGGAGTGCTTCAGATTTTTCCCAACAATCAAGCGGCGGTCGAGGGGTTGGCGCGCGCCTACTATCTTGGCGGCGATCGCGCGCGGGCGCAGGCTTTGCTCGATGAGACCTCGAAGTTTCCCTTTTCTCCCCCCGCGCGGGAGAGATTCGAGGCGTTGAAAGGTCTCTATGACCAGTAATCCGCGCCTCACGTTCCAAGTGCGGCTGGAGGACTTGGTCGCCCTCACCTTCTTTTTGCTCAACCTCGTCCTCCGCATCGTTTTTCGCGGCCTTAACGGTGGAAACTTCAGCCCCGCGGACGTCCTGGTCATCATTCCGGCCGTAACCCTTCTGCTCGCCAAGGAACTGGTCCAATACTTTATGGCGGGAAAACCCGGCGCGGCCGCCGTAAGCGAGGGCCCCATGAATTTTGTCCGGCCGTTCTGGGCAATCATTCGTGATTGGTTTCCCTTTCTCATCATCCTGCTGATGTATTACACCCTCTGGGGCGATGCGACTCTGCTGATGGTCACGACGGACCGCGACCAAGCCTTGATGGCGATTGACCAGCGCCTCTTTGGGTTTCAAGCCAGCCTGGTTTTGCAAAGGATCATTTCTCCGCGCATGACGGCGTATATGACCTTTGCCTACTTCTTCCACATCATCAACATTCCCCTGGTGGCCTGCTTTATTTACGTGTGGCGCCCCCGCGCCCGCTTTCGCGAGATGATGAGCGGACTTATGGTGGTTTCCTTCCTCGGACTGCTGGGTTATCTGCTCGTTCCCGCCATCGGCCCCATGTATATGTTGCGCAATCAATACACGGTCCCCCTGAGCCATTCGATCTGGATGTTCAATCGCGATGTCGATTTCATGGATTTCGCCCGTATCCGCCGCGATGTTTTCCCCAGCCTGCACGTGGCGATTTCTTTCGTGGTTTGGCTTTACGCCTACCGGAATTCCAAAAAATTGTTTTGGATTCTCTCGCCGCTGATTCTGAGCCTTTGGTTGTCGACACTCTATCTTCGCTACCATTACCTGATCGATGTGGTGGCGGGGTTGATTCTTGCGCCGCTTTCCTATCTGCTGGGAAATTGGCTCTACCATCATTGGGGTGACATCCCGGTTTCGGTGCCCATCTCCAAAAGCTGGGCGGCGCGCCTGCCGTGGGTTTCCCGGCCGCCGGATTTGGCGGCAAAAGTAGAGGACGGCCGATGAGCGCGCCTGCGTTTTTGCATGACAACTCGGGCCACGACATCACGCGGGCTGGATGCATGTGCCACGTCGGGGACTGCCGATGAGTGAGGCGCCGCCCATCACCAATCACCTAGCACCAATCGCCAATCGCCAATCCGCCTGGTTGCTCACCCTGCTGCTCCTTCTCGCCATCCTGCCGTACGTGAACACTCTGCAAAATGGATTTGTCTACGATGACACCAACGAGGTTTTGACCAATCCATATATCCGCAGTTTTTCCCATGTCGGGGACATCTTCAGCACGCGAATCCTGGCGCACCTCGGCGCGCGCGGTGCCACAAACTACTATCGCCCCATCAGCATTTTTGGGTTTCTGATCTGTTACGAGCTCTTTGGTGTGCTCCCGTACGGGTTTCACCTGGCGAATCTGTTTCTTCATGCACTCATTGTGTGCGTCTTATTCGGGCTATCCAAAAGGCTTTTCCATGATCAATGGCTGGCCTTCGCCGCCGCGGCCATCTTTGCGCTGCATCCGATCCATACCGAGTCTGTCGCTTGGGTCTCGGGAGTTACGGACCTCGACCTGGCCGTATTTTACCTGGGCGCATTCTGGTTTTTCCTCGAGAGCGCCCGGTCGCAGGGTGCGCGCTCGGAGTGGATGCAGTTAGGGATGATCGGGAGCTTTATCCTGGCACTACTCTCGAAAGAACAAGCCGTAACGCTGCCGCTGATCGCAACGATTTTCGAACACGTTTACCGCGACGATCGCCTCAGCACCACGTGGCGGCAAAAGACGTCGCGCTACGGCGCCCTGTGGCTTTTGGTGGTTGTCTACATCTTGTTTCGAATTCGATTTTTCGGCGCCTTTGCGCCTGTGCAATTGACCCGCAACGTAAGCTGGTACGAGGCCATTCTCTCTTCGGCGCCGCTGGCGGGGGAATACTTGTGGAAGATGATTTGGCCGGTTCGCCTTATTGCCTATTACCCCTTTCACAAAAGCCTGACGCCGCTTGATCCGCACGTCCTGTTAGGAGTCGCCGCTTTGGCCCTCTTCGCGCTGGGTTTTGGGGTCCTCTGGAAACGCGCTCACCTTGTCTCTTTCGGATTGATCTGGTTCTTTCTGAATATCGCTCCGGTGTTAAACTCCCGCTGGCTCGGCCCCAACGTCTTTACGGAGCGTTATCTCTATCTTCCTTCCGTGGGACTCTGCTGGGTAGCGGCGTGGGGGATACAGAACATTTGGAACCGAAGTTCAGCCCGGCCAAGGATCTGGCGCGCGGTATGGGTGGGCCTTCTGGGCGTGGTCGCCGTCCTGGCATTTGTTCGCATCGTGCTGCGCAATCGCGATTGGCGCGACGATGAGACTTATTATCGCGCCACGCTCGAAGCGGTGCCGGAGGCGGGAAGCCTTCGCCTGAACCTGGGAGCGGTATACTGGAATCATATGCAGCTTGATGCCGCCGAAGGTCAGTGGAAAATGGCACTCGCACTATCTCCCGATAGCGCCCAGCTCCTCAATAACCTGGGGTTGGTCTATGCGAGCAGAAAACAGAATGACGAAGCCATCGCCTATTTTCAACGGTCGATGCGTGAGCGCCCAAATTATACTGACGCGCACCTGAACCTTGGGCGCGTCTACGAGGCGACGGGGAGAAATGCCGAGGCGGAGCTTCAATTGCAGGCGGCGGTAGCGCTTGCGCCGCTCAGTGTCGAGACGCGAAATGAACTTGGGAACTTTTACTTGACCGCGGGCCGCCTGCCTGAAGCCAGCGCGCAGTTCCAGGCCTCGGTGGCCAATATTCCCAACGCCAAAGCGCTCGATTCGCTCGGCGACATCGCCGTGCGCGAAGGTCAGAAGGAAATCGCCGAGCAGGACTATCGCCGCGCAATCGGCCTGGAAGCATTCGACCCGCGCGCGCACTTTGGACTCGCGGCCATTTTCGAAGCAAAGGGCCGCGCCGCCGAGGCTGCGGAACAATACCGAACCGGCCTGAGCGTTGACCCGCGTAACCAGGCAGCTCACGCCGCTCTCGATCGCCTCACGCCGAATTCATCCCATGCCAAACCAACAAAACCATAGATTCGGGCGTCCTCTTTCCGCCGTTGTGCGTGGGTGCGAAGCTTTGGAGTGCGGCAGCTCGCTGCCGCTTTCCAGGCCGCGAGCTTGCTCGCGGGCCTCCAAACCGCAAGTGCAATTTCAAACCAGACAGTGGGCTGGCTTTCGGAAAAGCGGCGGCGAGCTGCCGCACTCCAAAGCTTCGCATGCTGGGACACGGGTTGGTGGAGAGCAATCTGTGGAAGGCGGCCTGATTTGCGGGTGGCTGGGCTTGGCCATCTTATGCTGGCTCTCCATCGCTTTGCGTGCACAGACCCCTGCCCCGGCAACCGCCGATGCCTACGTTCAGCAATTCGAAGCGAGCTACCGCGACATTCGCGGCCTGCGCGCGGACTTTACACAGGCCTACACGACGGGAGGAAAGACGCGCAATGAGTCGGGGCGTGTGGCCTTTGCTCGCGGGGGCTTCATGCGGTGGGACTACGTGAGCCCCACCGAGAAGCTTTTCCTATCCGACGGCAAGCAAGTGTCACTCTACATTCCCGAAGAGCACCAACTTACCCGTGCGTCCGCGAAGTCCAGCGAGGACTTCCGCGTGCCGTTTGAGTTGCTGCTCACCCGGCTGAATTTGCGGCGCGTGTTCTCGCGCGTGGAAATGGCCGACTCGGCGTTTGAACACGACCCTGCCAATCATATCGTGCGCGCCTTTCCCAAGAAGGAGTTTGAAAATGAGTACACGGACGTCCTCATCGAATTAAGTCCGCAATTCGACATGCGAAGGCTGGTGGTGAATTACCCCGACCACAGCCGCATGGATTTTCGCTTCGACCATATCGAACGTAATCCCGTGCTGCCGCGGTCGCTCTTTCAATTCACTCCGCCGGCCGGGACGGATATTATTGATCAGCACTGAGCCTTATAGCGCTACCGTGATGCGTCGCAAATCAACGGGGAGGAAAGCGAGGAAGGGACGATGAGTTTCTGGAATCGAAGGCAGTGGATGCGCGGCGCGATGGCCGCCGTGGTGGGAGGCCGGGCAGCCGCGGCCTCGATGCGAGGGGAGCCGATCCCGGCAGCGCCCGAGGAGAAACACAAAATGCCGCTGGACCTCGGTGATTTCCAGCCCAAGAGCATGCTCCACGTTCCGGAGACCAAGGTCCCGCGCTCGAAATTCCCAGTGATCGACGTCCACACTCACCTTTCGTTTCAGGCGGCAAGCCAGAACGGTGTACCCCTCGGCGAAAAGATGAAGTACGCGGCGCCGCCCGAGGAAATTCTGGCGGTCATGGACCGCAAGAACATTCGCACCATGGTGGATCTTACCGGCGGGCACGGCCAAGGGTTGATAGAGGCGATTGCCAAGTGGCAGACCGCCTACCCGGGCCGCTTCCTGGTGTTTACCGAACCGTGGTGGGAGCGCACGAACGAGCCTGGGTACGCACAATTTCAGGGGGATGAAATCGAGCGCGCTCACGCGGCCGGCGCCAAGGGATTGAAGATCCTCAAGACGCTGGGTCTCTATTTGCGCGAGAACGTTTCGACGGGGAATCTGGTAAAACTGGACGATCCGCGCTTCGATCCGATGTGGGAAGCCTGCGGCGCGCACGGGATGCCCGTGTCGATTCACACCTCGGACCCTGACGCGTTTTTCCTGCCGATCGACCGATTCAATGAGCGATTTGAAGAATTGAACAACCATCCGAGTTGGTCGTTCTTTGGCCGCGATTATCCCCCCAAGATGGATTTGCTCGAAGCGCGCAACCGGGTGTTTGCCCGTCACCCCAAGACCCAGTTTGTGGCTTTGCACGTGGGGAACCGGCCGGAAGATCTGAGCTACGTTTCCGAGTGCCTGGACCGCATGCCCAACATGCACGTCGAGATGGCGGCGCGGCTCAACGAGCTCGGACGGCAGCCACGCCAGGCGCGCAAATTCTTCGACAAGTATCAGGACCGCATCATGATGGGAACTGACGCTTCGCCGCACGGCACGGAGACGCCTCAGCAGATCTTTTGCGATGAACTGTATGAAATCTATTACCGCTTCCTGGAGACAGACGACGAGTATTTCGACTATGCCCCGGCGGCGATTCCCCCGCAGGGCCGATGGAAGATTTCCGGCGTCGGCCTGCCCGATGAAATCCTGCGCAAGGTGTATTTTGAAAACGCCGCCCGATTGCTGAACCTGACGTGATGTGGTGACACAGGCACTCCTGTCTGTGTCATGACCGGCGAATCGCCGGTGGATGCACAGGCAGGAGTGCCTGTGCCACTGCCACGCTTGTGCAAGAGTGCCTGTACTACTACCGCGGCAGTTTCACCTCTCCGGAAATCGTCAGCTTGGCGCTTGCGCCTCCCGGGGTCTCATTGGGTTGCGCGCCGCCCACGAACACGGTGTACTCGCCCGGCTCGACGACATGCTCGCCCTGCTCGTTCACCATGCTGAGGTCTCGAGGCTTCAGCGTGAAGCTCAAGTGGCGGGTTTCCCCAGGCGCCAGATGCGCGCGCGCGAACCCGCGCAAGGCGCGCGTGGGGGCGCCAGGGATCGAGGGAAACTCCAGGTAAAGTTCCGCCACCTCGTCGCCGGAAATCTTGGAACTATTGCGGACGTCCACCTGAACCGTGAGCGGAGCGCCGGCTTGAATCTGCTCCGGAGAAACCTCCAAGTTGCTGTACTCGAATGTCGAGTAGCTCAAGCCATAACCGAAGCCATAAAGCGGCTTGCCTTGGAAGTACCGGTAGGTGCGGTTCTGCATCGAGTAGTCTTCGAAGGGCGGAAGCTGGTCAAGAGAAGCATAGAAAGTAACCGGCAGGCGGCCGCCCGGATTGTTCGCGCCGGTCAAGGTTTCGGCGATTGCCGTGCCGCCTTCCTCGCCGGGGTACCAAGCTTCCAGAACCGCCGCGGCGTGTTCTTGCGCCCAGTTCACTGCAACAGCGCTCCCGCTCATCAGCACGACGACCAACGGCGTGCCGGTTGCTGCCAGCGCTTCGAGCAATTGTTGCTGGGCCTGCGGCAGTCCGATGTCCGTGCGGTCACCGCCTTGAAAGCCCGGCACTTCGATCGACATCTCTTCGCCCTCGAGATCGGGGGAAAGCCCTACGAAGGCCACCACCGCATTCGCCTGCTGTGCCGCCGCCACCGCCTCATTGCGGAGGACTTCCACAGGCGGCTGCCAGTTCAGCACAGCTCCTGCTCCGAAGGTTGGTGCTTGGTGCACGTACTCGAGGCGGAAGGCATGGGCCTTGCTGTCCTCGAAGTGGACCTGAAAACTGGTTTTCAGGTTTTTCTGATCCTCTTCCGTCCATTTCTTGTGGGCGGGTAGGGTTGTATCGAGAACGGGTTTGTCATCCAAATAGATCCGGTAGGCTTCCCATCCGCCATCCGGATGCCACCCTTGGCCGGGGATACTAAACGTATAATCACCCGGCCCCGGCGGGGTGAGCATCCCGCTCCAGCGCACGGCAAAAGCCTTTTTGGAAACACCCGGCACGGGAGCAGCGGCGTTCCAGTCAAACTGAATCGCCGGGTCCATGCGTGTCAGTACGGGCTTGCCGGAGAGATCGGTGTTAGAGAAATACTCCGCTTTGAGGCCCTCCTTGCTCGCACCCTCGGCCGTGTGGAATACCGTTCGGGGCACCGGGAGCGGCAACTCCACGAGGTAAGGAGAGCCCTGCGAGTAGAGCACTTTCGCCTTGCCCGCGAAGTGCTTCCGAATGCCGTCCAGCGGGTAAACGGCGTGCGACGGCTGACCGTTATAATTGCCCTCCAGTGCCGCGAGCGATTCGGCGTTGGGTCCTACCACGGCTATCGTTTTGACGTCTGATTTAAGCGGCAGCGTGCCATCCTGGTTCTTCAACAGCACCATCGACTCACGCGCCGCGTTCAGAGCGAACTGCCGGTGCTGGGGCGAGTCGTCCTCGGAATAGGGAATCTGATTGAACGCCACGGCGCCAACCGGATCGAACATGCCCATGCGGAAGCGCGCGGTGAAAAGCCGCTTCACGGAAGTATCGATTTCGCTCTCTTTGATCAAGCCGTCTTTCACCGCTTGCACCAGCGCCACATACTCGTCGCCACAGGTGGTGTCGGTCCCGGCTTGGACAGCCAGAGCCGAGCCATGCTCATTGTCGGGTGTGAATTTGTGACCGTTTGAGATGTCTTCCACCGCGCCGCAATCGGAGGTCACGTAACCGTGGAACTTCCACGCCTCGCGCAACGTGTCTTGCAGGAGAAACTTGCTGGCGCACGCCGGCACACCGTCGACAGCATTATAAGCGCACATGATCGAGTCGGCGTGTCCCTCGACAATCGTGGCGCGGAAAGCGGGCAAGTAGGTGTCCTCAAGGTCGTGCGGCGAAGGTTTCACATCGAATTTGTGCCGCTCCGGGTCCGGGCCGCTGTGCACCGCATAATGCTTGGGCGTGGCGATGGCCTTGAAGTACTTGGGGTCGTCTCCCTGCACGCCGGTCACGAACGCAACACCCATCTTCGCCGTCAGGAAGGGGTCTTCGCCGTAGGTCTCCTGGCCGCGGCCCCAGCGCGGGTCGCGGAAGATATTGATGTTGGGCGACCAGAAATCAAGGCCGAAGAAGATGCTGTGGTTGCCCTCGCTCTGCGCCTCGTTGTACTTCGCGCGAGCTTCGGTCGAGATCGTTTGACCCTCGCGGAAGACCAGGTTGCGATCCCATGTGGCGGCCATGCCGATGGCTTGGGGGAAAACGGTGGCGTATCCCGAGCGGGCCACGCCGTGCAGTGCTTCGCTCCACCAATCGTAGGAAGGAACTCCGAGCCGGGGGATGGCGGGAGCAACGTGCTGCATCTGTCGGACCTTTTCATCAAGGGTCATGCGCGATACCAGATCGTCCGCCCGCTTTTCCAAGGGAAGAGAAGTGTCCAGGTAAGGCAGGGAGGAATTCGCGGGCGTGCTCTGGGCGTTTACGGGCAGGACCAAGACCCAGGCGATTATCAGGGCAAAAAGCGCGCTTCTAGTGTAGCGAACCACCGCTTGATTATGATTTCCGTTCATAGGGGTAACTCCTTATCTCACTGCTCACTGCGCTTGGGGACCGCCGTACCCTAGCCCATTCGCCAGGGCTGCAATGACGGGTCCTGCGATGATCCGCCCCTGGACAGGAGTCCCACTGCCGTATTCCGGTCTCTGGTTTTGTCAGGGCTTCACGGAATTTGTACATTCGTGGAATAAAGTAGTGTGGCAGTTCGATCTCACCACCGCGCAGGCGCGGTTATATTGGCCCAATCGGCCGCAGTGCGTCAATCGGAATCGGCACCGGGAAAAGGTGTGGTTGGATTGTCATTCGTATTGAAACGTCGATGCTGCTAGAGTTCCTTTAGTAGCGCGGGCGTCCTGCACGCTTTGGCGTGAGCATCCTGCCCGCGCCCAGACGGGATCGGGACGCTCCCGAGACAGCGGGCAAGATGCCCGTGCTACGGACTGCGTCCCTCAGATTACGCGATCCCCTGATCGCTCGATCATCCGATCCCTACGCTTGTTCCAAAATGGCGAAGTCACCGGGGTCCCACGCCAGCGCGAAGATATAGAACTTGCTCCCGATTTTCCTGATCGCGGCATTGTGAATGTGGACGAAGTTCGCGAGTCCCAGGTCCTCCTTGATCATTAGGGTTGAAACCAGCTTTTCGTCTTCGAGAATGTAGATGGGCGCGCCCTTGGACTTGTCCGGGCCTTCCAGCGCGGGAACGACGCTGTACTGCTGGTCGAGGTAATTGATATCGCAGGGCAGGGAACCCGACGGCATCGCGAGGCCGGAAAGGTAGTGGCCGTAGCGCGTAAAACGCTCGAAGCGCGAGTGCGGACGATCCGCGACGTCGAGCCGCACCATCCCGGGGGGCTTGGTAATCCCGTGTCCCGTGCCGAATTGGCCGATTCCGTCGCCCTTTCCGCCCCACGCCAAATCGTTCCAAACGGCCTGGAAGCGCTGGTCGGGGGTGACGCGAGCGGTGAGCACATAATCCAAATTGCAATATCCCGTCGTGACGTAATAGAGGCCTTCCAAATACTCCACTGCCGTCGGCGAGAAATTCCCGCCTCCCAAAAAGTAGTCGTGAACTTCCGGCTGCTCGAAGTCATCGCTCGAGGTTGGAGCGTCGAGCTTGTGAAGCATTCGGCCATCGAGGCTGGTGGTGAAGATTTTACCTTCGTCGTTGGCGGGAAAAACCAGGTAGGGGGTTCCATCCTTGTCGTACCAGATGTTGGTGTCGTGCAGGTTGATTTTCCGCATCTCGTCGGCAGTTTCGAGCAGGTTGATTGTCTTCAGGTCCGCGCTGATTTGGAGAATCCCTGCGCCAGGAAGGGCGAAGTAGGTTTCCTCCTTTCCCGGCCGGCGATCGACGGCAAACCCGCCATGCGCCTTCACCAGCACCTTTTGGGCCTCGGGGGGAAGGTGGTCGGAAGTGTAAAGGACTTTGAATTTCAAGTTCCCTTGGCCGGTGACGCCCGGAGCGCTCGTTGCCATCGCGCCGGAGGCGTCTAGTGACGCCTCGAAGGTGCGCTTACTAATTCTCGGAGTGTGATGGTGAGCGTGCAACGTCGTCAGGTGCTGGGTCATGCCTGCCAAGCCGGCAAGCATCATCCGCCTTCGCGAAAGACTCATGGATTCTCTCCCTGCGGGAATTTGTGCAATTAAGTTGCGGAGTTGCGCCCTAATGTTGGCGGGAATTTCCCAACGCTGTTCCCGGCCGATTCGTACGATATCCTGAACCGGCACTTAGCGCAATGGCGAGTTTCAGTGGTGCCTGACTTCGTTCGGAGATCTCCCGGCTTTGGCCGGGGGCAGCCGCGGAGCGGCGGTAGACTGTAGCCCACGGCGCCAGCCGTGCGAGAACGGCATATCGCCGTCACCAGCCCCCGCGGGGCGAAAGTATCGCCTTGTGGCCTGTTGCTTACGTCCCTCCGGGGCTTCCCGTCCGCCGCCTGCATCAAACCCACGGCTGACGCCATGGGCTACTAGCTTACGGTCCTCCGGGCCTGCCGAAAGGGGCGGCACAAATCGGTGGATGAGATGACAACGCCAGATGGGGATTCATTGGCGCGGGGCCCGTTCCGGCGCTCGTCATATTCGCCTCTAAAGTTTTCGCGATCGATAAAGAATTCACTTGACAAAGGTACTAGTATAGTATACAATATGTGGTTGATTTTATAAGACAGGTTTTGAAATGCCCTTCCAAAACTTCACCTCGCTCGACTCCGCTGCCAAAAACGCAACCGCGTCGCCCGGGAAAAAGGGAATGTGGGACAGGCTCGCCGGCGGACAATCTGGTCGTCTCGGTACAGACCGTCGCGTCTGCCTTGAGGGAAACAAACAGAATTCGGTTTTTTGCTATGAGCTAAGCCGGAATGTTATTGAAAACAAATGGGGCCTGTGGCAGTGGAATCGATTGCTCCTGAGATGTCATTGAAACTAAAGGTGTTAGAAGATGTTATCGTCATACCCTGGGATGTTATTGAAAACAAGCTACATGTTGGCGATTTAAGCCCCCGAAATCACGAAGTACTCCAACAATCTGTGGTATCCCTCTAAATTATAGAAATAGAATGGCTTGTGTTGTTGAGCTTCGGTGTGCGCCGGGATATTGCTGAAACGGTGGGAGTTACTGGCAGGGGGAAACCTCCTCCATCCTGCCGAATTTAAGCTCATTTTGCAGACTCAGGATGCCGCACTGAAGGGAGAGCGAAGGTCTCCCGCGGCGTCGAACTCCGCGGCGAAGGGGTACTCGTCCACACGCCAAAGTTGGGGAGCGTCGATCTCATCGCGCAGGCGGGGAGAGATGGCGATGCGGTTCAGGCTGAGGGTGTTGCGGATCCAAACGCAGCGTTGCGCGCCGGGATCGGGGCTACCCAAGTGGCCAAGCGCCAAATCCAAAGCATCGCGGTCGGTGGAATGGTGGATGGGCAGCCGCGCGGCCTGGGGGTGAAGCGCCGTGATGGCGTTGATATAGGTCTTCTGGAAGTCGATTTTCCGGAAAAAGCGCTCGTGGATCAGGTCGGCGTTCCCCATGCCCACGGCGTTGCCGCCGCTGGCGGGGGTAAGGTCGCGGGCGTAGATAAGGGTGATGGCGGGACCTTCGCCGGGCGCCATGCCATCGGCCCGGCCCACGACCTTGGTGTCCATACCCGCGCCGCTGATGTTCTTCCCCATCTCATCCTCGATCAGCAGGTCAAGGCGGCGGAAGGGCAGCCGCGGCATCAGCGCTCGGGCCAGAGCGATAGCTGATTCCTCCGCCGCGACGATACCCTCCGGCAGAACCGCGTGTACGTCCGCGACGGCGTGCATCTCATTCTCGACAATTGCGACCGCGAACAGAATCTTCCCACTCTCGAGTATTTTCGCGGCGACGGCGCGAATGGTCGGCTCGAAGCCGTGCTTCCATATCTGCTTGTGAGTCTCGGTCGCGCCCTCGCGCTTGCCCATCCCGATGGCCATCATCTTGAGCATGCCGCTTTCGATGCCGCCGCTCAGATCGGAATGGGGCTTCACGCGGTTCACCACCACGATCCCGTCGGACTCCCACGCGAGGCGGTCGGCGAAGACGGGAAATCCGTGCGAGGTGGTTCCCACCTGAAGCGTTTCCACCGAGGAGCGGACTTCCGCGCCCACACCGGCCTCAGTGATTCCGTAATCCGCCAAAATTTGCCGCTGGCCCTCGGCCGTTCCGCCCCCGTGGCTGCCCATGGAGGGAAAGACGAAGGGCCGCGCGCCTTGCGACTTCAACCAGCCGCAGATGGCGCGGACAATCTCTTGCAAGCTCGAAATGCCGCGGCTGCCCACCGCAACCGCGATTCGTCGGCCTCGGAGCTTTTCAGGAGCAAGGCCGAGCGCGGTAAGCTGAGCCGCGACGCAGTTCTCCAAATCGGCAATTGCCGGGCGGCTTGGCGCCTTTCGCTCCAGGAAGTAGAAGCTTGATAACGGAAGATGTGAGGTCTGATTCATCGCTCCACCAAGAACGTAACGTGCTGGCGAGGTCCTGTCAACCCCGGCCTTCTGTAACTGTCCTCTGTAACCCCGCGGCCACGAAATCCGTCTCACATCGGGAGGAGCCGGAATCGTGGTCATTAAGCACTTCGAAAGCGCCCGGGGCGAGATAGACGCCTCCGCCGGCTTAAAAGCATCGAGAGAGTCGTCAGACCCGGCACAAAAACGATTGGGTCAGCTCGAAAAGGAAGATTTCATCATTCTGTTCCTCTCAGTTGTACTCGTCGTTGCCGCGATATGGCTCGCCACCAGAATTCTCTGATCCACAGGATGTCAGCTCCGGCCGACCGAAGAGGATGCTAACGGGGAAGCGTTGAAAGCGGGACGCGGTCAGCTTAATCGCAGTTTATAGCCCACCCACGGTTCGGTGATGAGATAGCGGGGTTGGGCGGGCTCAGGCTCAAGCTTCTTGCGCAGTTGCTTGATAAACGCACGCAGATACTCGTGGTGTTCGCTGTGGTCAGGTCCCCAGACCGCGCTCAGAATCTCCCGGTGCGGAATGGGTTTGTCGGCATGGTTTGCGAGATAGTGAAGGACTTCGAATTCCTTGGGCGTAAGCCGGACGTCCTTTCCCTCGACGGTGACGCGCCGGTCGCGGAAGTCAATTTCGACGGCATCCAGGGTGAGCTTATGGGGGCCTGACTCGAGCGAGGCAACATTCCTGCGGAGGGCGGAGCGAACCCTGGCAAGCAATTCCGGCATACGAAAAGGCTTGGTCACATAATCTCCGGCCCCCGCATCCAGCCCTGCAACGATGTCTTTTTCAGTGTTTCTCACGCTGACAATAATGATTTCAGTATCGGAGATGGAGCGAAGAATCCGGCAAAGCTCCACTCCGTCTTCCCCCGGCATGCTCAGGTCCAAAAGGACGAGGTGGTATCTTAAGTCCTTCATCATTGCCACAGCCTCTTCGCCGCTGGAAGCCGTATCGACCTCATACCTAGCCGCGCGCAGTGTGACCCGCAACACGCGGCGAATCTGCACATCGTCGTCGACGACGAGAATCCTGAATTCCACGTGAGCGACCCTCACTTTCGGCAATACACGGACTAACCCGCAGGGCCAATGGCCCGCCCGATCTGTACGAAGCGGCGAACTGCTTGATGGAAATATCGACGCTTGTAAGTTATGCCGGCAATAATGAAAAAGGCATAAATTCTTCATAAAGAAACCATAAATTATGAGGATGACCCGTTTCGCCCCCCTCTGGTGGAGGGAGCGGCGTAAGGAAGAGGATCGAGCGCGAGCACCGAAAGAGCCGGCGAAGAAATGGTGAGCGGAGTCACTTCGCCAGAGAAACGACGCAGCCGCCGACGACAATCAGGGCGCCTCCGAGCAGGATCATGGGAGTGGGTTTTTGGCCGAAGCCAAGCCAGGAGATCAATTGCGCCACCACGAAAAAGAAGGCCACGTAGACGCCCAGCAGCCGCCCGAAGTCCCAAGGCGGCGCATTGACCGTGTAGCCATAAAAGGCGAGGACGAGGCCGCCAAGCAAGAAGAACCCCGCGGCGCGCGCATGGGTGGGGCTGCGGATTCCCGCTCGCATCAAAGCATCACCGCCCGCCTCCAGGCAGGCCGCGCACAACAGAATCACCATCGCCAGACTGTATCGCAAGGGTAAGGTCTCCTCTCGGGAGTGGAAAATTCCTCGTCCGCCTTGGCCATGAAATGCGAAGCCCGTGTTTACGCTCGCCCGCGGGGGAAAGTATACCTTAGGACATTCGCCCTGCGGCTATTCAATTCTCTTCTAACCGAGTGGGGCCCATACGAGACGCGCTCACCCACGGGGCTGATCTTCCTAAACTCTTTATCCGCTCTTTATGCTTTGTTCACACAGGAGAGCGTAATTTGTAAGAGGATACTTGCCGCAGCTCGGCCAAGCCTGTGGCGAAGGCCGGAGGTCACTCCGTGAAAGAGGCAGGAGCATGGGCATGGTGAAACAGACGCGGGTCCGGCATCGGATGAGTTTTGATTATCTTGAGGGCTGCCTCGACGTTGCCAAGGTGAAGAACTTTTCTCGGGCAGCCGCCACGCTCTATCGCACACAGCCCACACTGAGCCAGCAGATTCAGCGGTTGGAAAGTGAATTCGGGGGGAGGCTTTTCGACCGTGAATTCAAGGCGGTAAGGCTCACGCCCGCGGGCGCCACGCTTCGCCGTTACGCGGAGGAATTGCTGGCGCTCCGCAGCGAGGCCCTGGAAGCCATCGGCCAGATCAAGGAGAACCCGCGCGGCAGCCTGCACATTGGAACAAATGACGCCACCTGTCATTACGTACTGCCCAACGCCCTAGCCGGTTTCCGGCGGCTCTATCCCTTCGTGCAAGTGAGCATCCAGAGAAATTTCAGCCACAAGATTCTGGAGAAAATTCAAGAGGGAAATTTGGAGATTGGCATCGTTTCCTTGCCCCGGAGCGTGAAAGGTTTGGAGTTCATCCCCATCTTTTCTGCGGAGTTGAAGATTTTGGTGCCTTCTGGTCATCCTCTGGCTCAAAAATCCGAGGCCACTCCTGCCGATATATCGTTCTATCCATTGCTGCTCCCGAAGACCGGAAGGACCCGCAAGATGATCGAGGACCTTGTGCGGTCGTATAAGAAAACGTTACAGATTTCGATGGAATTGGCCAGCGTCGAAATCATCAAGAAATACATTGCCGCGGGCCTCGGCATCTCTCTGCTTCCTGAAGCTTTTGCCCAGACAGAACTGGAGGCGGGAACGCTAAAATCTGTTCCGTTGCAAGGGGAGAAGCATTACCGCGAGCTGGGATTGGCGTACCGTCGCGGAAGTCCATTATCTCTGCCCGCCAAGGCATTTTTGGAAATTGTCCAAAGCTCGGTGAGTGTTCCCACAGCGCTCAATGCTGCGCCCCCCAAGTGAGAGGGGCGTGCCCCGGTTACGTCCCACGGCTGGCGGCGTGAATTACACGATGCCGTCCGCTACGTGGGCTCCCGCCATGACGCGCATAAAGGGAAACGATAGGTTCTTCTCAACTTCCTTATGACGCACTTATACCTTCTTCATGCCCGGTACCCTATCTTTCGATATGGGTAGGGGGAGACCCGCCGCAACCAAATCGTTTCAACTGACAGGAGGTACGTTCGATGACGTATTTCAGGACGGGTGAGATAAACTTATCTCAACCCCGCGTGCACCCATTCAATTCGCGGAAGAGGGCTACATTTGTGGGCGTGCTGGCGGTTTCGTGTTTCTTCTTCTTGGGCCTTGGTTCTGCCGTGGCTGGACCCGATTCGGGTGATGTCCGCGGGGTTACCTGTAACGCGTTGGGGACACCGGTTCCAGGAGTCCAGGTGTCAGTGCATAGCGTGGAAGATAACACCGACCGCAATGTCGTGAGTGACCGGTATGGGACATTCGCGGTTGAAAACCTCAGGCCGGGGCACTACCAATTGCGCGCGGCCAAGGGAGTACTTGCCAGTCCTACGGTGACCACCGTGAGCCTTGAGCCCAGGCAGGACCTTCGTGTTGACATGACCCTCCTGCCTGCCGCGGGCGAAAAGGTAGCGGCCAACACCACCCTTACGGCTGATTTGCAGACCCCCGCTGCGAGCAGCAAATCGAATGAAGCTCCTCTGACCGACCGGGAAAAAATGCTGCTGGATCGCCTGGATAAGCTGGAGCAACGCCTGGCGGCAATGGAAGCGAAGGAGGCAAGTGCTACGACCCCGGCTGCCACCCCGACGGTCGCATCAGCAGCCACTCGGGCTCCTGCATCGGTGGCTGCTCCCGCCCCACCCTCGCCGGCAACAGCCGACGCAAAGTCGAGCGTGGCAGCCGTGGCCACCCACCCATCTGCTCCAGCCACGTCAGCCGGTCCGGCACAAGCATCGCCCTCCGCCCCGGCGAAACCCGTCTTGGTTGCTTCACTTGGCGGCACTACCGGGGTGAATACGGCTGCCGACCCTTCGACGATTTCAACCCAATCCAACACTATCGCGGCGTCCGTCTCATCCACGACGGCATTACCAACCTTGAATACCCCGGGCGGGACAGCAAACAAGAACGCTTCGGCCCCCGCGCAGGAAGCTGCACCCGACCAAAAGAAGAAGATCGATCCTTTTTCGGACGCAGATTGGACATGGCTCAACGGTAACCCCCGCACCAAGGACATCTATTGGGACTCGAAGTTCTTTACCCCGGAAATCCGGTCGGACGTTACGGCTACCTGGGACAATCAACATCCCGCGGACCACTCTATGGGTGGATCGAGCGAACTCTTCCGGGAAGGTGAAGTCCAGTTGGAGCAACTCGGAATCGGTGGCGACTTCCACTATGACAACGTTCGCGCCCGATTTATGACCCAGTTCGGGGCGTATTCCACGGCGACGATTCGCAATGACGGTAGCTACGCTAACGGTGAATGGGACCTCGCCGATGCCAACCGCTACTTATCTGAAGCCTACGGAGGGTACCATTTTAACTGGATGTCTGGGGTCAATGTGGACGCGGGAATCTTTATGTCCTACATCGGCCTGTTCAGCTACTACAACTTCGATAACTGGGCCTACCAACCGTCGTATGTTTCCTCGAACACGCCGTGGTTCTTCCAGGGCGTGCGCGTCCAGATTTTCCCTACGCCCCATTTGAAGATTGAGCCGTGGTACATCAACGGATGGCAGTCGTACGCCTCGGCTAACAATCGCCCGGGCTTGGGAGGGCAGATCAAGTGGACTCCCTATCCGTGGTTGAACATCATCTCCAACAATTACGGTCTGGGCCATGATGATCTGTACGCACCAGGCCGCACTCGTATCCACACGGACAATAGCCAGGAAATCTTGTACTACAACCGGCCGAAGAGCCAGTATCTTTCCAAGATGGCGGTCTCTTTCACCGAGGATCTAGGCTGCGAATTTGGCAACGGGGTCAGTTGCACGGGCGACCACGCGGGCGGCCCCAAGCAGAGCTTCATCGGTGCGATGGTCTACAACCGCTTTTGGTTCGACCGGGACCAGTTCGCCGTAACCTGGGGGGGCGGCGGGATCAACAATCCTGGGCGCTATCTCGTCCTGCTTCCGCCCATCAACGGCGAGACCGCCGCTTCCGCGGCGTTGAATTCACCCTACTTTACGGAGAATCCCGGAAATATCTTCAAGGCCTGGGATAGTTCGCTGACCTTTGACTGGATGCCGAAGCAGTACATTACGTTCCGAATTGAGCCGGACTTTCGCCACGCGGATATACCCTATTGGACGGGTCGAGGGGGCATTACGCCACCGGCGGCTCTGGGTGCTTCCGTGCTCACTCCCAATGGCTTTCCCAGCCAGTACGCCTGTAACGACGGTACCCCGGCAGGAATGAACCTTGTCGCCGGATCTTGTGCCAACGATGGCGGGGTTTGGTACCCGAGTCTGGTCAAGAACGAGTTTCTGATCGATTTTGACATCATGGTGAAGTTCTAGCCTGTTGTTGTGGGGGTGCGGCTTACCGCACCCTCGTGCTTCACTCACGATAACCATGGCGGGAGTACGGACCGTACCCCTGTGAAGACGGTATTGCAGGCGGCGTGGGCTGGCCCGCAGATCAAAATCCTGAAGTCGGAGGCGTAATCGTGCTGAAACATTCGAAGTTTATGCTGGCCGTCGCAGTTCTGGTCGTAGCTGGAGCGACAGTGATAGTTGCCGGTTCAAATCTGCCCGGCGGTCTGAGCATGGGTGTCGGTACAAATGCAGCCGCGGAGACCAACCCCCAATCGACGACTGGACCTTCTCCCCCGAGTAACCCGTCCCAGGCCAGTAAAATCGCTGCCGCCGAGGACTACACGAAGAGACTCCTACTCCTGATGGACACGGACAAGAACGGCAGGGTCTCCAAGCAAGAGTTCATGGACTTCATGGCGAAAGTGTTTGACCAGTTGGATACCAACCACGACGGGCAACTGGACGTGAAAGAGTTGGCCAAGTTTCGAGAACGGCCATGGGCGGGTAAATAGCTGGGCGGATGTAGCGCGGGCGCGTCCCGCTCTCGCCTAAATGTGCGGGCAGGATGCCCGCGCTCCCAGCCGGCGAGACGCCCGAGCGACTCCCATTTGTGCGGCGCACGCCGGCTCGGCATGGGTTGGAACGCCACGGCGAGGTATGGTAATCTCAATGGCAATGGAGCTAAGTCTTAACTTGGTGTGGACCCTGCTCGCCGCCGTGTGCTTTGCACTTGCCTGGCGGGACCGGGGAAACCGTACCCTGGCTTGTGGGCACTCGTGGCGTCGAACCCTCACCCTCGCGTGCGC
Source organism: uncultured Acidobacteriota bacterium (assembly GCA_964501985.1). Taxonomy (GTDB): domain Bacteria; phylum Acidobacteriota; class Terriglobia; order UBA7540; family UBA7540; genus Bog-366. The sequence continues at coordinate 15,418 of CAZCVY010000042.1, read as the reverse complement.
CCTGGCCATATTTTTCCCGGTCATCTCCGTGACTGACGACCTGCACCCCGCCCAAGTCGTGATGGAAGACTCGAACCCGTCGAAGCGTATTTTGAAGTCGTCCGGCGTGCCGGGCGCAGCCTCAAGTTTTGATCGAGCCTCACTTCCTTTCATAGCCGTCACGGTGGGATGGGCGCCGGGAGGATCTTTGCGGTTCCTCGGTCTAGCCCCGATTTTCGAGACTCACCTTTTGGTCACCACTCGTGGCGAGCGGTCGAATCCCCGTGCGCCACCCCCTTTGCCCATTTAGGCCTTACCGGCCGCGATCAGTCAATGTGGTTCTGTTCTTGGCGTCATCTCCGCCGGCCGGTCATTGGTGCAGGCCGACGGGGAGGGGCAGCCTCCCCTACAACCGAATGAGCTGAAGGCATTTCAAAAAGTCGCAATACTGGATTTCAAATGTGGGATCGCAACGCCGCTCCTAGCTCGACGATCAGGCGCCCGGAGGTGCAAACATGAAGTCTCGCCCTTATTCCGTGATCAGCCTCGCGATAAGTTGCTTGCTGTTGGCTCTCTTCGCGGTGAGTTGCACCAGCAAGGGAAAGGCGGATCTCGCGGCCGAGGGCCCGCTGCCCACGCAAGTCGAGCATGAGCAGGATGCTAACGCGTTCAAGGTCGATCATCCCGAACAATTTCCGCTGGTCACCGCCGGCCGGCACGAAGATGCGCCCGAATTGAATGTGACGGGCACCGTGAATCCCGACGTTGCCCGCAACGTGCCTGCCATTTCGTTGGCTTCCGGCCGTGTCGTGGGGATCTATGCACGGCTGGGCGATGAGGTGCAGAAGGGACAGTTGTTGCTCCGCGTGCGCAGCGACGACGTTTCCGGCGGCTTTTCCGATTATCGCAAGGCGGTGGCGGACGAAGTCTTGGCCCGCGCGCAACTCGATCGGGCCCAGGACCTCTACAATCACGGCGCCATGGCCAAGGCCGATCTCGAAGTGGCCCAGGATGCGGAGGACAAGGCCAAGGTCGACCTTGAAACTACGGCTGAGCATCTTCGCCTGCTCGGCAACGACCCAACGAAGTTCAACAACGTCGTGGACATCACGGCGCCCGTCGCCGGGGTCATTACCGGCCAGGAGGTGACGAACGGGGCGGGCGTGCAAGCGCTAGGAACAAATCCCTTCACGATTTCCGATCTGTCGCACGTCTGGGTCCTCTGCGATGTGTATGAAAACGACATGGGTTTTGTGCGGCTCGGCGAGAACGCGGACATTCACCTCAACGCGTATCCGGACTTGGCTCTCCGGGGCAGGATTAGCAATATCGGGGCGATCATGGATCCCAGTCTTCGCACGGCCAAGGTGCGGCTGGAAGTGCAGAATCCGGGCATGCTTCGTCTCGGCATGTTCGTAACCGCCACCTTCTATGGTTCCAAAAAGGAATCCCGGGCCGCCGTCCCCGCCACCGCGATTCTGCACCTGCACGACCGCGAATGGGTTTATGTGCCGATCGAGGCCGGCCGTGTCCGTCGCGTCGAGGTTACGGGCGGCAAAATGCTGCCCGGCAATCTCCAGGAAGTCAATGCCGGCCTTCAACCGGGTCAACAAGTGATTGCAAATGCTTTGGACCTTCAGGCTACGGTGGAGCAATAAATGATTCGTCGCATTGTCGATTACGCGCTCAATAACCGTTTTCTGGTGATGGCCATCGCCATCCTGCTTTTTGTTTGGGGCATCATCTCGTTCCACAAGCTTCCCGTCGAGGCCTACCCGGACGTCGCCAACAACTATGTTCAGGTCATCACCCAGTGGCCCGGCCAGGCCGCCGAGGAAGTGGAGCAGCAGGTGACGATTCCGCTGGAAATCGTCATGAACGGCATCCCCCACCTCAGCCATCTGCGCTCCGTTTCCCTCGCCGGCCTCTCCAGCCTGATGCTGGTGTTCGATGACGAATCCGAGAACGACTGGAACCGCCAGAGGGTGATGGAACGCCTTGCGCAGGTCACTCTTCCGCCCGGCTTGCAACCCCAGATGGGCACCGACTGGAGCCCTGTAGGACAGATCTACTTCTACACGCTGAAAAGCAGCAATCCGCAGGTTGACGTGATGGATTTGAAGTCCCTTGAGGACTGGGTTATGGAGAAGGAATTCAAATCCGTCCCGAACGTCGTGGACGTTTCGAGCTTTGGCGGCCCCACGCGCGAGTACCAGGTGCGGGTCGATCCCGACAAGTTGGTTTCCTACGGATTAAGCATTGGCCAGGTCGAACAGCAACTCACGAACAACAACCTGAACGGGGGCGGGAGTTTTATCGAGGCTGGATTGCAGCAGATCAACGTCCGTGCTGTGGGTCTAGTGACCAACGTCCACGACATTCAGGAGACCGTCCTCAAAACCTCAAATGGCACGGCTCTTCGGGTCAAGGATATCGGCGTGGTTTCGCAAGGGCCGAAAATCCGCCTGGGCCAATTCGGCCGGGCGATTCGCCGCGAGGACGGCAAAATCATTGACAACGACGACGTGGTTTCGGGGATCGTGCTCCTGCGGAAGGGCGCGGACTCGGACTCGACGCTCGTGGGAATTCACGAGAAGGTGGATGAACTCAACAACCACTTTTTGCCGCCCGGCGTGAAGGTGTTGCCCTTTATCGACCGCAGCGAGCTGGTCGAGTTCACGACTCATACCGTGCTTCACAATTTGACTGAAGGCATCGTGCTTGTAGTGATTATCCTCTTCCTGTTCCTCGGTAATGCGCGCGGGGCCTTGATAGTCGCCCTGACGATTCCTTTTTCCCTATTGTTCGCCTCGATCTGTCTCGACCTGAAACACATTCCGGCAAATCTACTGTCACTCGGAGCGCTCGATTTTGGGATGGTGGTGGATGGCACAGTGGTGATGGTGGAGAACATCGTGCGGCACCTCACACACAAGAATGGCGCGAGCGGCTCTAAGACCGCGATGGAGTGCATTCGGGAGGCGGCGCACGAGGTGCAGAGGCCGGTCTTCTACGCCATCGGCATCATCATCACGGCGTATCTGCCGATCTTCACCTTGCAGCGGGTCGAGGGCCGCTTGTTCAAGCCCATGGCGTGGACTGTGGCATTTGCACTACTGGGCGCGCTGTTATTCTCGATGATCCTGGCTCCGGTGCTGGCAAGTTTCCTCTTTCGCAAGGGGACGCGCGAATGGCCCAATCCGGTCGTGACCTTTTTGACCGCCCGATACCGGGGTGGCGTGCGATGGGCCATCGACCACCGGGGAATAACCGTGGGCATTGCCCTGGTGGCCCTTGGGGCAGCCCTCTATCTTTGGATGGGTGGGGTCATCGGTTCGGAGTTTCTGCCACACCTCGACGAAGGCGCTCTCTGGGTGCGCGGAACGCTTCCACCCAGCACCGGACCCGGAGAGGGCACGCTGGTGGCAAATCGCGCGCGCGTCCTTCTCGCTTCTTTCCCTGAGGTCACGACCGTGACCAGCCAAGTGGGACGGCCTGATGATGGGACGGATACCACGGGCTTTTTCAACACCGAGTACTGCGTTGACCTGAAACCCAAGGAGCAGTGGCGCCCCGTATTTCGCCAGAATAAAGAGGAACTGATCGCTGCCATGGACCGAGAAATTGAAAAGATCCCCGGCGCAATTTGGAATTTTTCCCAACCCATCGCCGACAACATGGAAGAGGCGGTCAGCGGCGTGAAAGGACAACTCGCCACCAAAGTGTATGGCGATGACCTCAAAGTTTTGGAAGAAAAAGGCGACCAGATTGTCGACGTCATGCGGCACGTGCAGGGAATCCAGGATCTCGGGCTCTTTCGAGTTCTCGGTCAGCCGAACCTGAACTTCACGGTGGACCGCCCGGCGGCCGCCCGCTGGGGTATCAACGTCGCGGATGTGCAGGATGCCATTCAAACCGCAGTGGGCGGCAACGCTCTCACCCAAGTGCTTCAGGGCGAGCGGCGTTACGATCTGGTCATGCGCTATTTGCCGCCTTACCGTGACACCAAGGAGGCCATTGAAAGCATCCGGTTGCTCTCGCCCACGGGAGAGCGTGTCTCTCTGGCCCAACTTTGCAAGGTCCAGGTCAAGGACGGCGGCTCGGAGATTTATCGCGAGGGCAACCAGCGTTATGTTGCCATTAAGTACAGCGTGCGCGGCCGCGACTTGGGCGGCGCCGTGGAAGAAGCCATTTCCAAAGTGGCCCAGCAGGTCAAGCTTCCGCCCGGCTACAAGATCAATTGGGAGGGTGAGTACGAAAGCGAGAAGCGCGCGGAGGCTCGACTGCTCCTTATTGTGCCGCTCACGATCGTGCTGATTTTCATCATCCTCTTCACCATGTTTAGATCGCTTAAGTGGTCGCTGCTCATCCTCGCCAACGTAGCGATGGCGCGCATTGGCGGTCTGCTGGCGCTGCTGGTGACGCACACCAACTTTAGTGTTTCGTCGGGCATTGGCTTTTTGGCGCTGTTTGGCGTATCCGTGCAGACGGGCGTCATCATGCTCGAATATATCAATCAACTCCGCGCTCGCGGCTATATTATCAAGGAGGCCGCGGTTGAGGGGGCTGTCCTTCGGCTACGCCCCATCATGATGACGATGCTCGTGGCAACTCTCGGCTTGCTGCCCGCCGCGACCTCGCATGCCATCGGTTCAGATTCGCAACGGCCGTTCGCCATTGTCATCGTCGGAGGTCTGGTCGCGGATCTGGTGATGAGCATCTTCATCCTGCCCACGCTTTACGTGTGGGTGGCGAGAGATACGGATAAGCTTCCACCTCCGGAGGAATCGATTGTTACCTAAACTTATAATCTCCCTTAAACGGAAAGCATGGATCTCGGCGCTCGTGGGCGTCGAGTTCGTCTTGATGGCGGGCGCAGTATTCGCCCAACAATCGCCCGTCAGGATCAGCCTGGATGATGCTATTCGTCTGGCACTCCAGCACAATCATACTTTGCAGGCGGCGCGCACCACCATCGAGCAAAGCAGGGATGAAGAAGTTACCGCCTATCTGCGCCCCAACCCTGAGCTGTTTGGCGATTGGGACTACCTCCCGCTGTTTTCGCCGAGTAACTTTACCGGCACCTATTTCAATCAGGCGACGGAGATCGACCTGGGACTCAGCTACCTGATCGAGCGCGGCAAGAAGCGCCAGCGCCGCTTGCAGGCGGCTAAAGACCAGACTGCCCAGACGGTATCACAGGTATCCGACAATGAACGTACCCTGACTTTCCAGGTGGCCACGCGGTTCATCAATGTGCAGCTTGCCCAGTCGACGCTGGAGCTGGCCCGCAAAGACCTTGATAGCTATCAGAAAACGGTTGATCTTAATAATCTGCGCTACGAAAAAGGCGCCATCAGCGAAGATGATAAGCTGAAGATTGAGCTCCAACTCCTTCAATTTCAGAACGACGTGGCGCAGGCGGAACTTGCCAAAGTTCAAGGGCTTTCGGACCTGCGAAACCAACTGGGTTATGAGTCGGTGCCGCAGGATTACGATATTGTCGGGGAATTCGATTACCACAAGGTGCAGGGGAACCTTGAGGACCTTCAGTTGAAGGCGCTGCAGCAGCGCCCGGATTTGAAGGCGGCGGCGCAAGGGGTTACCGCGGCAACCAGTCAATATCAACTGGCCAAAGCGGAAGGCAAGCAGGATGTCACCGTGGCCGGCAATTACTCGCACAGTGGCGGCGTCAACGGCGCCTCGATTTCCGGCAGTATTCCACTGGCCATATTTAACCGCAACCAAGGCGAGATTGCCCGGACGAAGGTGGCCATTACGCAATCCCAGGAGCAGGAAAAGGCCGCAAACAATCAGGTGATGACCGACGTGCGGGACGCCTACGAGAACCTTCAGACCAACGACAAGATTGTAGGGCTTTACCGCTCGGGGTACCTTGACCGGGCGCAGAAAGACCGCGACATCAGCGAATACGCCTACCAGCGCGGCGCCGTCAGCCTGCTGGACTTTCTCGACGCCGAGCGCAGCTATCGTGCTACGCAGCTTGCCTATCGGCAGTCATTGGCGGCATGGCTCCAGGCGGCGGAGCAGTTGCGCGAGGCCGTGGGTACCCGCACCCTGCCATGAAGAAGCACGTCGGGAGGGTTTTTAGAAGGGTTTATGATCGCGAGTACGACGGTTAGCAAGCGCGCGCCAAAGGAGACGACGAGGTGAAGAAATTCGAGGTGCGGGGCTGGTTTGAGGAAACCGGTATTGTTGCTGCGATCCGCGTCAAGTCGTCCGAGGACGCGCTCTTTGCCGCGGAATCCGTCGCGGCCGGAGGAGTCGTGGTCATCGAAATCCCTTTGACCGTTCCGCTTGCTTTCAAGGTGATTTCCCATTTGGTGAGATCTGTCCCCGGTATCGTCGTGGGGGCGGGCGGCGTGACAAATCCGGAAACTGCACAGGCTTGCCTTGATGCGGGGGCGCAGTTTTTGACCAGCGATGGGCTGCATTTCACCGTGATCGAGTTTGCTTCCAAAAACGATGTGGTGGTCATTCCCGGCGCGCTGACTCCGACGGAAGTCATCACGGCATGGGAAGCGAAATCCGATTTCGTCAAGGTTGTTCCCTGCGCGCAGATCGGCGGCGAATCCTACATTTCCTCCCTCCATCGGATGTACCCGAAGATTCCGCTGGTGGCCTCCGGAGGCGTGAATCAACAGAACGCATCCAACTTCATCATCGCGGGCGCGGTGGCGCTCGGAGTTGGCAGGGAACTGATCCCCTCGGAAGCGATCCACCGTCGCCAAGTCGAGCGTATTGGCGAACTCGCGCGCCGTTTCCTGGGCTTTGTCAAGGCGGGCCGCGGCCATTTGGACGCGCGCGCACGAAGGTCCTCTCTTTAATTTCATCGGCCCGCACAACGTTCTTCTTTCCCACGCGGGGGTTCCTGAGTAAACTGCTAAAGGGTCTTCTGTGCTGTGGCAGGATGGCGTAATTCACTTTCCTGCCGCCTGCGCGGAAACCTCCTACATTCCGAAGGGAGCGGCAATCCAAAATGAAATGGGTCTGCATCGGCTGGGAGCTTCTGCTCTGCGCCGCCGTGGTGCTGACAGTGCGGGATCTCGGTGCGCGGGGCGCAAAACGGAATGCGGCGGAGTTGGTCCCGGTCGCCCAGGCATCGCTTTTGCCGGGAATGCCTCCGGTACTCGATCCGCACGACATCTACGCGGCGGACCGTGCCGGCGACCTGAGCCCCGCGGTAAGAAACGACCCCTCCCGAGTCTATGTGCCCAACAGCGGCAGCAACACCGTGGACGTTATCGATCCTGCGACTTACAAAGTCATTAAGCACTTTCGGGTGGGCCGCCAACCTCAGCATGTTACCCCGTCCTACGACCTCAAGACGCTCTGGGTACTTAACGACCTCGGAGACAGCTTGACCAAGATCGACCCCGCCACGGGGAAGAAGGGTGCGACATTCAAAGTGGAAGACCCCTACAACATGTACTACACGCCGGACGGCAAGTTCGCCATCGTGGTGGCGGAACGGAAGGATCGGCTCGATTTCGTCAATCCCCAAACTCTGAAGCTTGAACACGCGCTTTCCGTGCCTTGCCGCGGCGTCGATCACATGGATTTTTCCGCCGATGGCCGTTACCTGATCGCCAGTTGCGAATTCTCAGGGAGGCTGGTGAAAGTCGATGTGGAGAAGCAAAGCCTGATCGGCGAGTTAAAGCTTCCACGTCCGGGAATGCCTCAGGACATCAAGCTTTCTCCTGACGGGACCATCTTCTACGTGGCGGATATGGAAGCGAATGGAGTCTACGAAGTTGATGGCGACACGTTTAAAGATATCGGATTCATTCCCACGGGTAAGGGTGCCCACGGATTGTATACCAGCCGTGATTCACGCGTGCTCTACGTTTCCAATCGGGGGGAGGGAAGCATCTCCCTACTCGATTTCGCCGAGCGTCGGGTCACACAGAAATGGAAGCTTCCCGGAGGGGGCAGCCCCGATATGGGAGGAGTTTCCGCTGACGGCAAAGTGTTGTGGCTGTCGGGGCGCTATAACCGCGAGGTGTACGCAATCAACACCGAGAGCGGCGACCTGCTGGCCCGCATCAAAGTTGGCAAAGGTCCGCATGGCCTGTGCGTCTTCCCGCAGCCCGGCCGCTACTCGCTCGGCCATACGGGGATCTTCCGATAGGTACGGCTAATTGCGTTGTCATAGCTCTCAGTATCGCTCACCTGGCAGAACCGAATTGAGAAGCAGCGCGCTCATTCCGCCCGTGGCAATTCCGGAAGATAGAGTATTCCGCAGCAACGCCGGCAGAGAGCGCAGAATGTCGGGCACAAACGTGACGCCGAGGCCAAGGCCGATGGACACGGCGATGATAAGGGAGGACCGGCGGTTCATGCGAACCCCGGCCAGAATCCTAATGCCAGCGACGGCCACCGTGCCGAACATAACGATGGTTGCTCCTCCCAGCACCGCTTGAGGAAGCGCTTGGACAAGCCCACCCACGACGGGGAATAGCCCGAGCGCCATGAGGATCACCGCAATGAAGATTCCCACGTAGCGGCTACCCACACCGGTCAATTGGATGACTCCGTTATTTTGCGCGAAGGTCGTGCTCGGAAACGAGTTGAAAACGGCAGCGAGCAGGGAATTGACGCCGTCCGCTAGGACGCCCGAGCGCAGCCGGCGGAAATAGAGGTCTCCGGTAATCGGCTGGTTCGTCAACGATGAGGTAGCGGTCAGGTCGCCGATCGATTCAATCACCGTAATCAGGTAAAGGAACGCGAAGGGAATGAAGGCGCCGGCATTGAAGCCCAAGCCATAATGCAGGGGAACAGGTATCGTAATTGCCGGGAGTCCGCGCAACCCGTGGAGATCGACCTTGCCCAGGAGAAATGCTGCCACATAACCCACTGCCAGTCCCACGACCACTGACATCATTCGCAACAGCGGAATGTGGCTACAGTTGAGGATCACGATGGTGGCTAAGACCATTCCTGATAAAGCAAGATTGAGGGGACTCCCAAAAGAGCCGTCGCGCTTGGCGTCAAACCCGCCCCCCATCGTGGTGATCCCGACCTCGATCAGTGTGAGGCCGATCAAGGTGACCACTGTGCCGGTGACCAGAGGCGTGATGATCCGGCTGGCAAGCCGCACACACTGGCTGATCACGATTGCCACCGAGGACCCCGCCAGACACAAGCCGAATACCATCCCAAGTGCTCGCTGCGGGGACGCCCCGGCGGATAGGCTCAGGCCGGCAGTGGAAATAATGGGGCCCAGGAAGACAAAGCTGGTGCCTTGAATGCTCAGAAGCCTCGACCCGATCGGACCCACGCCTCGGGACTGGAGCAGCGTGGCCACTCCAGATATGAAGAGCGACATGCTCACGAGGAAAATGGCGTTGGTCCGGTCCAGTTTCAGCGCATTGCAGATAATCAAGGGCGGCGTGATGATCCCCACAAACACCGCGAAGACGTGCTGAAGCGCCACGAAAAGCGTTTCGCGCAGCGGAGGTCTATCCTCGAGGCCATAGATGAGTTCGGATGGACTGGCGCCAGGAGTTTCCAAGGCTGGGGTTTCAGCCACGTCGTCTCCATATTCAGCAGTTTGAGCCTAACCCCTCGCCGTGACCGGCTCGGCAAGATTCTCCAGCGCAGATTCCTGGAGGTCGGGATCGTAGTTCAGGTTCGGCCGGAGCCAACGTTCCACCGCGCGGAGGTCCATACCCTTGCGGCGATGGTAATCCTCCACTTGGTCGCGGTCGATCTTTCCGACGGCGAAATATTTCGCCTCCGGATGGGAGAAATAGAAACCGCAAACGGAGGCTGCCGGCGACATGGCGAAGTTTTCCGTTAGAAAAATCCCAGTATTCTTCTCTGCCTGCAAGAGGCGGAAAAGCTCGTGCTTCTCGGTGTGGTCGGGGCAGGCGGGATAGCCCGGCGCCGGACGGATGCCGCGATAGCGCTCGTGAATCAGGTCCTCAGGTGTGAGATTTTCATTCTGGCCATAACCCCAAAATTCTCTGGCCCGTTTGTGCATCAGCTCCGCCAACGCTTCCGCCAGGCGGTCGGCAAGAGCTTTCGTCATGATGGAATTGTAGTCGTCATGGTCCTGCTGGAACCGCGCCAGAAGCGGTTCGATGTCTGCGCCCGCAGTTACGGCGAAAGCGCCGAGGTAGTCTTCGTAAGCCGGAGAAACACGCCTAAGAGCCGCAGGGCCAAAGTGCGGGTCCTGCGCTACGTTGGCGTTTGGCTTGGGGGCAATTAGGTCTGCAAGAGCCCAGTTGTAATGCCCTCGCGCCTTTTCCATTTGCTGTCGCAGGGTGTGGAAAACGGTCAGCACGGAAGTGCGCCCGGTATCGGCGTACACTTCGATATCGTCCCCTACGCTGTTGGCGGGGAAAAAGCCCATGACAGCGTTGGCAGTGAGGAGTTTTTCGGCCACGATTTGGTCCAACAATTTTCGCGCGTCGTCCAGGAGTTCGCGCGCCTTACTCCCCACGATCGCGTCGTCCAGAATTTTCGGATACGTCCCGCGCAGCTCCCAGGCTTGAAAGAAGGGCGTCCAATCGATGTAGGGAACGACTTCTCCGAGCGGCACGGCAGGGAATACCCGCAATCCCGTGAAGGCGGGGCGGGAAAGACTCGCCTCGCTCCAATCGAGCGGAGGCTTGCGCCGACGCGCCTCATCCAGGGTCAGTAGCTTCTGAGCGGCGGGCTTGTGCGCGGCGCGGAGCTTATCCTGTTCGCGCAGGTTCTCTTCCTGAAATGCCGGCCGCGTCACCAGGTTCTTAAGTTTGCTCACCACGCCCACAGCGCGCGAGGCATCCAGCACATGCACAACCGGCTGATGGAAGTGGGGAGCGATCTTCACCGCTGTGTGCACGCGGCTGGTGGTGGCGCCGCCGATCAGCAGCGGAATGGTGAATCCCTCACGGTCCATTTCCTTCGCCACGTGGACCATTTCGTCGAGCGAGGGTGTGATCAATCCGCTCAACCCGATCATGTCGGCGTGGGTATCGCGCGCGGTTTTCAGAATCTTCTCGCACGGAACCATGACGCCCAGGTCGATGATCTCGTAGTTGTTGCAGCCCAGCACCACGCCCACGATGTTTTTGCCGATGTCGTGCACGTCGCCTTTCACCGTGGCCATCACGATGCGCCCCTCGGCGCGAGCCTTGCCGCCGGCTTCCTTTTCGGCTTCCATGAAGGGAAGCAAGTAGGCGACGGCTTTCTTCATCACGCGGGCGCTCTTGACCACCTGGGGCAGGAACATTTTCCCGGAGCCGAACAGGTCGCCCACCACGCTCATTCCGGCCATCAGCGGGCCCTCGATGACGCTGAGCGGCCGGCCAAACTTCTGCCGGGCTTCCTCCGTGTCCCGCTCGACATAGTCGGCCACGCCTTTTACGAGGGCATGCTTCAACCGTTCTTCGACCCTCCCCTCGCGCCATGCGTCCTCTTGAATTTCAGCCCGCCCGCGCTGCTTCACCGATTCGGAGAAGGCCAACAGCCTTTCGGTTGCATCGGCGCGGCGATTCAGAAGCACATCTTCAACCAACTCCAACAGATCGGGAGGCAGTTCTTCATAAACGGCGAGTTGTCCCGCATTCACAATGCCCATGTCCATACCGGCGCGAATGGCGTAATACAAGAACGCGGAGTGGATGGCTTCACGAATGGTGTTGTTGCCGCGAAACGAAAACGAAATATTGCTGACACCGCCGCTTACTTTGCAATAGGGCAGCGTGGCCTTGATCTGGCGCGTCGCTTCGAGGTAACTCACCGCGTAATTCCGGTGCTCTTCCATCCCTGTGGCCACCGTAAGAACGTTGGGGTCAAAAATGATGTCGCAGGGATCTACGCCCACTTCCTCGGTAAGGATGCGGTAGGAGCGCGTGCAGATCTCGACGCGGCGCTCGGTTGAGTCCGCCTGCCCGGCCTCATCGAAGGCCATCACCACCATGCCTGCCCCGTAGCGTTTGATCAGGCGGGCGCGCTGCTTGAACACCTCCTCGCCTTCCTTGAGGCTGATGGAATTCACGATGCCTTTGCCCTGAACACACTTCAGTCCCGCCTCGATCACGCTCCACTTCGAGCTGTCGATCATGATGGGGACGCGGGCGATGTCCGGTTCGGAAGCGATGTAGTTCAAAAAGGTGGTCATCGCCTGCTCGGAATCGAGCATGGCTTCGTCCATGTTGACGTCGATGATCTGCGCGCCGCCCTCGACTTGTTGCTTGGCGACGGTGAGACCTTCCTCGAATTGGCCGCTCAAAACCAGCTTGGCGAATTTGGGCGAGCCGGTCACGTTGGTGCGTTCGCCAATGTTGACGAAGTTGGTTTCAGGCCGAATCACCAAGGGCTCGAGGCCGCTGAAGCGAGAGTAGCGTTCGACCGTGGGAGGCACGCGCGGCGGGAAATCCTTCACTGCCTCGCGAATGGCGCGGATGTGAGCGGGAGTCGACCCGCAGCATCCGCCGACAATATTCAGCCACCCCTTCGCGGCAAAGTCGCGCAATTCCGCCGACATGATTTCCGGCGTTTCGTCGAATCCGCCGAAGGAATTGGGCAGTCCGGCATTGGGATAGCAGCTTGTGAAAATCGGGGCGAGGCGCGAAAGCTCCTCGATGTGCGCGCGCATTTGCTTCGGGCCCAGCGAGCAATTAATTCCGACGCTCAGGAGCGGTGCGCTGGAAACGGAAATCCAGAAGGCTTCAATCGTCTGGCCGGTAAGCGTCCGGCCGCTGAGGTCGACAATCGTCACCGAAGCCAGCAGGGGCAGGTGTTTCCCCTTGTCCTCGAAGTACTGCTGGGCGGCAAAGAGCGCGGCCTTTCCATTGAGCGTATCGAAAATGGTCTCGGCCAGCAACACGTCAACGCCGCCATCCACAAGCCCGCGTATTTGTTCGTAGTAGGCGTCCCGAAGTTGATCGAAGGTCACGGCGCGCGCGGCAGGGCTGGCAATATCCTGTGATGCCGAGGCGGTGCGGCTGGTGGGGCCGAGAGAGCCCGCCACCCAGCACGACCGCGCAGGGTTCTCAATCATTAAGCGGTCAGCCGCGCGGCGCGCCACTTGGGCTCCGGCGCGGTTGAGGTCGTAGATAAACCCATCCAGCTGGTAATCCGCCATCGAAATGGCGGTGGAGTTGAAGGTGTTCGTCTCAATGATGTCCGCCCCGGCCTCAAGATATTGCCGGTGAATGTCTTCGATGATCACAGGTTGAGTGATGTTCAGAACATCGTTGCACTGGCGCAAGTCTCGTCCGTGGCGCGCGAATTCCTTGCCGCGAAAATCGGCTTCCTCGAGCTTATGGGCCTGAATCATCGTGCCCATGGCGCCATCGATGATCACGATCCGTCGCTTCAAGGTCTCGACGAGCGAGTTTGCGGTGGGACTGACTTCACTCATTCTGAAGAAGGTTTCCTCCTGATTTTCGTCTCGGTGATGCCGGGAAAGCGCCGATGGCTTTTGGCGGCGCGTCGTCGCGGGTCGAACGTCCGCGCCGTACTCGATGAAATCCCCCGTTCGGCTCGGATGGTAGCCAAGGTCGGTTCGAATGGGCAGCCGAAAGTCAACCTGCGATCAGCGCGCGTGTACTTCGCTTGGGGTGGGTGACGGGATTCGAACCCGCGACGTCCAGATCCACAGTCTGGCGCTCTACCAACTGAGCTACACCCACCGTACCGATACACTCCTCCAAAACCCGCCTATACCTTTTGTAACATCTGCTGGCAAACGGTGTCAACTGAGGGTACTGTCCTAATTTCAAATCCAACCCCGAAAAAGCCAACCCTAAGACACAGCAATCACCAAAGAAAGTTACTGGAGCCAAGAGGGAATCGGAACAGAAGGGGTTGAAGAAGAACCCTCGCGATGAAGCAAATCCATCATCGAAGAAAACTGGGAGTAAGCCGCCAAAACATCTCGCCGACCGTTTGGTGTGGAAGGGTCGACCATCTTTCCGAGGATTGTACAAGCACCTAACGTCCATAACATCATCCCTAGATCACGCCTTGCCTCCCGAATCTCCCGCACCAAGGCAGAGTAATCCACCGAAAGATCATTAGCCACAAAGCACCTCCGCAAAGATTTTGAGGAAGGAGAATTTACCCTTGATAAAAGACGGAAACAACACAAATCCAACTAAACAAAAGGAGAATAGCCGTGAAAAAACAGAGAGGAAAAGTACGTCCGAACGAAGACTTGGAGACGATGCACGACTACAAGCGGGACTTCCCGAACCACACCGCAGCCGATTGGGTTATGGAAGCCTTGAACGTCAACAACCAGCATTGCAGCGACGACGCGATAACAATCTCGTGCTTGCTGTACTGTGCGCTCGACACCATGAAGCTAGAATTCTAGAAATACTGCGCGCTCGACCAACTGAAATTGAACCCGCCCAAGAAATAACCCTTTCCAAGACCCAACCAACCGCATACCTAATCCTGGAGGTGGGCCATGCGTAGGCATCCCCAGGAAGCCAGCGATAAGAAAAACTTGCGCCACATTTTCAGGAGTCTATTGGCACTACCAGAGTATGCAGAGAAATCTCTTGACACTAGTATTTGTGAAGAGCTATATTGCAAACATATGGATGAAAAAGAATACAACTTGCTCAAGGAAAAGGCCGCGACGGAATACAAGAAGGCGATCGATGCCATCGAAGCGGTATGGAGAATGAGTAATCAGCAATCTCCTCCGCCCGCGCCGCCTACGACTGCCGATATGATCCGTAAGGCTCTTACCAGCTTTAGCGGGAAGAGTTTCACGGTTGCGGAAATGAAAGAGGCTATAGAGACGATGTATCCAGAGACTAAAGACCGCATCCGAACCACGTCGGTATCGTCGACCTTCACCCGCATGGCGAAACGCGGCGACTCTATACGGTTGCACCGGAAAGGCTCGGGTGCGACTGCTGCTGTCTATGTACGACTGCCTGAGAATGCTGGAAGTTTGAAGTAAAAACGTAAAGGGCTTGTCGCTGCTGGTAACAGCGGCAAGCCCTAAAACTCGGAGAGGCACCCTTGCGAGGCAACACACTCCATTTCTATTTATACGCTCGTCCTCCGCCATCGTCAAGGGCCGATTCCAGGCCACTCCCGCGCGTACCAACCAACACATTCAAAACAAGGAGAATTGACGATGAACAGACTACCCGAAGAAAAGCGACTGGCGATTATCAACGCACTGGTCGAAGGCAATAGCATCCGCTCGACTGAGCGCATGACGGGCGTGCACCGCGACACGATCACCCGCTTGCTGGTATCCGTGGGCGACGTTTGCGCCCGATTCCTGAATGAGCGTGTCCGCAACATCCGAACCCGCCGAATTCAGGTTGACGAGATCTGGACCTACGTTTTCAAAAAGCAAGCCCACCTCGACCAATTCGACGACCACCACGAGCTGAAAGGCGATCAGTATGTCTTTGTGGCCATGGATGCCGACTCTAAACTTGCCATCTCCCAC
>CAZCVY010000041.1:0-43259 GCA_964501985.1 uncultured Acidobacteriota bacterium | reverse complement strand
CGTAGGAGTAGCCTGCATTTTTAATTCCCCTTTTTTCCTTCCGCCCGCGCCGATGGAGCGAACTAAATGTTTTTTTATCATATACATACATTTTTTGGGATTTCTATGGCCCAAGGCCTAAGTACCTTCTTTTTCTATTACATCGTAGGTGACCTCGCTTTGTTAAGGCGCTCAAAGGGTTCCATCGCTTCGAAGGCCTGGGAGGATCGCACCGTCGCCGCCATGTCCTCACCCGGCAGTTTGGCGTGAATGTTCTTGAGCGCCAGACCGTCCCGGATGCGCTGGGAGCGCCGCATCCGCCAAAACGTTTCGCCCATCTGCTCGACCAGATGGCTCTCCAAACCGAGTTGCAAATCCTCCAGCAGGGACTCCGTCATCTGCCGGTACTCTCCCTCCTCCATCCCCATGAGAACTTCGCACTGCGAGTCTTTTCCTTGCGGAAACTGGCCACGGTAGGGGTAACCTCGGCTTCCGGGGTCGATCCCGCCGGAGCGCTCGCGGCGTTCACTGCTTGCTCGTGCGCGTTAGATAATTGCGATTTAATCTCAACAGACATAAGTCCTCCTTCATACTCAATGACTATTAGAAACTCGATGAATATACATCTATATAATAAATTTAGTCAAGCACAATCTTTAACTAGATGTGTATGCCATAGATTCGGACAAACTGCCCGCCCGAAGATGGCGAGAGTACTGGCAAGCGCCGACGCGCAAGGCGGCGTCCCCATGCCCCGCCGGCCCGCAAGCCTTTTTCGGTGCGCGCGGAAAAACCGTCCACACCAACGCGGATTGTGCGCCACCCGCAGGCAAAAACTTCTGCGGGGGACGATCCCGATGTAATCCAAAATGCCCCGCGACGCGGCGCGCACTTCAGAGGTTCCGCCGATTCTCGGTCAGAATGAGAAAAAGCCGCAATGGAGTTCGTCTGGCGGTAAATCGCTCTGGGCTACTCGCCCTGACAGTAGGAACTTCTTATGGCTAGAGTAGGCGACTGTATTCTTGAGGGTGTGCAGTACTGAGCTGGGGCCGCTGGAGACGCGGAAAAACGGGGAGCTACATGAGATACCCGCTTCAGGCCCGTTCGGATTCGCGCGCAGGTGATGCAGGGCCACCGTGGATGAACCAACGCCAAAGGATTTCCACAATTTGCGCTTGCAACCTTTCGCTTCCGGCGCGCTCCCGGGCTAACTCCTCGAACCTGGCCCGGGCGCGAGCGAGGCGGTCCAGTAGCTTGCGGTGAAGGTTACGGCATCCTTCCTCCGTGGTGGGAATGGAAATGGGGCCGCGGTAGCCCGTCTCTGCAATCGCCACAAGGAGTTCTGCCTCGGCTCGGCTGTCACACACCAGGCTCACGGCAGGATTCCTGCCGAAATAGATCGTGGTCGATTCGAACATGTTTTCCGCAGCCGGAAGCCGGATGTCTCCCTCCGGTATCTCCACCTTTTTCTTGGGATTACCCATTTTCGTCCTCCGTCCATGTTGGGAGCGGTTCATGGAGCTCGCCGTCTACGTTGTTCCAGGCGTCCAGCGCGAGTTCCGTCTGGGAAACGTCGTCCTTGCCGCCGCCATGCCTGCGTTGCTCCATCTTTTGGACTTCCACGATACGGATGGAGCGGAAGTGGGAGGCCACTTCGCGGTATAGACGATCGATCAGGTCCTTTCGGCGTCGGGGGTTTTGAACACCCAACAGTTCAAATACGGCATCATCCAAGTTTCTTCGGTCTTCCTGCTGCAATTCCAGGGGCAAACCTAAGGGTAGCTTTGCGGCCTCCCGAACTTCAAGGGCCGTGTGGCACTTCATGAACGGTTCTTCGACTAAGTGCGTGACCTTGCGCTCTTGAATTTGTTTGAAGGCGGATGTGAGTTTCGCGCTCAAATCCCGCGTCAGATTCCGTGGATCGGGTATCTCGATAAGTAATGCGTCGGTGAGTGCGATCTGGAGGTTTCCTTCTGTTCCTGCATAGCGACCATAATACGGCTTGATGAATGCTAAAACGGTCGAATTCAGAATCGGCATCACGCCCTGTCGTCCAGCGGAATCCTTTACCATTGGATGAATGTCGAAGAGTTTGTGGTTGCACACAATTCCGTGTGGGTTCGCAGGGATTATGTGCCGATATTGCTGCCCTTCGGGCCAGAACCCGATTCCGGGTTGCGCCTGAGTGAGATCGTACCATCGCTCACGCCCCGAGATCGCGGGGCGCCGCGGTAAGGGCACTGGTCTGGATCGCCTTGACGCGAACGTCTGTCTGCTACCCCAAGTAATGTAGTGCCAGGCATAAGTGCCCTTGAGCTCTTTTAAATCTTGATTGACCCAAAGCACCACGCGATCAAGTTGCTCAGGTGAGACAAGGGGGCGGTCCACTTGCATCAAATTGTGAACCTCTGGCCTTACAAACTCCGCCTCGATGGGGTGTAGTGTCTCGTCGCCACATTCGACGATCACCAGTTTGCCGCGTTCCACTTCGTCGCGTTTGCACCGCCTCATTAACGGAAGTACACGCCACTCCAGCTCGCCCTGGTTCTTTCTCAAGAGTTCTGCCGACACATTGCGCGGCATGAAAAACGCATCGCAGCCACTTTTGATCCCATATGTGATTGTGGCGATCTCTCCTAATCGAGTAAAGCGTCGGCCGAACTCACGCATGATCTCGAAGTAGAGGTCCGGTGCGCGCAGGTACCGGCCCCATTTGCCGCCGCCGTAGTCTCCAGTACCTTCACTCAGAGCGTGATTTTCGGTAGTTGTGGCCTCGGTTTCTCCGCCATTCTCCTCACCGTCATCTTCGATGTCGTCATCCGCCGCAGCGACTTCAACGCCCTTATGCTTGGCAAACATTTCCGCGATGGAAATCCCTTCTTGCCACAGGTCCCCTTGCCGCTTGACCATAATCCGAAGTTGGTCGGTTGAACGGTCCGATTTCGACTTGAGAATCAGGTCCCGGAACTTCTCGGCTGCTTCCTGCCGTTGGGCTTCGTCCTCCCGCTGTCCGAGGATATCCGCCAGCGGTCGTTTAAGCCGGACAAACCGCACCAGATTTTCATTGCGCTTCTGGGCGTCGTCACAGCGCTGAAGGATGGTTACGGCCGTTTTGACGCGAGCATCTTCAAACCACGGTTCGTCGACACTCTCGATAATCGCCACGAGCCGGAAATTGAGCAGCACCCAGCGCTGGAGGGAGAAGCCATAGCGCACGTCGAGCCAACTGGAAGAGGTCAGGAAACCAAACCAGCCGTCCTCAGCAAGGAACTGACACGCCACGGGCCAGAAATAGACATGCAGGTCGCTCTGCTTGGAAAGTTCGATTCCCGGAAACGCCCGCTCAACCGTTTCATAGATATGTTCCTTCGTCTGATCGTATATGGCACCTTTTTCCGACGCCTTCGGAATATGCTCGTGCCGAACGTACGGCGGGTTGCCAACCACCGCATCAAGCGTGGGTAATGGGATCTTTTCAATCTCACGCTTTCCCCGGCGGTCGCGGAAAACCGAGGGGATTTCGCAGAATGCTTTCCCTGGCGCAACGGTAAAGAAATTCTTGCGCACAATGCGCGGATAATTCTCCTCATTGGCAATGAAGCGAGCGGCCAGATTCAGCGTCGCAAGGTGCGCAGGGAAAATGTTGATGTCGCATCCGAAAAGGCCGCTAATCAAGTCCTGATTCGTGGAGCGCTTATCAAGTTGGTGCTTGCGATAATAAGCCCGCACCAGAAATGTTCCGCTCCCGCATGAGGGGTCAAGGACAGCGGCCTCCGCCTTGCGAATGCAGAAGGCATTGATGACATCCACGATGTCTTCGTCCGTATAGTGCTGGCCGAATTTGTGACGCTCTTCGGGACTGATGAGCTTTTGGAAGGTATGCCCGAGGATGTCGGTGGGAATTTCCTTAAAGTTGAACCGGTCAACGGCACGGATGAAGTTGCTCCATGCCTCGATCGAGTTTAAGCCCGATAGTGCGATGACAGCGGCCCACTCTTTGGCCTCTGGGAAAAAAACCGGTTCGTAGTCGCCAGTAACATGGACAGCTTCCTCAAAACTCTCCCGCAGGTATTCGAAGGCTTTGTCTGCGGTCTTTGCGGCGCGGGGGAGTTTCAATTCCGGCAGGTGGTTCCGCAGTCGAACCGCTTGGTAAAAGAGAATACGATTGCTCAACACATAAGCCATACTGCGAGCGGCGCGATCAATGGCTTCGCGCCAGGAAACGGCGTCGTTGGGATCGACGTTCCATTGTTGCTCTTCGGCCATCCAGGAACGGAGACGGGCCTTGAATACAGGAGTGCGTCCTGATTCTGATTCCAGGTAATCGCGAAGTTCCCGAACCGGGCCGGAAGGTCCAGCGAGATGGCTTTCCAGAACCGAAACATAGAAATCCGAGGGCGGCTGGGCAAGGTCTCGCTTACGCCCAGAATAAATGTCAGCAAAGTCGGCAAAGAAACGGGGTAGAAATTCGTCTTGGAGCTTGCCCTTGACCTCTGGGCGCGTGACATCTTCGGGCCGATTGAGTTCCGCCCCGAGCTTCCACTCACCGACGCAACGCTCGTGCATCGAGGCGGCGTCCCACCGTGAACGGTCAAAAAGCGCAAGGTGTTCGACGTTCCAAGTGAAGAAGTATCGGCAGTTCTCCTGCGTGGCCTTGCCAAACGCATCTTCCATCAGCGCCTGACCGAACGGAGAACTTCCCTGAGCTGCCCCTGGAAGCTTGACCTCACCGCAAAGAGCCAACTTGCCGCGCCCACCCTCTTTTCGTTCGTAAACACGAAAGTCCTGCCTCTTCTGACTGCCGCGACCAAAGCGTTCAATTTCAGATGAACCGAACGGAAGCTCGAGGTGGGTTTCAAAAATCTTGTCGGACCACTTTGAAACGTCAGCGCAAAAACTGACCTCGTGTTGGCGGTAGCTTAGCGGCGGCATTCGTTTCTCAGGATACCCATGATAGCAAATCTGCGGTCAGGAGGGCGCTGAGCGTTCACACCTGCTAAAAAAGGTCCATGAGCTTCTTGGCCTTCTGCAATTTAGCGAAGGTTGTATAGCGGGGTCCCTTCATTGACCCCTGAGCGAGTAGCGCGGAGGTAGCGGAGTTCAGCTTCCTCCGCGGTTCGTCACATGAGACCGATAACTACTGTATTACCGTCCGAAACCGAAATGCATGAGAGAAGAGCCGCAGAGGAGCGCCAAGAACGCGCACCTCTGCGCTACCCCGCTCGATCGTCCACAAGATCGTCGTGAAAATGTCGCCCCCGCCATTACCCGTAGAAGCTGTCGAGGAAATGACCAAGCGGCTTGCCGAGCAAATCGCCACGGAAATCATCTCCGAATCCTCACGGCCTTCCGAGTAGCCGTAGTATTCCCAGAAGGATCAGGGATTTGCAACTGCCCCAGCAGAGTTCTCACCGTCCGGGGGCAGCAGCGACCTTTTGCCGAACTTCCGCCAAGTATTGTTCGGCTTGCCCTCTCGTTTGAATCGAACGGACCCGGTCGAGGATCGCTTGCTTCTGCGTGGAAAGCGATATCTGCAGGTCCTGCCGGAGGGCTGATTGAAGAACCCCCGGCAGATTACCCTGGTTCACCGTTTCCTCCGCGCGGGATGCTATGCCAACCTCCGTGGAACGCGCCGCCATAGCCTGGGTTTCCGCTCCGACAGCCCCCGCAAAGTTCGCGGGCGAAGGGGCTGTCGCGGGAGTATCACGCGGCGTTGTGAGGGTAACGAGTGAGTCGAGGGGATTCGCCGAAGCGTCGCGTGCGGTCAGCGGATTCAGCCCAAACAACCTTTCCAGGGTGGCAAGGATGGAAGTGTGATCGTAAAGGCGGTGGTCGATCAGGTTTCGGGGACAGAGTGGGGAGATGACCAGCGCCGGCACACGTGGTCCGTACTGCTGAAATGTGAAACCAAACTGATTGTTCTTGCTTCCGGGAACGGTATCGCCCGGCGCCGGAGCCGCAGGAGGAACGGCGTGGTCGTAGAACCCGCCGTGCTCGTCCCACGTAATGATCAACATGCTGCTGGTCCAGAACTCAGAGGTGCGAATTGCCTCGTACGTCGCTTTGATGAGGCCCTCGCCGAGAGTGATATCGGTGAGCGGATGCTGCGATGTGCTGTTCTCGTAATCGTTCAGCACGTCATAGCTGGGTTCAATGAAAACGTAGCTGTAAGGGTAATTGGCTTGGCCAAGATCACTGGTGAAATGGTCAAAGCTCCTGATGTCTTCAAGCCTGATGCCTTTTAGAGCTGCGACCATTGGAAAGCTATCGCCCCCGTAGAGGCGCCACGGGACCCCCTTCGCCTTCAGCGCGTCATAGATCGTACCCTTAGCGAATTGAAAACCGTCGATTGCTTCCCACTCGGCAATCTCTGCGACCGACGGGCTGTGGTCCAGTCCTCCCGAGGACGCGGCGTGGACGAACATTCGGTTGGGCCATGTCGGTCCCGGCATCGAAGCGTGCCAATTGTCGCACACCACAAATTCCTGGGCCAGCGCATTCAAGACCGGAAGCTGAGCGGCGGAAAAGCACTTCATGATTTCCCCGGGACTGCTGCCGCCGCCGCTCGCCGCGTACGAACCCACGAACCCGCTTCCGTCAATCGCGGGATATGCGCCGCCGGAGTGGTACGTCGCCATCATTCCGCAGAGCTGGTTCAAGACATTTGGAAACTCGTGGCCCGGATCGGCCGGCATGACAAAGTCGGCTGTCGATGACACCTTGTAGACCTGGCCCTGGAAGGTGTTGGATTCGATCCCACTCAGGCCGTTGATCCTGGTAGTCTCACCGGTGGCGGCATCCTGACCAGATATTCCAGAGAAGCCGAGCATGTGGTCGAAGGCCCGATTCTCCAACATGAGCACGAATACGTGTTGGATGCTTGATGCTCCCATACCGTCCTCCTCATGATCCCGGCGGATTTCGTCGCCGGATGCATTCTCACTCAACCAGGGTGTGCATTTTGGCATTCTGAGCCACAAAAGTATACAGTCCTGGGCCCGTTTGCCACGGTTAGTCGCCCTTCGAAGGTTTGACTCACCTTCACGCACCCGTTATATTAGTTTGATTTCGCGCTCTTGCCGGAAGCATTCAGGAGAAGGTCCCTTTGGAAACTGAGATCCCCAAGGTTTATTCGCCGGAAAATATTGAACCCCGCTGGGCTCGCCTATGGGTCGAGCAAAACATCTATCGGCCCGAGGATGAGGATGGCCGGCCACCTTTCTGCCTGGTGATTCCCCCGCCGAATATAACGGGGATGCTTCACATGGGGCACATGCTGGAGCACACGGAGATCGACATCCTGATGCGCTGGCACCGTATGCGGGGCGAAAACGTGCTCTGGCTGCCCGGCACGGATCACGCCGCCATCGCCACGCAGATGATCGTGGAGCGCGAATTGGGCCGCGCCGCGCTGCCCGGCTTGGAAGGCGCGCAGGCGAAGAGCGCCTGGCAGCGCGAGGGCCAGCGCCTGCGCATGGAAATGGGCCGCGAGAAATTCCTGGAGCAATGCTGGCAATGGAAAGAAAAGAATGGCGGCACTATTCGCCGTCAGATGGAGCGTTTGGGGACCTCCGTCGATTGGACGCGCGACCGCTTTACCATGGATCCGGCATATACGCGCTCCGTGCAGGAAGTTTTCATTCGACTCTACGAGGAAGGCCTGATCTATCGTGGGCAGTACATTGTCAACTGGTGCCCGCGTTGCGGCACGGCAGTTTCGGACCTGGAGGTCATCCACGAAGATCGATCTGGCCACCTCTGGTCTATCCGCTATCCCTTTGAGGACGGCCAGGGACACTTGACCGTGGCCACTACGCGCCCCGAAACGATGTTGGGTGACACGGCGGTGGCGGTGAATCCCGCCGACGAGCGTTACAAATCCGCACAGGGCCGCAAAATTGTTTTGCCTCTGGTGGGGCGAATCATTCCCGTAGTCGCCGACGATTTCGTGGACCCGAAGTTCGGCACGGGCGCAGTGAAGGTGACGCCCGCCCACGATGCCAATGACTATGCCATCTCTCAACGCCACAATCTTCCGCGCGTGGTCGTGATTGACGAGCATGCCCGCATGACCGCCGATGCCGGTCAGGCGTACCAGGGGCTCGACCGGTACAAAGCTCGCGACGCGGTAGTGAGAGACTTGCAGGCGGTGGGTCGGATCGAGAAGATCGAGGACTACCCGCTCAGCGTGGGGACCTGCCAGCGCTGCAAGACCGTCATCGAACCGTTGCTTTCCACGCAATGGTTCCTGAAGACGCAGCCACTCGCAGAACCTGCCATTCGCGCCGTAGAAGACGGCCGAGTGCGCGTCACTCCTGAGAACTATAAGAAGATCTATCTCGACTGGATGTACAAGATTTACGACTGGTGCATTTCTCGTCAGCTTTGGTGGGGGCACCGGATTCCCGCCTGGTACTGCGATGCCTGCGGTGAAGTCATCGTGGCTCGGCAGGCACCCGCCAAGTGCCCGAAGTGCGCCAATGGCTCGTTGCGGGCGGACACGGACACGCTCGATACCTGGTTCAGCTCAGGCCTTTGGCCGTTCGCCACCATGGGTTGGCCGGAGGAGACTACCGACCTGCGCCGTTTTTATCCCAACAGCCTCATGATCATGGGCTTCGATATTCTGTTTTTCTGGGGCGCCAGAATGATCATGATGGGCCTGAAATTCATGGAAGATGTGCCCTTCCGCGAGCTTTACATCCACGCGTTGGTCCGCGATGCGGAGCGGCAAAAAATGTCGAAGACCAAGGGGAACGTACTCGACCCGTTGGAAGTCACGGAGAAGTATGGCACCGACGCGGTGCGATTCGCACTGGCCATCAGCGCCGCGCCCGGCACGGACATCGCCTTTTCCGAGGATAAGGTCGAGTCGTATCGCGCCTTTGCCAACAAAATTTGGAACGCCGGGCGGTTCATCCTGATGAACCTCCAAAATATGCCGGAGGCCCTTCGCGATCAACTGGCGCGGGCGCTGGAGCCGATTCCCGGAATTGGTTTTGAGCCCGTGGCCGCGCCCGAGCACCTGGCGCTGGCCGATCGCTGGATTTTTTCACGCCTTGCAACCGTGACCCGAGAGATGGAAGAGTCCCTCAAGGATTACCGCTTCCACGAGGCCGCATTCAAAATCTATCACTTTTTCTGGCACGAGTTCTGCGACTGGTATGTGGAATGGCTAAAGCCGGAAATCACCCGACCCGCGAACGGCGAGAAGGTGCCTCCTGCTTGGATCAACCTGGCGCGCGTTTTTGAGGCTTCGCTTCATCTGCTCCACCCCTTTATGCCATTTATCACTGAGGAACTGTGGCATTTGCTTCCTCAGCTTGATGCGGGAGTTTCCATTTCCTTGACGGACTTCCGGATGGTCACCGAGCGCGTGGCCGACCCGATCTCGGAGAAGCAATTCGAAAAGGTGCAGGAATTGGTTGTCACGGCGCGCAACGCCAAGGCGGAAATGGGACTGCACAAGCAGAAGCCTAGTCTGCAAGTGGCGTCAGAGGATCTACGGCTGCTGGAAATCTTCCGCACTCATCAGGAAACTATCCTGCGCCTCGCGGTCTTGCAGGCGATGCACCTGACGCGGGGTCGCTTGTCGGCGGAACTGCCGGACGTACGATCGGGCGCCTCCTTCGATCTGCGCATTCTGCACGAGGAAAAGGTCGACCACGAGGCCGAGCGCGTCCGCCTGGGCAAGGAGAAGCAGAAGCTCGAGCAGCAACTTACGCAAGTGCGCGCGCAATTGGGAAACCAGGAATTCCTCGCGCGCGCACCCAAGGAAATCGTGCGCGGCGCCGAGCACCAGCTGAAGGATCTCGAGGAACTGTTAAACAAGGTTATCGAATCCCTCGGAAGGTTGGGTTGAGACGTGGGCGGATATCTCAGTCCTCCGGCAGCCGACGAGTCCTCCGAATCTCTCGTTTTTTCCTCTGAGGAGCTCCGCGACCTCGTTTTCCACGCGCTCGCGGAGGATTTGGGCCAGGGCGACTTGACGACGCGCGTTACCCTCGCCGGGACCCTTCAGGCGAAGGGCACCTTTAATAGCAAACAGCAATTGGTGGTGGCGGGGCTGCCCATTGCGAGATTGGTTTTCGAGGTTCTCGACTCCTCCGTGGAGTGGCAGGGCGGGGTGGAAGAAGGGACCGAAGTCGCGCCGGGCACGCCGCTCGCTTCGGTCCTCGGAGCCGCCGGATCGCTTTTGGCTGGCGAGCGCGTCGCGTTGAATTTCTTGCAGCACCTCAGCGGCATCGCGACTTACGCCCGACGACTGAAAGGCGAGCTCGTAGGGACGCGCGCGGAATTTCTCGACACGCGCAAGACCACGCCCGGGCTGCGACGCCTGCAAAAATACGCGGTGCGTGTGGGCGGTGGAAGGAACCACCGCCTGCGCCTTGACGACGGAATCCTGATCAAGGGGAACCACCTGCGGCTGGTCGGAGGGATTCGCACCGCGGTTGAACGCGCGATCCAGCAACGGCCAGCGGGTTATCATGTGGAAGTCGAAATCACATCGTTGCCGGAGTTGGAGGACGCCATCCAGGCCGGGGCTGATGGCGTGCTGCTCGATAACATGACGCCCGCGGAGGTCCGGGAATGTGTTGAGCGCGCCGCCGGCCGCGTCCGACTTGAGGTCTCGGGGGGCATCGACGCCAGCAATATTCGCGCCTACGCGGAGGCGGGCGTCGATTATATTTCCGTTGGCGCCCTCACTCACTCCGCCGCCGCCGTGGATATTAACTTCCGTATTAAACCGATCTCCGAACGTTAAGATCGGGAAACACCAATTTAGTATGAGTCGCCGTTTGTTCACCCGATCACCGGATCAACCGATCACCCGATACCGATCATGCCCATGACCACCGGAATCACCGATCGCCGAATCGACAAGCTGATTCATCTTCTGGTGAAGAACGCCACGGTGGTGGTGCCGGGTCCGAAGATCGCTTCGGAGATCGGCGTCACGCGACAGCAGGTCTGGGAGTGGATTGAGAAACTGCGTTTGTTGGGTGTCGAGATTCGGGGAGTGCCGCGGGAAGGATATCAATTGGCGACGGTCCCCGATATTCTTATTCCCAGCTTGCTGCGGGCGGAGTTAGGCGATCACCCCATCGGGCGAACGATCGTTCATTTCTTCCGCACCGACTCTACCAATGCTGTGGCGCTTAAGCTTGCGGCAGAAGGAGCCGAGCACGGAACCGTGGTGGTGGCGGAGGAGCAAACGGCCGGCCGGGGGCGTCTGGGCCGTGCCTGGTACTCGGAAAAATCGAGCGGCATCTACACCTCCATCATCCTGCGGCCGCCTCTTTCTCCTGCCTCCGCTCCCGTGTTGACGCTCATGGCGGGCCTGGCGGCGCAGAAAGCAGTGACCTCCGCCACCGGTCTCGTTGTCGACATTCGTTGGCCGAACGATCTGCTGGTCAATGGCAAGAAGGTTTGCGGAATTCTGACGGAAATGAACGCGGAAGTCGACCGCTTGCACGCTGTGGTGCTCGGCATCGGGATGAATGTGAACCACAATCAGATGCCTGCTGCCCTTGAGAACATCGCCACCTCGCTTCGCACGGAGGCACACCGGACTATCTCTCGCGTCCAGGTTCTCGTTGCCTTACTTCGCGAAATTGAGCGTTACTATCAACTGCTGCTGAAGAGTGGGGGCTGTGCCATCACTGAGCGCTGGGAAGCGGCTTCCACCTTTGCGCACGGCAAGCGCGTCCGGGTCGTCAATGGTGCCGGCGAATCGGTGGCTACTACCATGGGCCTGGACCCCAGCGGCGCGCTGAGGATCCAGTACGATGACGGCCGCCAAGAATCACTCGTGGCCGGCGAGGTGGTGGAAGTGAAGTAGAACTTTCCTGACCTTGGCTCGCTAATCCGATCGCGTGATAAGATTTTTCCCGAGAGCCTCCATGGATAACCCTAACTCCACGATTCTCGTCATCGACGTAGGAAACAGCAACACCGTTCTCGGCTTGTACCAGGGTGCGACCTTACGAGCTCTTTGGCGGCTTACAACGAGCCGCGAGCAGACGGCGGACGAATACGGGATATTGATTCACAACCTGTTCACTTTGGGCCAGCTCTCGGCCTCTGAAATCAGCGGAATTATGATTGCCAGCGTCGTGCCACCACTGGATTCAGTCCTGGCGGAGATGGCAAGGAAGTATTTCAAGATGGAAGCCCTTTTTCTCGGGCCGGGAACGCGGACGGGTATGGCGATTCTGTATGAAACACCGCAGGAGGTGGGAGCTGACCGGGTCGCTGACGCGGTGGCGGCCTATGAGAAATACGGCGGCCCGTCCATCGTCGTGGATCTGGGGACGGCCATCACTTTTGATTGCATTTCCGCCAAGGGTGAATACGTGGGTGGGGTCATCATGCCAGGAATCGGTATCGCTGCGGAAGCGCTGTTTCAGCGCACGGCGAAGCTGCCGCGCGTGGAAATCCGCGAACCCGAGCGCGTGATTGGGACGAATACCGTCAATAGTATTCAGTCCGGACTGTTCTATGGCGCGGTGGATGCCATCGACGGCATGTTGGACAGGCTTGGCGCGGTGCTAGGAAAACCAGTTAAAGTCATCGCTACCGGAGGCCAGGCGCCGCTGCTGGCGGGCGCGTCCAAGTACAAGCCGACCCTCGACTCCTCCCTGACCCTGGATGGCCTGCGCATTATTTACCATCGCATTCATTCTTCCCCGCGGCGCAAGTAGGTTCGAGACCTTGGAAAACTATTTCAACTACTTCACCGAAATCGAGGAACAGTTCCGCAAGTGCCGCTCGGAGCCGGTTCTGCTTTCCCCGATCGATTGGGCGCTGGTGGAATCATGGAAAGAGCAGGGCTTCCCATTGGAAGCGGTTTTACTAGGGATCGAGCGTTCATTCGAGAAATTCAAGGCGGGAAAGCGCAGCTACCGCAAGGTGAACACGCTGGCGTATTGCTCGCAGGAGGTATTTCGCGCGGTGGAAGAATCTCGGACCGCGGCGGCGCAGGGAGGAAGTCCTCTCGCTGCGAAGGCTGAGACGCCGGCCGGGTTCTCAGCCGAAGAAATCGCGCGTTTTCTCGGCCGTTGCGCCGAGTCGGTGGAAAGCGCCGGCCGCCAGGCGCGGGAAGAGGGGAAGCAAGTGTTGGCCGATGAATTGGCCGAGGCGGCGGGCACGTTGCTGAAGCTCTCTCAGCACGCGCAAGCCGCGAGTACCGATGATCTCGAGGACACGGAGCGGAATCTCACGGTTCTGGAAGACAAGCTCAACGCTTCTCTCCAGCGCGGCACGACAATCGAAGCCCTGGCGAAACTGCGCGTGGAAGTGGATCGGGGGCTCCTCCCCTATCGCCGTAAAATGGCGGCCCCGGAAGTTGATCTGCTGGAGCGGCGCTTCCTCAAGAACCGGCTGCTCGAGCACTACAAGATTCCCCGATTGAGCTTGTTTTACTTGTAGCAGATTGCTTTCTTGAGGATAACTAAGAGTGCCTGCGGAATTTGAATTCTCACCAGTCAAGCTGGTCTACGGTGGCGATGCGCTGGGCTTCCATGCTGGGCGCACCGTTCTCGCGCCACGTGTGCTGCCGGGCGAACGGGCCGAAGTAGAGGAATTTCGCCGGCAAAAAGGCGTGATTCACGCGCACCCGCTGCGGATTTTAGATGCCGCCTCCGAGCGCGTCGAACCCCTATGCCCATACTTCGGCCGCTGTGGCGGCTGCCAATATCAACATCTCGCGTACGCCGCACAAGTTGCCGCAAAAGTTGAAATCCTGCGCGAAACGCTGCGCCGGGTGGGCCAGGTAAAATGGGAAGCGCCCATTCCCGCGCATTCCGGCCCCGAGTGGAATTATCGCAATCAGGCACAACTGAAAATCGCAAGCCCTCCGGGTGGCGCTCCGGGGCTTGGATTTTTCCAAGCCGAGTCGAACCGGCTGATTCCCGTTGACGCCTGCCCGATTCTGTCGCCTCGCCTGAACGAGTTGCTGGCGGTGTTGCGCAGTGAGCCCTGGATCAGCGCATTGGCTTACGGTCGCGAAGTGGAGGTCCTGGCGGATGATCGCGACGAGCGAGTGATGCTCACCCTCGCTGGGAGTTGGAATCCGCAAGAAGCGGAAGCGCTCGGCGCACGGTGTCTTGCGGAACTCGCGGGCGTTGCGACTGTCGCCGTCACTCAGGATGCAAATCTACGAGTGTTTGGAGAGCCGCACCTCACTTACCGTGTCGGCGAATGTGCGTATCAAATCAGCCCGACGGCATTCTTCCAAAGCGCGCGGTTTCTGCTGCCGGAGTTGGCCGCCACGGTAACGGGAGAAGAGTCCGGCGGCGTGGCGATTGACCTCTACGCCGGCGTGGGCTTCTTCACGCTGCCCCTGGTAAAACGGTTTGAGCATGTGATTGCCGTCGAGGCCCATGCGCCAGCCGCCGCTGACCTCGCCGCGAACGCCCGCACCGCCTTCGGCAAGAGAATTCGCACCCACGGCGCGACAGCGTATGATTTCTTGCGGCGCTGCGCGCAGATGGACCCGGATCTAGTGGTCATGGACCCTCCCCGCGCGGGAGTGGGGGCGGAGACCCTAAGACTCCTTTTGGATCTGCGACCCAAGCGCCTGCACTATGTGTCCTGCAGCCCTCCCACTCTGGCGCGAGATTTGGGTTTCCTGCTCCAGCATGGTTACCGTCTCGACACTTTAGAAATGTTTGATTGCTTCCCGCACACATACCATATAGAATCCCTCGCTCGGTTATCTCGAATCGGTGGCGAAAGCGCAAGAAGCGTACCCCTTGTTAGACCCAATACCGGATACCAAACCCCGACCCACCTTTAACTCCCCCTTGGCGGCGCTCGCCGCGAGTTTTGCGATGGGAATTGTGTGGGCGCATTATTTCCGCGCCGCGCTGGGGATTCATTGGGTGCTCATCGGCGCGCTCGCTTGCATTCTCATCGGCCTTATCCTCTTGCGCCGTCGCCGGGACCGGTCTGCCATCGGCTTTGTCTTGGCCAGCATGATTTTTACCGGCGCAGCAGCGGCGCGGCGCTGGGAGCAGCGTTTCCAACTGGACCATATTCGCTACCTGGAGTCGCTCGGTGCCGACCTCAGCGAGCCTGTTCGGCTTGAGGGGCGCGTCATTTCGACCCCTTTCAACTCGGGATACGCAACGCAATTTGACGTCGAGGCGCGTAAGGTCGAATCCCTCGGACGCGTTTACCGCGTCACCGGCAAGGTCAGGCTGCGGGTACAAGGCTTGGAGGAGCACGACGCTTCCGACGCGCTCGGCGCTGGCGAAATTCAGTTCGGTGATGAGGTCAAAGCCCTCGTCCGCCTGCGCCCGCCGCATATCTATCAAAACCCCGGCAGTTTCGATTTCCGCCGCTGGATGGAGGATATCGAGGACATCTACTGGGTTGGAACCGGGAAGAATCTGGGGCTGATAAAGAAAGCTGCCAACGCCCCTGGTTTCCACTTCGACGAAATCGCCGAGCTCACCCGCCAGCGATTGCTGCGCGCCATCGACGATCTCTACCCGCCATGGTCAGCGGAAGGTCGTAATGGAGCGGTGATGAAGGCGGTTTTGTGGGGTGACCGCACGGCGCTCGACTCCACCACCATCGATGATTTTCGCAAGACGGGTCTTTATCACTTGCTCGTCATCGCCGGGCTGCATGTTGGCCTGCTCATCCTCCTCCTGGAATTTCTGCTCAAGGGCTGCCGGCTTCGGCGGGCGGCACGCTCGTTAATTATGCTGGGATTCCTGTTGGTTTACGCTCTTCTGGTGGAGCAGCGCGCCCCGACGTTGCGAGCCACGATGATGATTGCGTTTTACCTGGCGGCGCGGATCCTTGACCGTGGCCATACCTCGTTAAATTCGCTGGGGGGCGTGGCGCTAATTCTTCTTTATCTCCGCCCGGCTTGGCTGTTCGAATCAGGATTTCAGCTCTCCTTTTCCGCGGCGCTGCTGATTGTCGGGGTTGCCGTTCCAATTCTACGGCGCACTGTCGAGCCTTACCGCCGGGCTCTGTGGCGACTGGACGACGTGTTGCTTGATGATTACTTCTCCCCGCGCCTCGCTCAGGCCCGCCTGGACATGCGAGACTTGGTGTATGCCTTGCGTCGCCGCGTGGCCTTCTTGAATCGCTACCCTGCCCTTTCGCGCAACCTTGTCGTGGCGCCTCTGAAGCTTCTGGTTTGGATCGCCAATATTCTCGTTTTTTCTGCCATTCTGCAACTGGGCTTGTTCTTGCCGATGGTCGAGACCTTTCACCGCGTCACCTTCGCGGGTGTGGGACTGAACGCCTTGGCGATTCCGGTCATGACGCTGCTACTGGCACTCGCTCTGCCAATAAATTTGCTGAGCGTGCTGTCGCCGGCAGCGGCGGCCTGGCCGGCCAAGTTGTTGACCTTGGTCATTTCATTTCTTTTCGAGATAACACATCTGCCCGGGCTCGCGCCGTGGCTTTCCTACCGAATGCCGGCCCCGCCAGTGTGGGTGGCGTTCGGATTTTGCTTCGCGTTCGTGCTGGCAGGGGTGGTTCTCCGCTTTGCCCCGAGGGCTGCGAGCGCGGCGTTGGCGGCCTGTGCAATCTTTGTTGCTTTGGTGGCAGTCGAACCCTTTGCGCCTCGACTTCCACGCCGCGGACTACAATTGACGGCGCTCGATTGTGGCCAGGGCGAGGCACTCTTTCTGGTGCTTCCTGGCGGGACCACCTTGTTGCTGGATGCGGGGGGCGGCCGCACGCGCGATCCCGGCGAAAGCGGTTTCCAGCGCCGGCGTTGGGACCCGGGCGAGGATATCGTCTCACCCTACCTGTGGTCGCTCGGCATTAAGAGGATCGATGTGCTGGCGTTCACGCGAGCGCGGGGGGATGACATCGGAGGGCTTTCCTCCATTCTCGAGAATTTTCGGGTCGGCGAATTCTGGCACGCTCCTCATCCCGAAACTCCCGATTATGCGGCGCTTCTGGGAACAGTGGCCGTACGCGGGATTCCGACTCGAACTCTCATGGCGGGCGACGTCATGACGTTTGGGGGCGCCTCAGTTCGGGTATTGTGGCCCAAACCTGTCTCTGTCAACGAAGCCGCGGTATTGAGCCCACCGCCTAGAGAGGTTGAGCTAAGAACCGGCGTGACATCGAAGCCACAGAGCGACGACTCTCTGGTTATCCGGATCAGCGCGGGTGGGATAGGTTTTCTGCTACCGGGAGACGCAGGCAAGAATGCTGAACAGGGAATTCTCGCCTCGGGTGAGCCGCTGGAAAGTCAGGTGTTCAAGCTGGGAAATCATCAGGCGGGGTCGTCGGCAAGCCAGGATTTCCTCGCGCGCGTTGCTCCCCGCGTGGTGATTGTCACCTCCGAGAGGGGAGGCAGGGGGCAAGGCTTCCAGCGCTCGGCAGCGCTCGACGCTCTCGCGAACGCCGGCGCCAAGGTTTTCCACATCGACCTCGACGGCGCCACGACGGTGGAGTGGAGCGGCGGGCTCATGGTGGTGCGGAGTTACACGCACCCGGAAGGGGTTACGATCGCGGGAGAGGCGAATACATCTGTCCGGCGCTGATGCGAAGCCGAGTTCGATCTCCGCCATATTGGGACTTTAATATTCGTTACGCTCAGGGTAATATCAGCTTTCTCGAAGGCCATAAGGCCATCCCGGAGCAGCGGAAGCTTTGCGAGTGCCTTCAGGGCAGTGAACCAAATAGCGAATAGGGGGCTGTTGAAGCCCACACTGCGACGCCGCGGGTTGCTGTGTTCAGGAGTGCTGAGCAGCAGCCTTGTGGCGAGAGGTGCGTATGGATTGGCCGATTGAAAAAAAGGTCCAATGGGGCTTGGGAATTGCCGTGACCGTTTTGTGCGGCATGGGAATGATTGCCTATGCGTTGATCGTGAGCCTCATTAACACCAACAATTGGGTTATTCACACCCACCTGGTTATCGAGTCCATCCAGGGAGCGCGGACGGGCCTCGACGACGCTGAAACGGCTGTGCGCGGCTATGTCCTGACCCAGGATCAATCGTTCCTCAGTCCTTATAATCTCGTTCGCGGACGGATTCCCGGAATGATCGACCGAATACGCTTGCTGACGGCGGATAATCCTACCCAGCAGAAGACGATGGCGCAGCTCAAACTGCAAGTTGACCGAGAGATGCAACTCTTGCAGCAGGCCGTCGACGCTGCGGGAAGCCCTTCTGCCTCACCCGCCGTGGTGCGCCAGTTGCTCGATGAAGAACAGCAAGTCATGACCAACCTACGCAATACTCTCAGGGCAATTCGTCTGCAAGAGGATCAGCTTTTGTCCATCCGCGACGCAGCATGGAGGCAGGATCTTACCGAGGCGATAACGGCTGTGGCCCTCTTGGCCCTCTTCAACTTCGTCCTCCTGGGGTACATCTATTATGCCTTCGCGCGGGATCTTACCGAGCGCCGGCGCACGGAGGCGGCTCTTCAGGCGAGTGAAGAACGATTGCGCCTGATGATCGCCAGCGTTAAGGACTATGCCTTTTTCATGCTTGATCCCCAGGGCGACGTCACCACCTGGAACGACGGCGCGACCATCATCAAAGGATATGCAGCCGGCGAAATCATCGGCCGGCCCTTTTCCACCTTCTTCACCGAAGAGGATCGAGAAGCGGGCAAGCCTGCATGGGTGTTGGAAAATGCCGCGAAACAGGGAAGGATGGAGATGGAAGGCTGGCGCGTTCGCAAGGATGGCTCGCGATTCTGGACGGATGCCATCACCAGTGCGATTCGTGATGAAGGTGGCCGCCTGCTAGGCTTCTCGGAGGTGGCGCGCGACCTGACGGAGCGACAAGCTGCCGAGGAAAAGGTACGCCAAAGCCAATCGCGCCTCGCGGCCATTCTGGACGGTTCGCCATCCGTAATTTTTGTGAAGGATCCCGACGGCCGCTATACCTTGGTGAACCGAAGGTTTGAGGATACCCTGCGCATGGGCCGGAAGGAGGTTCTGGGCAAGACCGACCTGGATCTCTTCCCACTTGCCACTGCCCAGAAGCTTCACGAACACGATGCCAAAGTGCTCGATGCTGGGAGAGCGATCGAGTTTGAAGAGGTGATCCCGCAGCGGGATGGATTGCACACTTACCTCTCCGCGCGGGTTCCACTTCTCGACCAGGACAATAGGCCCTTCGCCCTTTGTGGCGTCTCGACGGACATTACCCAAAGGAAAGAGAGCGAACAGGAAATCCAAAGATTGAACCGGGCGCTTCAGGACCGAGTGGTCGACCACTCGGTGGAGCTGATGCAGGCCGCCGAGTCGCTGAACATGGAAAGGGCGCAGCGGCAGGGGGCGGAAGCGCGGGAACGCGAGGTCCGGGACCGCCTACGTGAAGTGATGCACCGCAGCCCGTTTCCCATGTGGACCTACGATCTGGAGACGTTGGCCCTCTTGGAGGTCAATAACGCCGCGGGCGCCCTGCACGGCTCGCTACCCGAGGAATTGCTGCCATTACGGATGACCGACCTTTATTCCCCCGAGGAAGTCTCCACGCTGGGGAAGGAAGTGGAGAACGGTGGCGTGCCCGAGGAAACTCCCCGAGTCTGGCGCCACCGGGCCAAGGATGGGCGCTTGATTCCCGTCAGCATTCTGGCTCGCCGGGTGGAATGGGAGGGGCGCAACGCGGCGCTGTTAGTAGTGGTCACCGAAACCGACGGCCACCGCCTGCGCGACATCACGAGCGCCCTCGAGGCTGCGGGCTCGTGACGCTAGCGCTGCGGGCGCTGCGGGTTTTGGGCGCCGATTTGTTTAAGCATGGCATCGGCGCGCGCATGGACGGCGTCGGCTTCGTCTTTCTCACCGAGTCGCCGAAGAAGGTCGGCGTACTTTCCGAGCGTGCCGGCAAGCTGGCGGCTGGGGCCCAGGTTCTTTTCTTGATTCTTCGCAGCGCGCGCATAGAGCGACAGGGCTTCCTGATATTTCGCTTCCTGCCTGTACACCTCGGCAAACAGCAGCAAAGTGTCGGCCACTGCCTTATCCTCAGACCCTAGGACTTTTTCCTGCATGGCGAGCGCCAGGCTGCGGACGGGTTCCATATCGAACAGCCGGCCCTGCTTTTGGTAAAGGTTAAGGAGGGGGACGAGATAACCCAGCCCTCTTGCCATGGGCAAGTTCCCCTCCATTGCATTCCGTTCGCGAACCTCGATGGCACGAAGGTACAAGCCCTCGGCCTCGTCATCCCGTTCCCCGGCGGCGCAGAGTCGGCCTAAGCCTTCGAGTGCAAAGTAGAGCATGGAATCGGAGCGAAGCCCGCCTTTGTTTTCCGTCGCAGCGATCACCTCGCGATAAGCGTCTTCCGCAGCCACCGTATTTCCGCGCCGTAGTGAGTCGTCCGCTTGCTCTAATGTGAGCTGAAGTGAATTTAGGGTCGGGTTTCCAGCCTGACGGATGCCCTCGAAGGCGCGGTTCTCGAGCTCTTGCGCCTCACTCTCCTTGCCATCGTGGCGGTAGACGTCAGCCAGCTTGTGACGGAGCATGACTACTTCCTGCGAATTCCACGGTCGCGAGGAATTAGCGATGATCTCGAGCGCGCGTTCGAGCAGCGGCTCGCATTCCGCGTAGCGCTGCTGTCGCATATAGAGATCGCAAAAGTTGCCGAGAAGGTTAGTCTTGTGATACTCCGAGACCTCGGGGTTCTGGTCCTGAAGCTCCAGCGCCTGCTTAAAGAGCTTCTCGGCCTCGGCATCCTGATCATGCATGGAACAAAAGAATGCCTCGTTGGCCAGGTCATTGATGACTCGGGCGTCGGTTGGGCCCAGAGCTTGTTGATCCGCCGCGAGTGCCTTTCCCCTGAGCTCGGCGGCTTTGGTCTCGTCTCCGGTCATAAGCTTGAGATTGGCGAGGTGGTCTAGCGCCAGCCCCAAGCGCTGCGGGTCGGACTTCTTTGCCTCGGCGATGGCGGCGGCAAACATTTTCTCCGCTTCCACGTAGCGGTCGGCCCGGAGTGCAGAGTCACCAGCGGCGAGATATTTATCGAATGCTGTTCTTGGCTCGCTCGCGCGAGAGGGTGAGGGGGCGCCCGACGCCAACATCAACGACAGAACGAGAGCGGCTCCACGTGCAGCCATGGGTCTTCCTTCTTGCAGGGAGAGGCGCACCATCCTGCTACGCCACGGCGATGATAGTATGCCCGCCGAATCCACGTTGCAACCAGTTCTGAATGAGAACATGGAAATTCTTACCATCGCGGGAACATTCTACCCCATCAAAGGCCTCCTCCTCCTCACCATAGCTTCGTTGATGCAATCACTTACGAGGTTTGGCATCTTTACTGCTTTGACAAGGCTACTGCCTTGGGCGCATCAGGGAGCGGTTCCCCTGCAAGGGGGCGGTCAACCGAAATTCGCGTCCCGCGACTCTTCGCTTGATGGGTGGGTTCGCCCAACAACCTGGAATTCGAGCCACACGCTCCCAAGGGGTATGTGACCTGTGAGGAGGCCAGCATGATCGACGCATCGCGACGAGTAAAGCCCCTGGTTGGGGTATGGCTTTTGCTTTCGATGATATTGATTCCCCTCCGCCTGGCGGGAAAAAACAATCAGGTGATGGGAGAGGTTCAATTTGAGGCCATCTCCAAAATCGCCAAAACTTCCGGCGTCTGGGTCGATGGCCAGTACGTAGGATATTTGCGGGAACTCAAGGGCTCAAAAAGCATCATGCTGTTGCCGGGCGAACACGAGATAACCGTGCGTCAGGATGGCTACCAGGATTTTACCGGACAAGTTCAAATTCAGCCGGGGAAAATAGAGGTCGTCCGCGTGGCCATGCAGAAAGCTCCCGAGGGACGGCTCCCGCTGGTCCTCGCCACGGTCAAGATCGACGTCAATCCTTCGCGTGCGGCGGTTTTTGTAGACGGCCAATACGTGGGCCACGTCGGCGAGTTCGAGGGTCTTGGTCACGGGCTGCTGGTTGCGCCGGGAGTCCATAAGATCAAGATCGCGCTTCCCGGCTACGAAACCTTTATAACGGAAATCCAGCCGTCCCCCCGGCAGAAGGTGGAAATCAAAACCGATTTGCCCAAGAGTAACGGCCCGCTGTCGGGGCCGCTGATCGAGAAGGCAGCAAGTGACGCCACACCGCAGGCCGGCACTCCTACTGCTTCGACCCAACCCCGGTGATTTTGCCACCCGGCGAGGAGGAGAATTCTAAAAAACGTCGACACTCCCCGCCGGAATCATTCTACGGAAAAGCTATACCGGCCTGAGGTGACCTCGTACATTCCGGCTCCATTTTCCCAACGCAGGTATTTTACTCCGGGCGACTGGGCGGCGGGTGTGCCGCTTTCCGCGACCGCGGTCCCCGCTTTCGTCGGGACGTACACGACTGCGGTGGTATTCGGCGGGATTGCGACGCTGAGTGTGAATTTTCCACGCTCGATGGTCCAGTGAGATTCGATTCTGCCGTAAATGGAATCGTAGTGTGCCTTCACCCAGGACAGATCGCCGGGCGCGGCGGGCTTAATCACGATCTTCTTGAATGCTGGCGCGGTGGGATCCATGCCGATTCCCGCCAGATCGTGATAGAACCACTCCATGATGTGGCCGAGCATGAAGTGGTTTTGCGAGGAATTCCGGCCCGCGTCCCAAGCCTCGGTAAGGCTGGTGGCGCCTTTCGTGAGTTGGAAGCCATAGCCGGGCCGTGTGGATTGGTTGTTCATGGCGTAGATGACGTCGGACCGGCCGCCCTCGGCCAGCGCCCGCAGCAGGTAGCGGTAGCCAATGTCGCCCGCGGTCAGGGCATTGCCGCGGCGGGTCACGTCTTCGACCACGGCGTTCAAAACGGCAGCCTGATTTTCCGCGGGTACAAGTCCCATCGCCAGCGGCATCGAATTCGCGCATTGAGATCCCTGGGCATAGTGATCGCGGCCCGGATCATAGAATTGGCGGTTGAAGGCCTCGCTGATTTTGCGCGCCAATTCTTCATACCTCGCGGCGTCGCCAAGGTCCCCGATCACCCGGGACACTTTTGCCAAAACCGCCGCATCCGCATAGTAGAACGCCGTCGCAGTGAGGGGCACGGGGGTGAGTTGCGCCACACCCGGAGGTTGCGGGCCGAGGTCGTACCAATCGCCCAGGCCGTGAGAAACAATGAAATCGTCGGAGCGGCTGCCCAGATAGTCCACGTACCTCTGCATGGCGGCATAGTGGCGGCGGAGCAATTCCACGTCGCCCGTCCACTCATACTGCTGCCAGGCGCAAAGCAGCAACGCGCTGCCCCACTCCGGCGAATCGCGAAACCCCTCATCGAACTTTACGTATTCGGGGGCGATGTCGGGGACCAAACCATCTTCCGTCTGGCTATCCACCATGTCTTTCATGCCCTTGGTAAAGAGCGCCGCCAAATCGAACTCATAGCGCAGCGACGGGCCATTCAGATGGTACTGTTCGAGCCACCCCAGGCGTTCGCGATGCGGACAATCGGTAAGCACGCTCATCATGTTGCTGATCTGCGCCCACCGCACCAGCATGCGGATGCGATTGAAGAGCTCATTCGAACAAGAGAATTCGCCGACCGGCTGGGAGGCGGAATGCACCACCACGCCTTCCAAGGACTCGACCAACGGCAGTTCCTTGCCCGGTGGCGCCGTACACTCAACCTGAAGGTAGCGGCTACCGTGGTAGAAGAATTTGGGAAACCACTCCTCGTGCGTGCTTCCGGCCAAGGTGTATTGCCAGTAGGCCTCACCGCCGCCAGCGGAAACGCGGTCGACAGTTCCGTCGGCGTTTAGGAGTTCCGCCGGGGTAATTCGCACCACCGCGCCGGCAGGCCCTTTCACGCGGATTCGCGGAATGAGCGATACGTTCTGGCCCAGATCGTAGACGGCGATCCCCGCACGGAGCGGATGGGTGCTCACGGGCTTCAAACTTTCGAAGGCGCGAATGGGCGGCGCCGCCGAGGAGAGCCCGCGCAATCTTCCGCCGGGGCCACTCACCACTGCCGCTTCTTCCCAGCCCG
Organism: uncultured Acidobacteriota bacterium; assembly: GCA_964501985.1. Lineage (GTDB taxonomy): Bacteria > Acidobacteriota > Terriglobia > UBA7540 > UBA7540 > Bog-366. The sequence goes on along the minus strand of CAZCVY010000041.1, from coordinate 19,346 downwards.
CATCGGGAAATCCCGGTTGATTCCACCCCTTCGGCTCGAGCCGGGCATCGTAGTCCTCGCCGCCGTAGACGCAAGAGAATGTGATGGGGCCGGGATGCACGCGCCAGTTGCTGTCGGTGCCCACCGCTTCCTCCCTCCCGTCCGCATATTCGAGCCGCAATTCGCCGATGGCTTTGAGGGGTCCGAACGAGCCGATAAACTTCGTGTAGCGGCCGCCGCGCACGTTGTACATCCCATTGCCGAGCAGGATTCCCAGCGCGTTGTGCCCGGTCCGCAGCAGCGCCGTGACGTCATAGGTGTCGTAAAGCACCGTCTTGTCGTACTTCGTCCATCCGGGGGCCAGCAAATCATCGCTAACCTTCCGGCCGTTGAGAGTCAGCTCATACTGGCCCAAACCACACAGGTGGACCACGGCCCGCGCGAGGCGAGGTTTCACCACGAACTCGCGGCGTAACAGCATCGTTGGATACATTCGGGGAGGGGCAGTGGCGAAGGGGGGTGGCAGCGGTTGACCCATCGTGTGAATCCCTGCAAAAGGTTGGCTCTCCGCTACTGCCTCCTTCGCGCTAATCCAACTCGCATGCCAATCGGCATCATCGAGCACTCCATTCGTCCAGGAGGCAGTACTGCTCCACGGAGAAGGCTGTTCGTGCTCATCCCAAGTCTGGACTTTCCAAAAAACCTGCTGCGACGATCGCAGCGGTCTGCCCGCGTACTCCAGTTGATTGGACTGATCGGCCCGAACGCGCCCCGAATCCCAGAGGTCGCCGCGATGCGCCGCCAGCAGGGCGGCGGTAGAGGCGACCAGAACGCGATACGCGGTCTGCCGTGCCCCGCGCTGACTACTGTCTGCGGCCACCATGATCCAACTGAGGCGCGGCGCGCGGACATCGACTCCGAGGGGGTTAACCCGATATTCGCAGCGCAATTGCTCGGCCCGGGCTGCGGCAAATGCCGGGGATGTCGATGCCATCAGGAAGAGTGCGATGACGACGCAACGGGGCAATCGATGGATTGGGCGCGGCGGGTTCATACTCTTCTCCCTTTCAATGAGGGACATCATGGGTTGATGATCGCAAGCCGCTCTGGCTACCGCCGCGATGAGGGTACCGCGTACGAGCATGGATTCCCTCGATGGGTGATGCGACAGGAGCTACCATTCCACAGAGTCGGGCATGTCCTCGGGGTTCGCGGCCGTCTCGCGAATTTTCAAGGACCCGTAAAGGCCGCGCGAAATCTGGGCTCCGAATAGTATAACCGCAGAGGATATATATGCCCAGGTCATAAGAGCCACCATAACGCCAATCGATCCGTAAACATGGCGGTAGTTGAAGAATGGCAGAAAGATGGTGAACAGCCAGCGGGCGGTCTCCCAAAGGACGGCGGTCAGCAGTGCTCCGGGAAAGGCCTGGCGTAAGTGCATCGGGCGATTAGGGAGCCGCTGGAAGACGATGACGAAGGCCAGCAGCGCGATGCCGAAGGAACTGATGGCGGTCAGCACATGATAAAGGAAGACCACCAGCGAATCCATGGAGGGCCCCAGCAGGGCTTGCAGCCGCTGGCGGAAAAGAATCTCGACGCCCACAAACCCGGCGGCCAGCAGGATCAGGCTGCCCACCACCACGGCCATCTCCAAAGCCAGCAGGCGGCTTTCCCACCACGCGCGCCCGTCGGGCACCTCCCAGGCGCGATCGAGAGCTTTTTCGAGCGGCAGGAAAACTCCCGAGGAACTCCACAGCAGAAGCAAAAAAGAAAACAGGCCGAGCTTTCCGTACGCCTGGGAGATGCCGACCAGGTTCTGCATGATGATGTCGGACCGGATCGGCAGGTATCGCTGGAGGACAACGGAAAGATGGCCCGCCAGTTCAAAATGGCGAATGTAAATCCCGCTAAGGCCCAGCAACAACAAGAGCAGTGGGAAAATGGCGAGCAAGCTGTGGTAGGCGATCGAGGCCGAAATCATCAGCGCATCTTCGGCCAGGAATTTCAGCACAGCCAAGCGCAGCACGTGGAGAGATTTCACCCATCGTCTTCGAATCGTGTGCGCTTTTCCGGGCGACCCTGGGGTTGGCATTTTCTCCGAAGACCAGTGTTCCTTAAGGAGCAATCATCGCGCCTGGAGATCCGGCCTGAATGTTAGCTTATACCCGATTTCCTCGCTGCTTGGCTAGTGGCGTTCCAACTTCTTGGTGCTCCAACTTTTGGGATGATTGCGCGGATGCCAAACGGCGGGCCGCTGGGGTGCGGCGGGAAGTTCGTCAGTGTTTTTCCGGGGGCGTGTTTGGTTTCGGGTAGGTCACGGATCGCAGGGTGCCGGTGATGGAACCGACCGAGATCATAGCCTTGACGCGCAGGGGCAGTTGCCGTTCGTCGGCACTAAACCAGATGAGCATACGCCCTTTCCTTTTCAAGAGACCGCCAAAAACCTTGGGCTCCACCCGTAGCGCGTCAAAGGTACCCATCGGCGTTGGCACTTTTTCGCGCGCTTGCACTTCCACAATGACGCGCTGGGTTTTCGAGCCGTCATTCACCGGCAACTCGATGGTATGGCCGACCTCCAGGCGCTGGCGCCGGAGATAGTAGAAAGCGGTCACGACATCCTCGACACACGGGGGTATGTCAAGTTGGTCGTGTTTGGGTTTGGCATCAGGCTGGCTCAAGTCGTGCTCATCAAGGATGGCCAACTTCCGGGTGTAGTCAAAGGCAATCTGCGTGTCTTTGTGCCGGTGCCCTTCGCTCACTTTCTTGACGATGCCCTCGGAGCAGAGAGTTTGCGGGCTGGAGGTCGCGCGGTAAACGTCGTCGACGTAAAAGAGGAGAGGGACGAACCCTTCCGACCGCGCCGTGGCGGTGACCTCATACGCGTCGTGATTCCCGGAGGTGGCAGTCCCCAGCGTTGCCGTCACTTCGCCGGCGCGGAAGATCGCCCACGTCACATCGTAGGTGAGCTTCTCGCCTGGGGTGAAAGGCGCGCTCTGCGCCATCCCCCCGGCAATTGTCATGAGTAGGAGCACAAATAGAAACGTGGAGACCAGGAGTGAACGAGAAATTTGCATAAACCAGTTAGACGCAGGGCGCCGTCGAATGGCAGCCCTGCCCAATCTAGCGTAGCCAGATTCTGATTGCCAGAAAAATAATCACGGCAAGGTAGCCGAGAAGGGCTTCGTACTCATGATTCTTCTGGTACTGCTTCCACCGGAACTTCTCACCACCCGCAGGGCGGCGAAAGCGCGGGAGGATAAGGGGAACACGTTGAGCGTATTGATCGTAAACCTCTCCGAACTCGCGGCGCAAGTATTCTTCCTCGCGGCGGACGACCGGCCAATAAATCGCGGCGAAGAGAATCACGCAGGCCAGGGCCAGGATCCAGTTGCCTCCGGCCAAAGCGAAGCCCGCGCCCATCAAGGCGCTTCCGAGATAAAGCGGATTGCGGGTGTAAGCGTAAGGTCCGCTCATGGCAAGGGACTGGTTCTTAACCAGGTGGCCGGCGGCAAAGGCGCGGAGCGCGACCCCCGCTGCGGCCACGCCGCCGCCGGCAACGAGAAGCTCCCACGTTGGCCGGGAGAAGACCAAATAGGCGACGCCAAGCAAAAAGCCCAACGGCACACGCCAGCGAGTTGCCCACGCAGCGTAGGCGCTATCCATGCGCCCTCGCCAGTCGCTCTTCCACCGCCGCCAAAACTGCCGCGACGGAAATACCGGGCAAATACGCCGGGTTGGCTTCGCGCCGCGTATGGTTCACCGGACCGCAATTCGAAAGGGCAATGTCGCCGGGAGCGAAGGGACCGTTTCGTACCGGGTCCGTGGGGCCGTAAATGCCAACGATGGGGGTGCCCACGGCTGCGGCCAAGTGCAGCGGGCCCGTATCGCCGCCGATGAAAAGCCGCGCACGCCTTGCCAGCGCGATGTACTGCACGAGCGTGGTGGGAACGTAGCGCGCCCGCTTGGTCGCCGCGCCCTGAAGGATGTCGTTGATCATCGGCTCTTCCGCGGGCGAGCCGGTAAGGAGGATCTTCTCGTGCTGCGTGACCACCAATTGGCGGATCAGCGCCGTGTAGTTCTCCGGCGACCAGCATTTCGAGCGCCAGCCGCCTCCCGGGTTCACGATGATGAAGCCACCCGCGTCCATCGAGGAAATTTGAGAGTCCACGTAAGCGTCGTCGTCATCGCTCCAGGGCAAGGGGAACTGCCAACGTTCGGTGCGCGCACCCAACCGTTCGACCAGGGCCAGGTTCTCTTGCACCACGTGGATGTGCTCCCTTGGCGATACCCGCTGGCTGTAGAGAATTCCCGCGCTGGGCTCGCGCAGCCACCGCTCGGAAAATCCGATCCGCTCGCGGGCGCGGCTGAGCCACGTCACCACTGCGGATTTCCAGAGTCCCTGAAAGTCGATTGCCGCGGTGTAGAAATCCCGGCGGAGGTCGGACGAGCCATTCCAGATTTCCTGCCAGGTTGCGGAAGAGGTCAAGTGTTTACGCCACTCCAAGGTGTCGAGTGTCACGATGCGGCGAAGGTGCGGGTTGCCCTCCAGCAGCAAGGCGTGACGTTTCTCCACCACCCAATGAATCTGCGCCTGCGGGAACCTCTCCGCCAGGGCTGCCGCCGCGGGCAGCGCGTGAACGATGTCGCCGATCGAGCTCAGACGAACGATCAGGAAGCGCTGCGCCGCGTCCGTCATTCCTCCCACCTTAAGAAAGTTCCGGGGCCCAAGGAGGCGCTACTCTGTCCGCGAGCGGCGGGAAATCTCGGCCAGAAGTTCCCGCGTGGAGTGAGTCTTGGGGTCGCCCACAATCCGCACCTCGCCGCCGAAACTCTTCACCACGTCACGTTCCGGAACCGTGTTTTCGGAATAGTCGGTGCCCTTGCAATGCACGTCGGGCAGAAGGTCCAGCAGGATTTCCGTCGCTGTCAACGCGTCGAAAATCACGACGTAATCCACGGATTCGAGCGCCGCGACCAGTTCCGCGCGGCCCTCGGCGGGAAGAATGGGGCGCCCCCCGCCCTTCAACGCGGCAACCGCGCGATCGCTGTTAACGCCCACCACCAGCACATCGCCCGCACGTCTTGCTTCTTCAAGATAGCGCACGTGGCCGACATGGAGAATATCAAAACATCCGTTGGCAAAGGCAATGCGCCGGCCCTCGCGGCGCAAGCGGTCGCCGAGCGCGCGCACTTCTTCACGCGGAACCAGAGTTGCGCTCATGCGCTGCGAATCGCCTCCGTGATTTCGCCCAGGGAAACGGTAGCGGTGCCACGCTTCATCACCACGATGCCGCCGGCGCAATTGGCAATCTGGGCCGCTTGGAAAAAGCTCGCTCCGGCGGCAAGCGCCAGGGTGAACGCCGCGATCACAGTGTCGCCTGCGCCCGTAACGTCAACGGCCTGGTCCGAGCCAAAGATGGGGAGGTGGCGGGGAGGACAGCGCGGCTCGAACAAGGCCATGCCATCGCGCCCGCGTGTAACCAGCAGCGCCTGAAGCCCCTGGCGGCGGAGGAATTTCCTCCCCAGGGTATGAAGCTGCTCCAGGTCATGTCCGATGGACTGGCCAAAAGCAGCCTCGAGTTCGGGTTCGTTGGGCGTCGCGGCTGTCAGGTTCTTGTAGGTCAGGAGGTCATAGCGGGAATCTATGGTCATGGGTAAGTTATGGCGGCGGGCCCGAAGGCGAAGGGACTCCACTTCCTTGGCACCGGTGGCGCTGTAGCCGTAGTCGGCAACCAGTAGTCCTGTTGCCGAGCTGAGCAAAGCCGCCGTGGCCCGCGTCAAGCTGGAACGCACTTTCGCCGCCAGGGGAGTGGCGGGTTCGCGGTCGATGCGTACGATCTGTTGGCGCTGCCAATGCGAGAGACCTCCGAGAATTCGGGTTTTGGTGGGAGTGAGATAGTTCTTGACGCGAACAATGTGCCGCGTGGAAATTTGCCTTTCGTGAAAGTAGTGAAGCAACGCGTCGCCGGACTCGTCATTTCCAACGACTCCCACGGGTGTGACGTGGGCGCCGAGCGAGGCCAGATTGTTCGCCGCATTGGCGCCGCCGCCGGGCGCCACTTGTCTCTCGCGCTCCTTCAAGATCAGAACTGGCGCTTCGCGCGAGACCCGCGCGATTTCGCCCTGGACGGATTCGTCAGCGACGAGGTCTCCCAGCATGATGACGCGCTGGCGGGGGAAGCGCTCCAGGAGAGCCAGCAGCGAATTGCGGTCGGACTTCAGAATGGTCATGGTCGCGGTTCAATCAACTCCGGGCTGGCCGGGCCCCCACTCCCCACTGCGCGAAGGTTCCACGCTGATTCCGGCGCGCTCAGGCGGAGTGGTCATGGGTGATGTTCCAGCGCTTCACCAGTTCCAGCGTGGCCCGGAACACCTCTTCCACGGAGATGTCGTGCATGCAACGGAAATCGATCGGGCACACGCTCAACCCGCAGGGGCTGCACGCGACGCTCCGCTTCACGATGCGCACGCGTTTTGCCAGTGGCCCCGTAGCGCGCTCGTCCGTGGAACCGAAAATGGCGACCAGGGGGATTCCCAGCCCGGCGGCTAGGTGCATGGGGCCCGAGTCGTTCGTCACCATCAATCTGCACCGAGCCATGAGCGCAAGCAACTGCCGAAGGGAGGTTTCACCGGCCGCAATCACCGGCGTGTGCTTCATAGACTGGGCGATCTCCTCCGCCAGCGGCCGTTCCGCGGCGGAACCGAAGATTAGCACATCGGCGTTGAGGGCACCAATCAGGCGATCGGCCAGTCCCGCAAAGCGTGCAGGCAGCCATCGCTTGGCGGGCCCGAAGGCTGCGCCCGGAGCAATGCCCACGAGGAACCGCGGGCCGCCTAGACCCAGCGTCTCCAACTTTCTCGCAGCCCCGTTCCGTTCCGTCTCGCTGAGGCGAAGCTGGATTTCTTCGACAGGTTGAGGCTTGTCAATCAGGCCCGCGCGAAAAAGGAGCTGCAAGTAGTAATAGACCTGGTGTCCATAGGCAGCAGCGAGCGGCGGTTCAATGGCGTCGTGAAGGAGGAAACTGCGGGCGTCCCGCGCGTAGCCGATACGCAAGGGAATGCGCGCCCGCCACGCGATCCAGGCAGCTTGAAACGCATTTTGGAAAAGCAGGGCAGCGTCAAAGTGCTCGTCCCGCAATTCCCGGATGAGCTTGGCGAACCCCAGCGCGCCGCGATGTTCGCTGTCACGTTTGTAGATAATTTGGCGGTTCACCGCCGGCTGTTGCCAGTAGATTTCATTGACCCATGGTGTGGAAAGGAGAACGATTTCGGCCCGTGGAAACTGAGCGTGCAGGGCGTCCAGCGCGGGGAGCGACATCACCGCATCGCCCACCCAATTGGTGGACCGCACGAGGATGCGCTGGACGTCCGCAAAGCGAGCCATCCCTGTCATGGGTGAGCCTTCTCCAAGCAATTCAGTAGGCTTCTTTCGAAATCTTCGGCATTCTGGATCTGCGCCTCAATCTCGCAAGCCAAGATGGGCAATAGCGGCCTCAAATCCGCGGAGAACCTTACCGCATCCTTTTGTGTCGTCAATAGAGCGGCCGCACCGCGGCTCTGGGCGGCGTCCACCACGCGCTGAATCTCATCGCCAGTGTATACGTGATGGTCGGGAAATGCATCCTCAGCGACAAGTTGAAACCCCCAGCGGCGGAGGTCGGAAAAGAATGCGCGCGGGTTGCCAATCCCACAAAAGGCTGCGACTTTCTGAGTGCGGATCGAATCAATGGATATGGCCGCGCCACTTAGAGCGCTCGTCCATCCTTTTAATTCCGTGCGGCTGGGGAAGACCTTGGCGGTGGGATGGATCTTTAACACCAATTCTTGCAGCGATTGTGGGTTGGCGGAATCGATTCGGGTGAGCACCACGATCTGTGCCCGCCGAAGCGCGGAAAGAGGTTCACGCTGGCGACCAGCGGGGAGCAGGTGAAGATCGGAAATTGGCTGCGTCGTGTCGAGCGCGAGCAGATCCACGTCACGCGCGAGAGCCAGATGCTGGAAGCCGTCATCGAGAATATGGACGTCCACGTGAAAGCGCTCTTCCGCGGTCTTTCCTCCACGGAAGCGATCGGCGCAAATGACGAGGGGAACCTGCGGAAGCGCACGGGCGAGAAGCGCCGGCTCGTCGCCGATTTCCGCTGCGTCTGCTTGACGGCGCTCCCCTGGCGGTACGACGATCATTTCCTCCTTGCTTTTGCGGCCGTAGCCGCGAGTGAGGATGCTGAGCTTCCACCCCCGCCGCAGCAAGATGTTGGCGACCGACACGACAAGAGGCGTTTTCCCTGTTCCGCCCACGGTGAGGTTTCCGACACTCACCACCGGTCGTGCCAGACGGTGCGTCTTGAACCAGCCGCGTTCATACCCGGCTTGGCGCAAAGCGACGCCGAGTCGAAAGGCCGCGGAAAATGGCAGCAAGAGTGGGTTCACTTTACCTCGTGGATGGGTGGTTCGCTGCGCCTCCGTCCAGGTATTTGCGCAAGCATTCGAGTGTGCGCGCGGTCGCGCCGGAGTGCCGCTCCAGAACGCTACGTGCGCTCGCGCCAAGGCTTTCTCGCGCTTCCTTATTCTCCAGAAGCCACGTGGCGTGGGCAAGTTCCTCAGGGTTGCGCACCTGAATGGCCGCCCCAGCGTCGAGGAAGAACTTGGCGATTTCGCGAAAGTTTTCCATATGAGGTCCAAAGGCAATCACCTTTGACCAGTACGCGGCCTCAAGCAAGTTATGTCCTCCGGTGGGAACCAGGCTGCCTCCAATGAAAACCAGATCGGCCGCCTCGAATACTCCCGCTAACTCGCCAATGGTGTCCAGGAGGAGGATGGAAGTTGACGCTAATTTCCTTGATAAGGCCTGCTCGTCCGCCCCCAAGCTGCTGCGGCGAACGAAGCCGCGTTGGGCCCGGGCCAAGTCCTGGCTGACCTCTTCGAAGCGAGCGGGGTGACGGGGAGCGAGAATCAGGAGCGCGTTAGGGTATCGCGTCCCGATTAAGTCCCAGGCCTCGAGGACCAACGGCTCTTCGCCCGGCATGGTGCTTGCGGCAACGACCACCGGTCCCCGCTGCGTCTGGCGGAGCGCGGCTTTTAGGGCTCGAGCAAATTCTCCGAGGTGTGGGGGTTGAGCATCAAACTTCAGATTTCCCACCATCCTGACGCGGTCCGGCAGGGCGCCGAGCTGGAGGAATCTCCGGGCATCCTCCTCGGTCTGCGCGCAAATTTCCTCCACGTCGGCCAGGACGCGGCGTATGAAGGGGCGAGCCCATTGATACCGGCGGAGCGACCGCTTTGACATGCGCGCGTTGACCATGACGGCATGCACGCCCGCCTCCCGCGCTGCTCGCAAAAGGTTGGGCCACAACTCGGTCTCTACAATCACCAACAGCGACGGACGGATTCGAGCCAGCGCCCGCCGCACCGCCCATCGCCAATCCAACGGTACATAAAAGCGGCCGGCGACTGCGGGGAGCCGCTTCTCCCCGGCCTCACGCCCCGTCGGCGTTACGTGGCTCAGGTAGATTTTGCGTTCGGGGTGGGTGCGATGAATTTCATTCACCAAGCCTGCAACTGCCAGCGTCTCCCCGAGGGATACGGCGTGAACCCATATTGCCCCAGCGACCTTTTCTTGAAACGGGAGGCTTCCCACCCGCTCCGCCCAGTAGCCGCGCTTCTGCGAACGTCCCTTTCGCCACCAGTAATACGGCGCTGTCAGTATCGCGCCCACGGAAAAAAGCATGCTGTAAATCAGATACATATCAGGAAGGGCGGCGAGCAGGTCCCGCGCATACCGGCTGAGTCGAAAAGATTATATGCCGAAAGCACGAGACGAACAATGCGCGTCGATGCGAGTTGATGCCGGAAGGTACCGGAGTGGAGCTTCAGATCCAAAGGTTAGGAGCACACTTGACATGTCCGACGGGAAAGGCCGGATTTCAGGCTCGATCGCGGCCTGATCTAACCAGCGGACGACGTAAGGCTGGCGGGCGCGTCCATCCGGCGTTTCTTGGGAATTCCTTTCGTGTGGCAGTCCGTGCACTTCACGAAATGAATGTTGTGCGGGCTCAGGGTGGATTTGAACGTCGTGTCCATGGTCTCCACGTCGAGGCCGCAGTTCGACAGCCGCGGATGGCAAGTGGAGCAGGAAGCGTGCGTGCGCATGCTGTGATTCTGGTGGCAGGCGTAACAACTGAGGCCTTCATGAACACCCATGGGGGTGCGGTCGTCGCCCGAGTGGACCTGCCGCGTCGTATCGGGTCCGTGGCACTGGTAGCAGAGCGCCTGGCGCTGGTCGTGGCTGATCTTGAGTTCCCGCTCGCCCTCCCGCATTGCGGGCAAAGGCAGGTCGGCCAGTGCAACGGATTGCATCTCTCTTCGGTCGAACAGCGCGACGGACGGTCGGCTCAATTCCTGGGTTGTAGTCGTCGATGGCTTCTCCGCCGGCCGCGCCAGCGGGTCGCCGTGATGATGCATCGTGTGGCAATTCAGGCAAACAATGACGGGCCTGTCGGCAAGATTGGGGTCGCGCATCTTCCACGGACCCTGGGTATTGATGGGCGTTACCAGGTCGCGAATGCTGCCGTCGTAGTGGGTGCCATGGCAGCGCAGGCAGTCGTCCATCAGCAGGCGGCGATGATTGTGTTTGGAATCCAGGAAGACTTCCTTGTACGCGGCGTGGTGGAGACCCGATTCCCACTCTGCAAACTCTTGCTGGTGGCATTTCTGGCACCGCTCGGTGACGCGGAAAACATCACGCGTTTGCAGCCGCACTTGTTCCGGCACGTCGCCACTGAGGTGGTTGAATACCCGGCGCATGTTGTTGATGTGGAACCCCGCTTCAAGGGTAAGGACATTGCCGTGGCAATCGCCGCACGGGATGTTGCGGTGCGTCGAGGCGTGCCAGTCGGAATAAGGCTGCCAGATCTCGTGGCAGCGCGCGCAAGCTTTCCCGCCGGAATATTCGTAGTAGATACTCGCTCCAGGGAGCGCCAGTATCGCCGCTCCCAGCGCAATCAAGAGAATTTTCAGGCGGTAAGTTTTTCGCGGTTGGTTCGGCATCATGATTCCGGCTTTCTGTTTTCTTCGTGCGGCGCCTTATGAAGGAAAAGTCGATGCAAGGTTTCCGTCGGTTTCAAGCAGGTTCTGTAATCCGGAAACGGCGGCTCTTCGGAGTTCGCCACCGGCTATCCCCGCATCTCGGTGCCCTTCCAGGTCTCGACCATGTGCTGCGAGGCCATGTAGGCGATGGCCATGAGTGTAAGCACGGGATTGAACCCTCCGTTCGTAACGTGCACGCTGGCATCGACGACAAAGAGGTTCGCAACGTCGTGCACCTGGCAGTAGCGATCTACCACCGAAGTCTTAGGGTCGTTGCCCATGCGGCAGGTTCCAGCCTGGTGTTGGCCGCCGCTCAAACCCTTGCCGGGGAGTTTCGGCCACGTCACGGTGGCGCCGGCTTCCTTCAACCAAGCTGCGGCTTTTCCCGAAATGTACTTGCCCACTTCAATGTCCTGCGGATGCCGGGAGCCCGAAAGGCGAACGACCGGAATTCCCCAATCGTCCACGACCCGCGGGTCCACTTGCACGCGCGCCTCGAAGACTGGCATCTCTTGCACGGGTCCCTGTACCGCCATGCAGCGGTTGTAGAAATTGCGCATGAACTCTTTGTGCGCCGCCCCCCAGCGCGGTACGCCGGGCGGGGAAACCGAGGCGAGGTGGATGGGCAGGCGGATAAACTCGTTGCAAAGCATCGCTCCGCCCACCAAGCCGGGATTGCCGTGGCTGTAATCGCAGACGGCAATGGAAGCTCCGGGCCCCAGGTCGTCGTAGGTGTCTGTATCCATCAATCCGTAAGCGCCGGAGTAGGCATGCCCCATGAGGTTTCGACCCACCCAGTCGTTGCGATTGCCGAGGCCGGTGGGAAAAAGACGGTTCTTGGAGTTGAGCAGCAGGCGGGGCGTTTCCGTGGCCGAGGCGGAGACCACCACGAAGTCGGCGGGCTGCTCCTGCAGGTGCCCGCGTTCGTCGAAATACTCAACCCCCGATACCCGGCCCTGATCGTTGGTCACAATTTTCCGGGCCACACACTCCGTGCGCAAAGTGCAATTGCCGGTGGCGAGGGCCCGTGGGATCACCGTGTTGTGCGTGCCGCATTTGGCGTCAACTTCGCAGGCAAACCCCACGCACCAGCGGCAGCGCATGCACCCGCCCCGGCCGTTGTAGGGGACCGTGTTTCTCAACATGGGGATGTCGAAGGGGTGGAGCTTCAGGCGTTCGGCGGCAGCTTTCAGAATCACGTGCTCGCGGCTCGGCGGCAAGGGCGGCATGGGGAGAGGTCGGCTGCGCGGACCTTTGAAAATGTTGTTCGTGTCGTCGCCGGAAACGCCAATCTCCCATTCGGCCTTGGTGTAGTACGGTTCGAGGTCCTGGTAGGTGAGGGGCCAGTCGTCCAACGTACTGCCCGCCACCGCGCCGTAAGTCGAGCGGAGGCGAAAATCCTTTTCGAGAAAGCGCCAGGCCATGGCGCCATAGCTGAAGGTCCCACCGCCGACGCACGCAGCGTTATTGTTGTAAGCGCCGTCACTTGGCAAGACGACTTGTTCCTGGCCATCGGGGTTCACCACCACTCGGCGGTAGTGGTCGTCGTCGGGTCCAAACGCGCACCCCAGCACGGAGGTTCGCTGATTCCGCAGATCGTCCTTGCGGCAATCGTAGGCGGTGTACCATTTGCCGCGCTCGAGCAAAACCACACTCAGCCCGGCTTGCGAGAGCTCCTTGGCGACAATGCCGCCACCCGCGCCTGCTCCGATGATGACTGCGTTAACTCGTGGAAGAGACATATGATTCAGAAAGTGGCTAGTGGCCACTTACATCTAGGTAGCCGCTACCCGCTAACAACGCCGCTAACCATTAACCACCACCCTCCCCCGCACGGGTGGGTAAGGCAGCCGCAGCATTTTCCAACTCGCCCGGTCGCGATTGCCCCCGTGGCGCGGGTCGCCGTAGAACCCCTGCATCGTGTGGCTGACCACCAGGTCGAAAAACGATTTAGCGGAGACCTGTTTCCAGCATTCTCCGCGCGCCTGACCTTTGTCCATTGTTTGCAGCACCTTGTCGCGCTGTTCGAGAGTAAGGGCTAGGAAGGCCTTGCCAAACGTAGCAAGGCTAGTTGTATTGGTTCCGGCAAGGCCCCATTGGTAGGTTTTGCGGAATCGCCGGTAGGGCCCCAGCAGTTGCCGGTCAATGAACGTCACCGCGCCGGCCCATGCCGCCCCCGGGTCCTGGTCAGCGGGGATGATGCGGTCGCAGATAGCTTCCAGCGTTCGAGCATCCTCCTCGCGCAAACAGCGCCAAGGACTTATCGAGCCGATGCACGCCACCATGGGCCCGGTGGCGCTGGCAACAGCGGTCATTTGCATGAACTTTCTACGGCTTAACTTCGCATTATGGCTCATACGGTCATGGAGCTAGCAACCGGAAGACCATCTTCTTGAAGGCGGCGATTGGAACGGACGAAATGTCCGAGTGATTGAGCGAAAGGTCAAGATTTCTCACATCGAGGCCGGAATGTAAGAGTTTTTCCTGGAGAACATTTTGTCGGGCAGTGGTATGGTGACCTATCTGGATCGGAGAGGAGGTGGCTGCATGCTAGATGCGTACCTACGTCGAGGGGGCGCTAACGGGTTTAGGATGTGGGTCATACCCATCAGCTTCTTGGCGCTGTGGGGATTCTGCCACGGCTCCGTGAAGGCGCAAGATCAGGCGCCGAAACATCTGATCGCCCGCAGCTTTGACTCTGGCTTCGCGCTCTCGAACGGAACCTTCAATGGCATGTTAGCCGCGAGCGACGGCAAGATTTACTATGTCCTCTGCGCGGAGAACATCGACACCGGCGCGCAGATGTATTCATACGATCCCGCGACGGACAAGATCGACCACCTGGGCGACCTGACTGAAGCATCCGGTGAAAAAGGCCAGAAATCGATTCCCCAAGGAAAGAGCCATGTTAGCTTCGTCGAATCGAACGGCAAGCTTTACTTCTCGACGCACGTCGATTGGTACAGCGTGCAAGCGGGCATGGAGTTCATGGCCCCGCCCCCGGCCGGTTACACGCCATATCCTGGCGGTCACTTCCTTTCTTACGATATGGCTTCTGGAAAATTTGAGAACCTGGCGAAAGCGCCGCAAGGGCAGGGAATCATAGCGATGAATATGGATACCCAGCGCGGCAGGTTGTATGGTCTGACCTGGCCCTCGGGTTATTTCCTGCGTTATGACCTGAAGTCCGGGGAGCTGAAGAACCTCGGCCCGCTCTACCGCGATGGCGAGAACGGCCGCTGGACTCTTCGCGTTCTGTGCCGCGCGCTGCCGATTGATCCGCGGGATGGCTCCGTCTACTTCACCAACGCGGACGGCGACATCCTGCGTTACCGTTACGATCGCGACACCATCGAAACAGTTGTGGGAGACAACCTGCGAAAGGACTACTTTGGCGCCTGGAATCCCTTATTTGGGCAAGACATGGGATACGGCTGGCGGCAGGCGCTCTGGTACGCCCCGGAGAACACCATCTACGCCATACATGGCCGCTCCGCCTATCTGTTTCGGTTCGACCCGCGCGCGGAGCGCGTTGACTTGCTCCGTCGCATTGCGTCAGAACCCTCACTCCGAAGCGGCATGTACGACGATTTCCACTTCGGGTATCTCAGCTTCACTTTGGGGCCGGATGGCCACACGCTCTACTATTTAACGGAAGGCGGCATCGTTCAAAACGGAAAGCGGGTCGAGGCTTACGAAAAGCCCTCGGTAGCGCCGCCCGGCACCCCGGCGGAAAAAGTCGAGGATCTGCACCTGATCACCTATGATATTCCGGCGGCGAAGTACATCGATCACGGCGCGGTTTTCTTCAGCAATGGCGGCCGGCCCGGACTGGTCAACTCCATCGCCGTGGGCAAGGATGGTTCGACCTACTGCATCACCGATATCCCTGGCGAAAGCCGCCGGCACATCGACCTGGTCCGCATTCCTCCGGTGCAGTAGCCCAGGATCACATTGCCGGCAGCGCGAGATCGATCCAACTGGCAATCCCGTCGCGTCCCGCGTTGTTCCGCGGCCAGACTTTCAGGTGGTTGCGCCCCGTGTGCAACTTCCAAGGAAAGACCGCTGCAACCGGGGACTCCGGGCCACCATCGATCGCCGCCAGAAACGTTTCGAAGCCGGGGGTTTCGGTGTCCAGGTGAACGCGGAATTCACCGCGGGTTGTGCTGGGTTCGAGAGCGAAGTGGGCCTGGTTGAGTGTCCACTCGAAGTTGCCATACCGCGTGATAAGGTTCGGGTAGATCGGTTCGGCGGGCACATCCGCGTCGGTCCACAGGTCAAACCCACTCCAACTCCATCCTCCTCGGCCATTGTTGAGCGGCAGGGGGTATTTTTGCTCCAAGAAATTACTCCTGGGGATGAGCCGCATTTCCGCGAACGACATATCGGCGTCCAGCCCGCGCCACTCGTGCACCGTGTCAACGAGACGCACGATGCGAGTGGGTTCCACCTTCTGCCCGCGCAGGACGCGGAGTTGCCGCTGCCGCACTTCCCACAGCCCCAGCGGCACGCTGGTCGAGGCGTCCGCGGCGTAATAGGCAGCCGTTCCGTCGATCCAGATCCACTTGCGGAATTGGTTCGACCAGATTTCCATGGGTTCGTGCCCAAGCTCGGTGGGACGACCCAGCGTACCGCTGCCGATGGAAATATCCCTGCCTACAAATCCAAAGCTCTCGCACGCCTGGAGGAACACCACGTCGTATTGCTGGCAGAACCCGCCAACCGGCTTTCCATCCGGGCCTTTCTTCAAGATTTCGAGCGCGTCCCAATCCGGATAGAATTTGTCGAGGTGCCACTCCTCCCATTTCCATTGTTGCGTTGTCCAGGCCGCCAGCTTGCCGATGATGTCGAGGTCCGTTTTCGCGCCGCTGACGACTTCATCGAGCCGGTAGCGTTCGCGCAGTTCTTTCAATTTCGGCTGTGTGAACGGTTCATAGCGGAAGGGGATGGAGGTGCGGACGATTTCTTCATTGTGGGAATCGATCACCTTGAGCGCCCTCGTCCAATCGTTCGCCGGTTGGGGTTCGGTGGTCAGGGTGATTTCGCGCAGCTTGGGCGTGACCAGCGGATCCGCAGTGGCGAGTCTCACCTCGACTTGAACAAAGCGACCGCGCGGCGCTTCGAGGCCGCCCTTGGAATCGGTCCATTCCGACCACGTTTGTGGACTCGGCACATACGTTGTGCCGGAGCGCACGCGAAGGGTCACTCCGGTCTTGGAATCGGGTGCGATGGAGACGGCGACCCGCAGCGGACCGGGTGCAATAAGGGGTGGCGCGAGCGGACTCCCCTCCAAGTTGGCGACGTCGGTCACTGGCAGCACGAGGGAACCGCTTGATAGAAAGTGTTCCAGAGAGAGCCGGACGTAGTACTCCCCGGCAATGTCGCCCGTTGGACCCAGGCGATCGATGCTCCAAGACTTTCCCCCATCAGCGCTGCGCGCGCTCTGGTGCGGCAATTCCTCGTAAGAATCGTCGGCGCGGCCAATCCGCACCGTGCCGGAACCCGAGATGACGATGTCGTTCAATCCCGGCTTGAGCGCCGCCGGATCAATCCGGTATTCATGCCATTGCCCGAAGAATGTTGACTGGGAGGCTCCAATATTCTGGGGGATGCCGTTCACTTCGACTTTCAGGTCGCCGCCAGGGCCCACGAGCAGAACGGCCTTACTCGCCCGCGGATCGCCAATCAGGAGTTGCTTGCGAATCACGATGCCGGGAGAAAGGGTCTCTTCACTGGGCTTGTAGGAGAAACCGGAGGCGGGTCCGTCGTCCTGAATGACTTCGCCGGACTTCAGTTGCAGCGCCGAGCCGTCAGCGGTAAGGGTGATGTTGCTGCTCACCGCGCGTTCGTAAATCGCGCGGGCATTCATGCGTAGCGTTGCCGCGTGCGCCGAGCCCAACACCCAGGCCGCGAATACCGCTGCCGCGAGCGACTGCCGAGCAATACGTAAGGGCAAAGTTTCCACCACTCTTGCCCCATCACCCACCACCCACTGGATTACTGGGTGGGGCTCAGGTAAACAAAGCGTTAAGATCCAAGCGGAAGTCCGGTAGCTCGGGAAACGGCAAAACTTGAGTGGCGCGAAAATGCTGCGCGGGCCGGGCGGGCGAGATGACCTCCGCGGTCTTTCGCTGCGGGTCAAGCCAGACCTGAATGACCTTGCTCTCGTAGTAATCCTGGCGCTTGCTTTGCATTTCGCTTCCCGTGTCGCTGGGCGACAAAATCTCAAAAGCAATGTCGGGAGCGAAGGGGGTTGGTCCTTGGGGGTCAGCAGCGTCGTCGCGTTCCTTCCGCACTAAGGCAGCGTCCGGGCAGCGCCAGTTGCCGCTCGCCATGGTAAAAGCCGTATCCGTTCCGTAAGCAACCCACTCTGGGTGCTCGCGAG
This sequence comes from uncultured Acidobacteriota bacterium, assembly GCA_964501985.1. Classification (GTDB taxonomy): domain Bacteria; phylum Acidobacteriota; class Terriglobia; order UBA7540; family UBA7540; genus Bog-366. Next base: position 1,897 of record CAZCVY010000041.1, on the reverse strand, counting down.
TGAACGCTACGAGCTCATAGTCCAGTCTTACGTTGGTCTTGCCATGCGGTCGAAAAACCGGCGTCATGAACACGACCTCCCCGTCGACGTACTCCCACCGTTGCGCCTCGTTGCCTGCGGCGAGAAACTCTTCCCAGGTGATGCCGGCTTTGGTAGCCATTGGTTTCCCTCCAGGCCATTCTACCACGCTCCACGACAGTTCTCTGGGCGCCCGAAGACTGGGCAGGGTCTGAAATAAGTATCTCGAGGGGGGTTACTCAAAGGAAAAAAAAGTCCGCCCCCGCGCTTAAAGAAACTCCTGCTTGGCGCGCTACGGTTGCTTAGAGCGGACAAGCAGAGTCTTGGGCAAGAAGAAAAGCGCCGCGGAAGTCAGACTCTAAAAAATGGTCGTCATGGGTGAGTTCACCTAACCCCAGCCCGCCCTTCCGGGCCACGAAGGCCCTTTTCCCTTGATCCTCGCCGCCGAAGGCTGAGCCTCCGGGCGCCACGGCAATCATCCGGGCGGACTACTGACGGAGGTCGTGAACTTCCTCGCTGACGGCAGGCCGGTGCGCGATCGTGGGAATCGAGAACGTGCAACCCTTCGAGCTCTCGCGTTTGATTACCACCGGAGGAATCGAGCGAGCATCAAGCCCGCAGCGAAAGCGCAAAACGCGGTCATCATTCCCACTCCGAGCAAGATCAATTCCCATGACCAGCCGTTCATCCGGGAGAACAGAGACTTGTAGTTTCTGCGCCACGATGATCCGCTCGGAATCGGCGCATTGGGCGCCTGAAGCCCGCGGTGGTCGATCTGGGGCTCGGACTCCAAACCCGCCGGAGTCGGCCCCGTCCTTTTCAAGCCATCCCGCGATAAGGGCTTTGTTGGAGGATTTGCACTCGCGGGAGCCGATTCACTGCGAGCCCCGATAGTTGGGATCGGCGCCAAAACAAGCGCTATGGAACGCTCCATCGCTGCGGGTAGGGTTTGCAAAGTTGAACCACATTGGTTTGACATTTGTGCCCCCTCCGGTGCCCGCGTATATTTTCGCGCGGGACCAGGGGTCGAGACAAGGGGGGACCAAGGGAACAGGCACTGGCGTGCGGTCTCGTTCATGGAATCTCTTAAGTGCGTCGTGTCATCTCATGAATTGAGCCCGATATGGGAGGGACTGGGGTTCGGGCTTTTAGATCGCCTTCACTGGCGAGGCACAGCGACGGGAGGCGATTGTCGATTGGGCGTTCGAGCGGTCCTCGAGAACAGAGGTTGTGTAGTGGCAACAACGAAGAAGATTGAGAGTCTCGCGCAATGAAGAGAGCCATTGTTTTTGGATCAAGCGGATTCGTAGGTTCGCATCTTCTGATCGAACTCTTGAACAGCTCTGATTACGGACAGGTAACCGCCGTCGCTCGGAAAAGCCTGAATATCACTCACCCAAGACTAAGAACATTGATAGGCGATTACAACTCCCTAGCGGATGTGAAATCAGAAATCGTCGCGGATGAAGTCTTCATTGCTCTTGGCACAACCAAGACGAACTCGCCTAAGGAGGCCGAGTACTATCAAGTAGATCATGATTATCCGGTCCTGGCGGCACGGATCGCAAAGGAAAGAGGGGCGAAATCGGTCTTTCTGGTCACAGCAGTTGGCGCTAATCCCAGTTCGAGATTCTTCTATGTACGGACCAAAGGCGAAACCGAGCGAGACGTGATCGCACTTAATTTCGAGCATACGCATATCTTCCGCCCGTCAATGATTGTGGGGAACAGGAAAGAGAAACGTTCGCTGCTGGAAGAAGCACTGATGAGGTTTTGGCCTGCTTTGAATCTTCTTTTAACCTGGAAAGGCAATAAATATAGGGCCATAACGGGGGAAGATATTGCAAAAGCAATGATTAAGTCAGCGAAGAATCAAACA
>CAZCVY010000040.1:0-43996 GCA_964501985.1 uncultured Acidobacteriota bacterium | reverse complement strand
GCGTTCAGGGCGGGCGATGCATCCCCAAATGGAACAATCCTCCGGAGCGGCAAGGTTGGGCTCTAAAGCAAAAGGGGCCAAGTGCCGCATACATTCAAAGCGATGTATGCGCCACCCCGTCATTGGTCGGTTTCCCCGCAAGTCGCGATCAATTTGACGCATAGTCGCCTATCGGTGGGGGGCAACGCTTGGCTCCCCGGAAGTCCGGTGTGCGAAATTGGGTCTTCCGGACGGAGCTAGCCGATTGCGGGGGGATGCCGGTTGATGGCTCGCCGGTGGCGCCCCGATGCATCGGGGCGACCCGGGCCGCCGCCTTCCGACTCGCGCACCGGTGGTTCAGCGCCGGCGCTCCACCAGAAGTGCCGCACATATAAAAATCAATGCGTGCGCCACCCACCGATTGTTTCATTCCCCCCAACTCGCGATCACCTTGACCAAGTCGCCAAGCCGTCTTTCTGTTACTTTGGGGGGGGATGTGACGGATGGCGCGGCCCAACGCACATTCGGAAATGTAGAAACTCCAGACCCCGGCGCCATGGGCGCCGGGGTGGTGCTGAACCGGAAATGTAAAAAATCAAGAAAAAGCGTAGGCTTTCCGCTAAGCCGGGGCGGAGCCGCATCACATAACTTGATCGCCCGCTAATGTGAAAGCCCTTGCCCCCACAAGACCCGATCAGGTGCGGCTCTGCCGCAAAATGCCTCTCGCCTCAAAAATAAGCAAGGAAGCTGGCCAAGGTCGTCGGCCCTCCCATCCAGTACAAATAATCTCCGCCCGCGACCGATAAATTATAAGTGTTATCCAGGAAGACGTTATTCATGCTGGTGTATACGGCATTGCTGATTCCGCTACCGTCGATGGCAATGCCGGCGGCGGTGCCGGTCGCTTGGGTGATCGTGTTGCCTTCGACGCTGAGATTTTCCAGGACGTAAGGTTGACCGTCCGGCGCGTCGCCTCGGCTCGAGACCAGCCCAACGATGCCATTCATGCAGTTGACCACGGTATTCGAGTAGACCGAAACATTGGTGGAATCGGCGATCAGGATTCCAGCACCCCACCAGATCCCGGTGCCGGACGGGTTGAACCCATCGTCATAGATGTAGTTGCCCTTCACGGTTATATTGGTGCTGATCTCCGATAGAATCCCAGCCTCGATGTTGCCGTAGGTTTCGTTCTCGCTATAGGTTACCCCATTGCTGTTAATATCATTCCACAATCCCGGGCCCATGTTCGCGAATGAATAGTTGTACTCGATGAGTGCGGTTGTCGCGCTGGCGAACTTCGCTCCGCCCGCTTCCCAATAATAGGAATAGCCGGCGTAATCATTGGTATAGATTTTGTTGCTTTGGACGGTGAAACTTGTTCCGCCCCCGCCAATTCCCAGTTGACCGTTATTATGAATGAGGTTCTCATAAACCCACATCCCGTTGCCGGTGGTGATCCCCCGGCCGTGATTGAACCGGATCTCGCTGTATTCGACGGCCCAGCCGGAGCCCCCGCCCGAACCATCGACGGCGCCCATTTGGGCCAAGGAAGCGTATTTCTCAATCGTCAAATTGTTAATCTGGACCGTCGATGCCGACCCGGAGAACGCTTGCCGCAATTCGCTCATTTCTACGGTATAACCGGCGGGATCGTCACCCATATAGGCCGTCCCCGTGCTGTAGTTCAGGTACCATTTGCCGGGCCCGACGGAGGACAGGCTGGTAACACGAGTTTTCACAACATTGTCGAAGAACAGATCTTCCGGATAGATGCAGGCAGGGCTGCTGGAATTGCACTGACCCGGATAAGATGAGGCTTCGGTGACGCTGACCTGAGCCGTCCAGTAGGAGCCGCTCTGCGAGAAGGACGTGAGCAGGGCGGCGCCGCTGAGGATAGCGCCGGTTTGCCCGACGAACACATCGCCGGTCTTGGGAACGACCGACTGAAGGCGATGGATGCCCGGGGCGAGCGAAAACGTGGTGTTCGTGGGGTTCTCAGTGACCAGTGTTTGCAAGTTGGCAGTGGTGGCGACATTGATGGTAGCGCCCCAACAAATCGAGCCTTGTGCCCGGCCGAAAAAACTGAAGCCGATCGCCAACACCATCAGGGCGGAGTAGTAAAGCGCCCCGCGCGAAATTTTGCGCAGAGCCATGGTCGAATTCATTTCATCCTCCAAAGTTTTTTTGATTTGTCTTTCTGGTATAACCCTCAGTGGCTCTCACTCCATTTGAGTAGACTGCGGGAACGTCCCTGTCTTTCCGGGTTCGGGTGGACAGAGAGGTACCGGCCTATGCTCAAAACGAGAGCATTGGAGAAGTCTTCCGTATGTTGTGAGAGCGGCTAGTTCTGACGCCAGACTGAGTGTGCGCTGAAGACTTTCGAGAGGGTGAAATCCATGCGCCCTGGACCGTCGCCAATGGTCCCTTTCGAGATTTAGTAGAGCAATAACTGGCCCAAATGGAAATCCGTCAAATCCAGATTGTGTGGTTTCCTCCGTCACTACCAACAAGGGAGTTGGTACTCATCGAATTGGTTGATACTGTTCAACTTTCTGGTATGAGACTCGCTACCTGCTCTGCCAACCCACCCTCGCCTGCACACGCTTTTGGAATGTGCAAACCTCGTGAGGTGGATTTTGCCTCTATTCTCCGGGAGCGGAATGGGAGAATTCCCACACCAGCGCCCCGGCATTTGCGATCCTCCCCCGATTCTAAGAACGTGTCGAGAGGACTAAGGTACCATTACGGAAAATAGAATTATTCTGATAAACACAACTTATCGGGGGGATGATCCATCCCCATACCACAGATAGTGGGAACACGAGAGGTGTCAGGCCGCCGCCCAGGGAAAACACCCCCATCGGCACCCGGTAACCCCTCAGCTCGCACAAGCGGTGGCAGAGCCGCAGATTGTTACGCGCCTTGGGCGCATCGGAAGATCCGCCAATCCGCGGGTCCCCGCTTCTCTTTTCAATTGACTGTGACAAACGTCAGAGGTCAAAGTCGCAGCACGTTTGCTGCCAGGTAAATACCTGACTTTATCTGTCGGGCAATCAATGACTTGATCTTTCCGCCCGCCGGGCCATTACCTTTTCCCGGGAAATTGTTACCGGTGCCCGGAAAATTCTTCATGACTCACTACCCCGCGCGCTCCACGTTTTTGAATGAAGCGTGCGATTGACGATCGTCCACCGCAACTCCATCGCGGAAACTTACAAAGCGGCCGGAATTTGCCGGAACTTTTTCTCCCGGCACGATGATTCCAACCAGATTCAAGGGATCTGCTGCCGAAACGGTGATGATGCCGCCGGTCGCGGGACGGCCTCGCATGGCTCTCACTGAATCCACCGCCACTGGCAGTGCGAATTGTTCGCCCAGAAATCCGTTGACGAATCTGCCGCCGCGCACTTCGCCGCGCGCTTCGAGGCGCCGCAACGCGATGAGAACTTCCCGCCAACGGGGCAGGATCGACTCCCGCGTCAGCACCTCGCGGAAGACGATTCCCCATCGCTTCAGGAGCATCCAGCAAGTGGACTCAATCACCGTGTCACGGTTTTCGCCATCGCTCGGAAAAAGCAGCGACCAGCGGCCCGCGCTGTCGCGTGGCCGGGCACTGCGGCCGCTTCCCTGCCCGGCGCGGCGCCGCGGGTCGATGAGAGCCCGCAAGTTGTCAAATCCATCGGCCGTGATCACGCCCGCCGCCACCAGTTCCCAGAGCGCTCCCTCCACTTCCGCTTTCAACTTGCGAGTGCCGCGCACGATGTCGGCAAAGAAAGACGCGCCGCGCATCTTGAGAAAATCGAGGACGGCTTTGGAAGCGTGGCTCAGGCCCTTCAGGCCTTCCCCGGCGAGTCCGGATTGGCGGGAAAGCATCCAGTCCGCATCATCGCGCGCGAAGAATGTGATCGGCGCGACGCTGGTAGGCACCACGCGATGGCTGCCCTCGCTCGAATCGCGCAGCATCGCCGGATGTGGCGACAAGCGCCCCCAGCCGAGCGCCCCCGTAAGGCATAGCCGGTCAAGAACGTCGGGATCGTAACTCGCCAGGCGGTTCGCCAGAATCTGCCGCTCCCACGCATTGGCGGGCGCTTCATAACCCTGAAGCTGGCGCACGATTTCGAAAGTCCCGCGCTCGGCGGGAAGCTGCGTGCCCGGCGCCACGTGTTGCCATTGCAGCAGCCAATCCATGAATTGCGCCGCACTGACGGGTTCAATCTCTTTGCGCAGAGCTCCTAGCGTCAACCGGTGGATTCGCGCCAGCAGCCGGCGGTCGCACCATTCCACTTCGTTCGCGGCAACTTCGGAAAATCGTCCTCGCAAGACCGTGCCGCTCGTCTCGAGTCTCAGCAGAGTCTGCTCCGTGTCGCCCGCGGAAATGCCCAAGAGCCGGGAAAGAGTGGCGGCGCGGACAGGACCCGAGTGCTCGAGCCAGCCGTTCACCAGCGCCCGCATGGCATCTTCTTTCGCGGGTGCAGGGCCATCAAGCTCCGCGAGCGCGGTTGTGAACTGAGCATCCGGGAAAATCTGCGCAAACGCTTTAGCCTTCTCGGCCGTCACCCAGTAGGCGCGGCCCGCGGCTTCCGCGCGGCCCACGCGCTGCTGCGACCGAAGCTCATCGAAATGCTTCTTCCATGCAACTAGGGAGGCGCGAATCGAATCTTGGAGGTAGGCGAAATCCGCGGAGTGTGCATCCGCAAGGTTCGCGAGTGAAGGATCATTGAGTCCGGGGAAATCGAGATCCGGCATCGCGACCAGGCTTTCCAAGGCGTCGTGCAACTCCTCGGCGTCACGAATATCCGGCCAGACTTCCTCCCGCACCTCGGCGATGGCCGCGGGGTCAAGCCTTCCAATGTCGGAGACGACGGTGTCGGGCAAAGCGCGGCGCATCTCCACCGCTCGCGCCCGCCGTTCTTCCAGTGGCGCGTCATCGAGATAGGCGTACGGGTTCGCATTCAAAATCTCGTGCGCAAACTGGGATGGCATGGGAGTGTCCACGCTAACGCACTTAATGCTCCCGTCGAGAATTTGCCCGAGCACGCGCTTGAGGCCCTCCAGATCCATCGCCTCGGTCAGCGCATCCTTCATCACCTCGCGCACCAGGGGATGATTCGGAATCTGCACCTCACCCTCGAGATTCTCCGGGCACGCTGCCGCATCGGGAAAGATGGAGGCTAGCAGGTCATCGGCGCGCATGCGTTGAATCTGCGGCGGAACTTTCCTACCACCCTCGAAGCGGGAGAGGACCAGCGCGCGGGAAGCGTCCCACCGCCACCGCGCGGCGAAGACGGGCGAGGCCAGCACCGCTTGCTCCAGCACCTGCCCGACGGACGCCGGGTGCAGAAATCGAAACACGTCCGCCAGCGGAAAACTGTGCTGCTCCGACAAAGAAATGTTGATGCCATCGTCCGTGGCTGCCGCCTGCAGTTCCAGGTTGAAAGACCGGCAAAATCGCTTGCGCAGCGCCAGTCCCCAGGCCTTGTTGATGCGACCGCCAAAGGGCGCGTGGATGACCAGTTGCATTCCGCCGCTCTCGTCGAAAAAACGTTCTGCGATCACCGTAGTCCCAGTCGGAACCGCGCCCAGAATCGCGCGCCCCGCCACGATGTGCTCCACCACCTGCTCCCCGCCCGCGTCATCCAGACCGCAGTCCCACTTGAGCCAGGCCACCGCCGCGCCACGATCACCCGTAGCGATGTCCTGCGTGTCGTGTCCCAGCCGCGGCGCGAGCTCGCTAATTCTCTGCCGCAAAGCAGAAATTTGCTGTGAAAGCTCGGGCGTGCGCGCCGGAGCCTCCCCGCGCCAGAAGGGCACGTTCGGCGAAGCACCGTGCGCGTCTTCCACCAGAACCCGCCCCGCCTGGATGCGGCGAATTCTCCACGAGGTGTTGCCCAGCAGCATGACGTCGCCGCGCAGGCTCTCGACCGCGAAGTCTTCGTCAACCGTGCCGACGGTATTGCCCTCGGGTTCCGCCACCACGGTGTAGAGCGGGTTGTCCGGAATGGCTCCGCCGTTGGTGATCGCGACAAGCCGGCTCCCACGCCTTCCCAGCAAACGCCGATTCACCCGGTCACGATGCAGGTGCGCGCCCCGCCGCCCGCGGCGCGAGTTGATTCCCTCCGAGAGCATTTCCACAATCGCGTCGAAGTCAGTGCGAGAAAGGTTGCGATGGGGATAAGCGCGCCGCACGAGCGCAAAGAGGTCGTCTTCTTTCCACTCCTCCGCCGCGCACATCGCCACCAACTGCTGCGCCAGGATGTCGAGCGGCGCGTCAGGAATCTCCAGGCGATCCAGGTCGCCATGCTTCATGCCTCGCACTAGTGCCGCGCACTCGATCAGCTCGTCGCGAGTGGTGGCAAAGATACGGCCCTTGGGAATGGCACCGTGCCAGTGACCGGCGCGCCCAATCCGCTGCCACGCAACCGAAATCGCTCGGGTCGATCCGATCTGGCAAACGAGGTCCACTGCCCCGATATCGATTCCGAGCTCGAGCGATGCGGTGGCAACCAGAACTTTGATTTCACCCGCCTTCAGCCGCCTCTCCGCGTCGAGCCGCAATTTCCGCGCCAGGCTTCCGTGATGGGTGGCCACGGCCTCTCGGCCCAGCCGTTCCGCCAGATGATGGGCCACGCGCTCCGCCAGGCGGCGAGTGTTGACGAAGACCAGTGTCGATCGATGCTCGCGCACGAGCGTCGAGATGCGGTCGTAAATTTCATCCCACATCTCATGCGAGGCGATAGGCCCCAGTTCGCTGGCCGGAACTTCGACGGCCAGATCCACCTCGCGCTGGTGACCGATCTGCACGATGGCGGGGTCCGGCCGACCGTTTCCCGTGAGGAAGTGCGCGACCAGTTCAATCGGCTTCTGTGTTGCCGAAAGGCCGATGCGCAGGGGAGGCCGGTGCGCGAGAGCTTCCAAACGCTCAAGCGAGATGGCCAGATGCGCGCCACGCTTGTCGTCCGCCACCGCGTGAATTTCATCAACGATAACCGTCTCGACGGATTTCAGGATTTGGCGGCTCTTTTCCGCCGTCAGCAAAATGTAAAGCGACTCCGGCGTTGTGACGAGAATATGCGGTGGCCGCTTCAGCATGGCGCGGCGATCGTGCATCAGCGTGTCGCCAGTGCGCACAGCGGTTCGAATTTCCGGCAACGCGAGCCCGCGCGCCTCCGCCAGTTTCAGGATCTGACCGAGCGGAACCTCGAGGTTCTTTTGAATGTCATTTCCCAACGCTTTCAAGGGCGAGACGTACATTACTTGGGTTTCATCGCGCAGTTCGGCTGCAAAGGCGCGCTTCACCAGTCGATCAATGCAAACCAGAAAGGCCGCCAGAGTTTTCCCCGAACCCGTGGGGGCGGAAATCAGTGTGGTTTCTCCTCCCAGGATGCGCGGCCAGCCCTGCTCTTGCGGCTCCGTCGGTTGGCCCAGCTTGCCGAGGAACCACTCACGAACGATCGGGTGTGCCCAATCGAGAGCGGAGGTCGAAGTTGAATTCGAAGTCATATCATTCATCAAAGAACCGAAAAACTCATCGGGCCGTGAACCGATCAACGGGCAGAAGTCAGACGGGGAATCATTAGAATACCTCAAATGGGAATTCGAGCAACCCCCCGAAGAAGTTCGCCACCACCATACTTCCGGCTTTGGCGGAGGACGATAACTGCCGGCGATTCCGCCCCAATGTCGCTGAAAATCGTGCAAATTCTCATCGAAAAGATACCAAGATGAGACGCCCGGAGCGGGAAATTCGAGCTAACCACTATTATTTTCATACACATCGTGGCAAAACATGGTTAACTATCTTTGTTTTCATGAATATCGTGGGATTAGCCTAACCCCCTCCCTGTGTTATCAATAACATCGTGGGATTAGCCTTCATTTTTTGATTCCCCGAATTTCCCCACCGGCTCGGCGCGCTCGACTTAACGTTTTTTCTATCAACCACTTACGGTCATTGACTTCTTGTCATTTTGGAACTAAGTTGCTTTGTTTTGTGAAACATCGTGGCTTACTCCGCACCGGTGAAAGGTTCCAAGTGCTGGGGGCTAGGTTCTGGACCGGGGTTCGGTCTCCAGCGACTTTTCCCTCCTTTAGCTTTCCGCTTCCCGGAGCGTTCAGACCGCAGACCTCCAGAACAGGTCCGGGATGCTAGCGTGCTTCGGGTTGGGCGGCAGCACGCTCCCGGCGCTGGAGTTTCCGCAGCATGTTACTCAGCCTCCGCACCTCGCGCATGTTGGCATCCTGCATCCGCCGCAGCAATAAGCCGTCGGCAGGGCTGGGAGCGGCGTCGGCCGACAGCTCGTAGACCGACGGGCCCGTCGCCGATTCCTTCAGTAAGTCCTGCCGCTGCGCCTCCAGCACCTCCACCTGCCGCGCCAGGATATTCTTGAGCCGCTTGCGCGCGCGCTCCCGGATCCCCCATTCGAATGCCAGCACGCTGGGATAGAGGGGACCGTTGGGGGGATCTTTCTCTTCGTCCTCCGTCCCTTCCTCCCCCTCGCTCGCATCTTCGGTTTCTGTCGATGGGGCGGGTGCCGCGGCCGGCGGTGAGACGAGAGGTAGTCCGAGCACCAGCCGCATCTTGGCGGCCTTCCGATTCATCTCCTCCTTCTCGTCCTCGAGGGGAAAGCCGTCTTCATCGGTGTCGGGCTCGCGCAGTTCGAGGAGAAGGTTCCGGGCAATTTCGCCCATTTCTCCCATCACCCTCTGTTGACACAGGTTCTTCATGGCTTCCAAGTCGAGCCGCGAGCAGACGTAATGGCGCCGGGCGGCCGCGCGGGCCAGCGAACTTAAGGTTTCGACGGCCATCTTGAGGCGCACCAGGCGGGCGTCCCGATGATTCTCTCGCGCCACGGCGGCGTTCTTGGCAAGGCGCAGATGCTCGCCTTCCAGCCGGCGTTCGGCGCGGTCCATCAGCCAGAGCACGCGCGCCAATCGGCTGACCAACTGCTCCTCGAGCGTGCCCGTGGGGGGGAAATCCCGGCGTAGCCCCTCGAGCAGTTCTTCGTAACGACCGACGTCCTCCCCCAACGAGTCCAAGGGAACCTCGGGTGACTGCGCGTAGAACCCGTGACGCAGTTGTGCGGCGGCAACGCGGGCCTTGCCCTCGTCCGTGATCGGGCCTTGGGAACGAATTGCGTTACGCCGATTGGCGGCCATTTTCTCTTCCGTCAGGGTAGGACTCTTTACCAGTCGCATGGAAACCTCCTATGAAGACAAAGCAAGCTGTGAGATGGGTACATCAGGGCGCGGAGGGGAGCGAAGATGACTGCGCTCATGGTACAATTGTAGCTCAGGCGGGTATTGGTTGTCAAGTGATTTAAGTAACGAAATGCCCACCGGTAGGAAGAAAAATTTTGACAAACCGCAGAATTCTGGCACAGAAGGACATTATATCCCTAGGCGCGGCGACTTGCCAATATGCCTCCGCACTTTTTGCTGCGGTTTCGCCGGTTGCTCCGCCATAGCGTTCGCGGTAAGAAACGCGGAACGTTCGGGATGGAAAAGGATAATTCCGCCCTTTCAGGGCTAGGGGCTGTTGGGGGTACCGTTGACCCAGGCCTTCGGTCCGCCATGAAAGTCGGCGGCCCTTCGGCCTGGGCTTCGCTAGATCGCCCCTTTGGGGCTCAAGAAATCGATGCGGCACCAACTCCGTTGTAGTCGGGAGGGAGGCACAATCCACGTATGATCTCACTCCACTTGGGGAATTGGTCCGCGACAGCGGCGCACTCGTCCGCACGGCAGAGCCGGTTAAGGCTCGAGAGGAAAAGACTTATTGGGGGATCGGGTGAAAGGAGGATTTATGCGGATCGAGGGTGGGAATTTGTCAGACGAAGCGAGTGGGGATTTCGAATCGCGGAGGGCGAAACCGAGGGGATGGAGGAGGCGGGAGAATTGAAGGACTTAGTTGAATCTTGAATCATTGGTGGCGCACTACACCAGAACCATCATTTCCGGGACCGATGCTGAATTTATCTTGAAGCCTTGTAGTAAACCTGGTGGCACATATGCTTGAACGGCGTTATGCAACCCAGCCTTTCCACCAAGCCGCCTGCCCGGGGAAGACGATAGAACAGCCGCCAGAGTATGGGGAATGGCGCTCCATGGACCTGAACGACTCGGCAATCATCGCCGATCACCTGCTTGATCTCCCCGGGAAGGGACGTGATCACTCCCTTGATCCAGCGCCGGAAGAGTCCAACGACCAGGCCGTTCAGAGCGTTGGTGAATTCAAGGACCAGGATTCCGCCGGGCTTCAAAACACGTTTCATTTCTGCCACACATGACCGTTGGGTCGGCACATCGAAGAGGTGGAGGAAATTCAGAGAGGTGACAATGTCGAAGGACGCGTCCTTGAAGGGAAGTTGTTGGGCGAACGAAGCCAGCAGGGCGCATCGCGAGTTCCCCGTGCTTTTCTGCGCTGCGACGGTGAGCATATCAAAGGATGCATCACAGCCGATGGCAAACTCGGCTTCGCGCGCAAAATCCACTACACCTCGACCTGTACCGCATCCCACATCCAAAATGCGTTTGCCTTTTAGAGGTCCCAGCAGCTTTCGATACGCGCTTGCCATCACGGCTTGACGGTACTCGTTGGACGGGCCGACGTATCGGACCGCATCGTAGGTTGCTGCGTTGGTGTGATCCTTGTTGCCGAAGCTGTAATCGACAACCTTGCGGCGACAACTCGCGCCCGAGTTCCCGATTTGAATCCCTTCGCGTTCCATTTGCAACGACCTTCCTGCGGAATAGCTTCGTGCAGTTATCGTAGGGGCACCCCTCGTGGGTGCCCCTACAAGAAGAGATCAAGTAAACCGCTTGATTCCGGTCAGCTCGAGAGCGACGTTCCACGCGAACTGCGATCCGTAAACCAGATAGCGGCGCCAAAGCCTTCGGGGTTCGGTGGAAAGGCGAAAGAGCCATTCGAATCCATGTTCGCGCATCCATGTCGGCGCCTGCCGAGTCCTTCCGGTAAAGAAATCGAACGCCGCGCCCACGCCGACGAGGACGGGAACCCCGGCGCGCTCGCGGTACTCTGCCATCCACGCTTCCTGTTTCGGAGTGCTCAGGCCGACCCAGAGGATGTCAGGGCGAGAGGTGCGCAAGAGGTCGATCAAACTGTGCTCTTCATCGCGATTCAAGCGGCGAAAGGGCGGTGAATAAGCCCCCGCCACGCGGATACCGAAACGTTGCTCCATCACCTCGCCGAGCTTTTCTGCCACTCCCGGCGCGCCGCCGTAAAAGAAGTGGCCAAACCGGCCGCCCGTCACCCTGCAAAATGTTTCCATAAGTTCCGGGCCATAAACTCTACGCCGCAAAGGATATCGATGAGCCTTGCCGACCCAAACCAAGGGCATGCCATCCGCCACCACCAAGCTCGCTCCATTGAGAATGCCTTTGAACGAGGCGCTATGTTGGGCTTCCATGACTCCGTGCATGCCGGTTACCGCAATATAATTCCCTACCTCGCGCATTTCGATCCATTGGATCATGCGGGAAATTACATCGGGAATCTGAACCGCATCCACACGGACCCCTAAGACCTTGAAGGAATCAGGGGCAGGACGAATGCAGGCTGTCCAGACGTCAGCGGAATGCAGCAATGGCATGATGATAGATGGACATGAGGGAGTCGTAATTGCTTTCGGCCGTGTACTTCTGCTCGTAATCCTGGCGTGCCGCCTTTCCCATATCCTTGACTTGCCGGGGGTGCTCCCACGCCCACGCCACCTTGTCGGCTAAATCTTCCGGGCTCCCGGGCGTGAAGTGCAAGCCGGTACACCCATCCGCGACAATTTCTTGCATCGCACCCAGGCGCGAACAGATAACCGGAGTTCCACAGGAAAGGGCTTCAATAATCGTTAGCGGAAAATTTTCATAGCATTCGCTGGGTAGAACAAGAAACCGGGCGTTCTTGATCGCAGCTTGGGTGTCGGCGTGATCCACGTGGCCGAGAAAGTTTACCCGCGAAAGTTTTAGATCGTACGCCAACTGTTCCAGCTCTCCGCGCAGAGGGCCATCGCCATAGATTCGCAGGTTGACCGGCACGTGAAGCTGCGCCCAGGCCCGCAGCAGAGTCTTAATTCCTTTTTCCGGCGAAAGGCGGCCGACAAAGACGGCATCGTCGCCAGCTTCATTTCGTGCACCCGGGTCAGGAGCAACGAAATTCGGTTTGACTTTGATCTTGGCGTCAGGAAACCCGCCCTCGATGAACTTGCGGCGCGAAAACTCCGACAGGGCGACGAAGGTCGTGACGCCGTCAACCCAGGTTCGGGCCATTCGATGCACCGTCAGCATGATAGCGATGGTGGCCGTGGCGCAGCGGGATTGCCGGTAGCAGGCGTGCCGGACGCTCTGCCAAAGTCCGGATACGCGGCAGTCCTCGCAGATTCTGCCGTCGCGGAAGAAAGTCGCTGAGGGACACAAGAGCCGGAAATTGTGAAGCGATTGAACCACTGGGACTCCGGCTTCCCGGCAGGCGGCAAAAATGGAGGGAGAAACCTGAACAAAGGTGTTGTGGACGTGGACCAACTGCGGCCGCTCCTGGCGAAGCAGCGCGAGAACTTCCTGGTAAGAGTCCTTCGCCCAAACCGTCTTCTTCGGCAAGCGCAGCCGTTCGAGAGGGGAAGAGCCGACCATTTCACTATTGCTCCGCTCGTAGGTCACGACCTCGTGGCCATGGCTCCGCAAAAGCTCGCGCTCCTGGGCGAAAACACGGTCTTCGCCCCCCGGAAGCTGGTAGAAGTTGTGAACGAGAATTACCTTCATGGGGTGGGCTGAATCACACACGGGACGGCGGCGAATTTATCCTTGCGCATCTGGACAGCGACGCCGTTGGGAATGTAAGAAACGCCGGGGCGATGGGCGACGTAATCCAGGACCTCGGCGAGGCCGTCCCAAAGGCGCAACTCCTCAATTTCCCAAGAGTGCCCGTAGAGGTGCCAGATTCCACCGCTTCGTTGCACGGTGTCGAAAAGGATCTTGGCCAAGTCCACCCAGTTCTTAGCGTCGCGGAAGTGGGTAGCATAGGCCCAGGCGCGCTGCAAATCCCACACGCGGGCGAGATTGCGAAAGTACTCCCATCGCGAATGGGGAAAGACATGCACGGAGGTCGGCATGCGAAAGGGATCAAAATTGAGCTCGCGAGCCAGCATGGCGGTGGTGCGCCCTCCGGCGTACCCTGCCCGCTGTAACGAGGCAATCACCTTTTGATTGTGGCGGCCTCGGGGATAGGCAAACATCGAAACGGTCTTATCCAGATCATCCTCCAGGCGCTTTTTGCTGCTCTCGACTTCCACGACCAGTTGTTGCGGACTACACCCAGGAAGATTCGGGTGGGAAATACCGTGAGCTCCGATCTCGAAACCCTGACTGTCAAGCTCCAACATTTCGGCGGCATTCATCCGGGTGGACTGGTGATGGCCCTTGATGGGGATATAAAAAGTTCCGGAGAGTTTGCGTGCGGCGAGCAATTCCGCGACGCGGAGATCGGCGGGGTCGCCGTCGTCCCAGCTCGTGGTCACGATCCGCACGAACGGCTGCTTGCCGAAGTCCTTCTCCGCCGCTTGCATAGGGGGATGCTCCAAAATATTGCGGGTGGCTACAACGGTTTCGTATTTCATGGTCGGTATCTCTCCGGCACGTGGGCTGGCGACGGGGATGTGCGGCATCACACCCTGTAACCGTCAGGGCTGCGTTTCCGCCTTCCACTCGCTGTACGAGACCATCGTGCCTTTCCACGCAAAATACTTGGCGCTCGAATCTGCCAGATGAAATTGGTTGTTGGCGAACCGGTTGTTCCGCGTGTCAAATACCGCGTCGCCGAGCAGGCCCGACCTTACGATGCCCGCGGCGACGCCTCGGCTCTGGGTTATGATGTTATCGTGAACGTTGAGGTTTTCGAGCAGGTACGGCGTCCCCCGGTGGCTCAGTTCCCGCTTCGGTTGGGTCCCCACGATGCCGTTCATGCAGTTGGTAACGGTGTTTCCATACACTTCAACGTCGGAAGAGGCGGCGACGATGATCCCCGCCCCCCACCAGGGTTCAGTCTTCGGTAAATCACTGAACCCGTCATTTTCAATCACGTTATTACGAATAATAGCTCGGTAGCTGACCTCATGAAGGATGCCGGCTTCGCGGTTGGAAGCAGTGTGGTTGTGCTCGTAGAGCGCGTTCTCGTTTTCGAGATCGGTCCACAACCCCGGGCCATCGTTGTCGTGGACATCATTATTGCGTACCACGAGGTTGTGAGTGAAGGCGAACTTGCTTCCGCCGGCTTCCCAGCCGTAGTCGTAGCCGGCGTAATTATTACCGGCAATCTCGTTCCCATCGACGACGCCGTTACTTCCCCCGCCTCCCACGCCCAACTGGCCGTTCTCAATAATCTTGTTGCCGAGGACCTGCATAGCATCTCCCAGACGGATTCCCATACCGTGATTCCAGCGGGTCACGTTGTTCTCGACCACCCAATCCCGGCTCATTTGCCCGGAGTTCCCTCGCCCGTCCACGGCTCCATCGCTCGCCTCGCAAGCGTATTTCTCGATGTCGAGGCCCTCGATGTTCACCTTGGCTGCTGCTCCCTTGATGGCGTAAGGGGTAACGCTCATTTCCACCGTATGGCCCGTCGGATCGTCGGCGAAGTAAGCGAGGCGCGCGCTATAGTCCAGGTACCACTTTCCGGAATCCACTTCCTCCAACTCGGCTACGCGCCCGAGCGGCTTGTTGTCAAAGAACAGGTCCTCAGGATACGTGCACGCGGGATGGGCTGGGGCGCACTGCCCCCTGTACTCAGCGCGCGGGTCGGCATGGACGGCAGCGGACCAGAAGCGACCGGAGCGGGAAATCTGAGTGAGTAATTGCGCGCCACTGAGAATTGCACCCGGATCACCGATGAAGGAATCTCCATCCCGCGGAGTGATCGACTGAAGCCGATAAACGCCGGCTCGCAACCGAAACTGGGTTCCCGGAGGATTCCGCTCGACCAGCCGGCTGATGTCGTCTCCCGGCTGGACGGTAACCTCCGACGATGCCCGCGGGACGGGTCCGCTGACACCTCCTGAGGACAAGGTCAAGAAAGCGACAACTCCCAAAGCCGCCAAGGACGGAATCGACGGGTGCCGACGTCCGTAGGCCGGAAGCCTGCGCTCAACAGTATCGGGGATTAGCCATCGAGTTCTCATTGTTCTCGTCGAGGTCTGTAAGGTTTTCGCAACGCCGCCCGGGTTGCGACGGGTGGTCGCGGGCCGATCACACTTCAATTCCAGGCACGAGGGCGGCCTGCGGCGTGGCCAAGGATCGCAGCTGAGTCACTCTTACTCGCGCCCAGGCATGTTGGCGGCGGCGCAGGAATTCCCCGTAGCCCAGGATCGCCAGGAAGTGCAGGGGCGGATGCCACGTCAGCATGGTCATGAAAACGGAACGAAAGGTGAGGAGGGCGAGAATGGCCAAAGCTTCGAATGCCAATTGTCGCTGCTCCGTGTCAGAGGAGGAATCCCGCACGTATCGGAGTAATAGCCACCAAGTGGCGCCCAACGCTATGAGGAATGGAATCATTCCCCAAAAACTTGTGCCGACAAGGATTTCCAGGTAGTCGCTGTGCATGGTGGAGGTCCCACCCAGGCCCAGCTTCGCCAAAACGGCAAACCTCCCCCCGGCATAAGCCCCGAATCCCAGCAGGGGGCGCTCCAGGTAGGTTCGCCAGGCGAAGCTCCACCAATCAGCCCGGCTGCTGAGAGAGGCCAATTGATCCTCCGTCTGGCCGCGCTGAAGATATGACAACAACAAGCCTCCCGCCGTGACGATTCCCACGATCGGCGTGACGACAAACGTCAAGAGCGTTCCCATACTTTTGCGCCGGGTGAAAACCAGAATCAGGAAAACTCCGCCGAGGAAACCGACGATGGCGGTTCGAGTTTGTGAGCAGACCATCGTACCTACGCTCGCCAAGAGCAAAAAGCCATACCACGATTTGTTGAATCGCTCTTCCGAGACCGGGAGGAGACGGGCGAGGGCAAGTACTCCGAGAATGGCGGCGAAGGTGCCCACGTCGTTGGAGCTGAAAGCGGGCATCACTCCTTGCAATCTGATCCCAAGAGTGCCGAGGTCGAATTGGTCGCCGTACAGAGCATCGTGAGGCCAGATGAGTACACCCAACCAGACGGTCAGAAGTGCCAGACCGTAAATCGCCCAAGTCCAATTGAAAAAGTCGCGGAAGTCGTCGATCGACTCAACCGTTTCAAGAACCGTCGCCAGCAAGGCAAAGTCAACGAGGATTTCGAATGATTTGTAGAAGGTCCACGATGGATACACTGACCACGCGGTGGATGCCAGGCAAATCAAGCCGAACATCGAAAATGCTCCCAGCACCCCGCGGAACATGGAGCTCAACCAATGGGTCCGCCGCAAGGCCAGGCGCGCCAGTAGGACAAAAGCCACCAGCATGTCGATAACGACGCGAAAGATCGCCCAACCATCCAGGGGGTCGGAAGCGATGTCATTCGCATAACGAATCCGAAAAACCAAGGCGCTCACAAAGGTGAGCATCCAGAGGAAGTGCCACCACTTGGCGGACGTAGAGAGAAACGCTCGTGCGCTGCTGGCGGCATGACGCACCCCCGCAGCGCCCAGGAAAAGCGCGGGGAGGCCGATGAAAGCTATCACGAGAGCCACGGTGGCTCCGGAATGGAAACGAGACGCGACCCCGAACACCGCCGCCGTTACCAACACTCCCAGCAGCACGAAAGCGGGTATGACCCACATCGACCCCCTATTACTGAGGCCCGAGCGAGTATGGGAGTTGGCAGTTTGGGAAATCATCGCCTGCATCTCTCCTTAGGTTTGCCTCGCGGTTCCCGCTGTAGCGGCGTCCCGATAACTCTTCGCTGCGGTCGCGGAAGAGTCGAATTGGCGACCCGCGACCGCAACCTTTGCCAGAACCTCGGCGGCCCGGCGAGTGGTATAGGGGCGGAGGATTTCTTTCGATTTTTCCCCCATCTTCTTAGCCAGCCCGGGCACTCGAATAAGAAGTTCCATTCGACCGGCGAGCTCGGGAAGATTTTGGGGGTCAATGACAAAACCGTTCACGCCATCCTCGATCATTTCTTTCGCGCCGGCATGTTTGGAACACAAAACAGGTTTCCCCATGCTCATGGCCTCCAAGACCACCATTCCCCAGGTATCCTCGAGGGAGGGAAGAATGACGGCATCGGACGCTTGGTAATGGGCACCAAGGTTCTGGTAACTGACAAAACCCAGCCACTCGACAACCTTGTCCAGATGGGAGTCTGCAACCTGCTGGAGGAGGGCCTGAGCCATGTCGCCGGTTCCGGCAATCTGGATGCTGAAATCGTCAATGCCACGGTCTAAAAGAAGTTTTGCGGCTTCGAACAGGCGATGGATGCCTTTCCGCTCGATGAGCTGCCCAACCACGAGAAAAGCAAAGGAGGAGCGGGCACGCGCCACGGTGATGTCCTCTTTGGGGCGCGCGAGGGCGGGGGCTTCCGCGACCTCGATGGGATGCCGAACGATTTTACCCGCCGGCATCCGTAAAACAGCCTGAAGGTAATCGGCACCCGCGCGGCTGTTGGTGATTGCCGCATTGAAGTGTTTCGCCATTATTCGGCGCATCGCCAATTGCAGGGGGGAATTCGAACAGGAAATGGTAGGAGAAACGCCTTCCCAGATTAGAACGACACGCCATTTCATGAATCTTTTGAACATCAGGACATAGGCGGACCAAAGGTTGAACCCGCTCGTGAGAATCACGTTGGGACGGAAGCGAATCAACTCCCGGAGGATGGCGGGAGACGCCCACATGAATCCCGTGGGATAACCAGCCCCACCCCGCCCCAAGGTGACGAAGCGGACACCACGGATGGGGCGAACTTCAAACTTTCCACGATATGCCGGAAGAGTACCGGGCCAAGCTCCGGCAAAAATAACCGTGTTCGGAATGAGCGCGGTGAACTCCTGAAATATCGGCTGCCAATAGTAAGCACCCATCACCGTCGGCATGAGCCAAGCCACACGCTCGCCGGCCGCAGGTGCATGCTCGGTATTCCGTGTCCCCGTAAAATCACCTTGCAAACGCTTGTGGCAGCGATAGGTGATGACTGCCCAGAAGGCGACTGACGATATGAGAAGACCTACAAGGCCTCCAGCTAACCCCCAATAGTGTGTGAAGGCAATTCCCATCAGGAGGGTAAGAGCGCCGGAGACCGAATAAGCGAGAAATACTTCGGAGGGGGCCTGCATCACTTGCACCGCAACCTCACTTCCCACCGAGGCGGCGATCAGCAATAGCGGAGCTGTCGCCAAGGCCAGCAGGTGGGCAAAATCGTCGTAGCGTCCGGCATAGAGAAAGTTCATGACGCGACCCCCGAATAACCAGATCACGGAGAAGTAAACCAGGGCGCCTCCCCCAAACAACGCCGTAAGCTGTCGCGTCCGGCGCTTCAGCCCCAAGCGACCCTCCTGGGCAAAGCGCGAAGACGCCCAAGGAAGCACCAGCAGGGTGATTGCCGTGAGGGCTTGAGCGAAGGGCAAGGTGAAGTTCCGGAGGGCCCGTAATGCCGCCAAGTCGTGCATCGGCAGCAGCGCTGCGACGATGACATAGTAGGCGTTGCCGGACAGCCAGTAGACAACAGTCGACCCCACCACCCAGCGGCCATATCGCCAATGCTCGCGCACAACATGGAGTGTGGAGGGTCCAGGAACCGATTCGGTATCCGACTTCAGGGAAAGTAGCAACAGAACGATCGCGGGGATGGCGGCCAATGACTGAACCAAGAAACCCGTGAAGGGAGATATCGAGCTTTTCAACGCCAGCAGCAGGCCGACGAGGGCAATGCAGTAGGCGGCGGAACTCACCGCGGCAAGCCAGGGAGCCAGCTTCAAGTAAACCGCGCGGCGGCAAAGCCAGTGGAACAGAACCAAGGGAATCGCAATCGCAACGCCCCACATTGCGGACCCGACGCCTGGGGCGGTCGAGAAAAAGCGCATCACCCAAACCCCTGCAACCGCAAGCACGGAGAGCAGGAAAGCCATCCCGAAATGCAGTTCGAACAGCTTTTTGACGTACGAAGGAAGACACCGCGAGTAAGACTCCGGTCCCAAGACGCTCATGGGCTCCAAAAAAAAGGCGTTGTGGAAACCCGAGAGGAAAAGAAAGATCGAAAAGCCCAAGGCGTAGGCGCCGTAGTTGTCAGGACTCAGCCAGCGCGCCAACAGAATCCCGATGAGAAAATTCGAGCCCGAAAGGAGGCCTTGGTCGATAAGCGCCAGGGCGCCCTTCCCAACCCAAGCCAACTTTATTTTGTTTTCGGCGCGCTTCGCCTGATTCTTGCCTTCAAAAACGCCGTCGAGCGCGACTTCGTCAGTGAGTCCCATGATGGTGTGTCGAGATTAATTGTTAACTTTGCTGGGCGCGTAAGATGCGAGCGATCATAAAGCGCTGGAAAAGGCTCTTGTAGAGCGAGGCCTTCAGCCCGCCTCTCCAACCGCGCCGCGCCCGCAAGGTCGATAGCCGCGGGAAAATGTGGTAGAAGAGCCATGCGCAAGAGAGACCGTTGACAAGGGTGCGAATCTCTTTGGCGGTTGGCCCATAGCCCTTCCAGAATACCTCCTCGAGAAGCCGCACGACTCGCGGCGACGTGATGGGCATGAGAAGGCGATAACGCAGGGTGGCAATCAGCGTGCATAAATCATGGATAATCGGACGCTGGCCGGAGTGCTCGAAGTCAATCACCCACAATCGCTTTTTGGGGTCGTCCCAAATGAGGTTGGGCAACGAAAAATCGCCGTGATTGAGCGCCACCGGAACGCGAAGTGCCGTTCTAGGATTCAGGTCGCGACGCGTGGATTCGAGCACCTGCCGAGCAAGCCCGGCATAAGGCGCGAGTTCCGCACCCCTCCTGCGCGCAAGGGCCAGCAAGGCGTCGAGAGCCTCCGAGACATCCACCGTTTCGTATCCTTGAAAGGATGACTCGTGGAGGGTCCGCAGCCACGATCCGGCCTGGAGCATTGCCTCCTCCACCGAATGCGCCTTTCTGCGGCTCGGCCACCTCCAATTCACGAAGGAATCCATGCGCTGTCCGCTAACCTCTTCAACAACGAGAGTTCGGTCCTCGAAAGAGCGCCCGAGAGGGGCGGGAATGTTCTGCGTCCCAACGCGCGAACGCATTTCGTGAATCATGTTCCATTCCGCTGAAACTTGTTCCTCAACCGGCCTTTGAGGGTTCGCAGGCCCTTCCAATTCCTCCCACGGGGTTGCAAACCTTGCTGGGACGGGGTAGGGATCAGCGAGAAATACCTTGGCGAATAATCGCGCCCCGGCGGCCTTCCCCCAGCACCACAGCATCACCCAGGGAAAGTCACTACGATGGCCCTCAATGCTCACAAGCTCGGGGGCAATATTCAGGGCGCAAGCGACCCGGCACTGGAGCTCTTCCACCACCGCCGCGGCGGGCAGTACCGAAGCCTTCGCACGGGCTCGTGCCAAAGGCAGCACCAGATTCTCAACTTTGTGTGTTGTGGAACTCATTCGGGTAGTGTCGTTTTGGCGTGTGAGGATGTTTGATCGCATCATTTTGTAGTCATGGAGGGCTCCTCCTGGAGCACCAGTGAGCTGGGAGCAAATTCCACCTGCACCTCGGGTTGCCGCGCCCTTCGCCGAATCATATAAAAGGCCCCCACGAACGACGCGGCCCCTGAGAGCACCCAGGCGAACAAAGCTCCACGCAACCCAAACCACCGTGTGAACGGAACGCCAATGAGAATTGCCACAACGCATGCGGCTGAATAGGCAACGAACACCAATGCCGGCGAGCGCATGGCCCGGAGCACATTCGCTTGGGCAGTGGCGCCAATCCTGAGTACCGATCCCACCGCAACCCACGGAAGGAAGGCGATGACCTGCGTATACTTCCCACCGTAAAGGTGCTGGACGACGGGACCACGCGCCAAAATCAAAATCAACCAGTAAAGGGCGCTCCCGCCAAGATAAAGTCCCGTGAGCTTCCAAACCAATCGACCGACTGTGGCGTTGCCTTCCTCGTGATGGACCTGCGAGGCGTAGGGCAGGCTGAGAAGCGAAAGGGCAACGTAGGCCTGACCGATGGGGGATGCAAGGTTCATCAGCGCCTTAAATCTGCCCGTTTCGGCCAAGTTGAAGAAGCTGCCCAGCGCGGGATAATAAATTGCCCCTGAAAGCCAGATCACAGTCGCGCTGGCGAGTGCCCATCGGCCGTAGATCCAATGCTGCCGCATGACGTCCTTAACCCGAATGCGCCGCCCCGGAAGCAAAGGCATGTGGGACTTGAACCAGCGCAGCATGGGCGGGCCGGTGACGATGGCGCCCGCAGCCATCACCAGGAATACGGTGAAGGGGTTTAGGGAATGCGCTTTGTACACAACCGTGACACCAGCCAACACTGTGGCGGAGTAAGCGCACGCGCCCAGCGCGGCCTTCTTTGGCAGAAGGTGAACGTAGAACCCACGGCGGGCCAGCCAGAAGAGAAGCAAACTAGGGCACGCCACGCCCACGCCGACAAGCGCATCGGGAAGAGAGCTTCCCGGTTTGAGAGAGTGGAGGACCGCGGCGCCCGCTAAAACCGCGGCGATCACCAGCACTGACAACCCGCAATGAATGCGCAGAAGAACTCCCAAGTAAGCGCGGAAATCATTTTTGTAAGTCGATGGACCGAACACGCACATGGGCTCAAGAATGAGGGCGGCATAAACGATCGACATAAACAGGAGCACCTCAAATGCCAGCGCGTATGCTCCGTACTGTTGAGCCGAAACCCATCGCGCCAGCAAAATAGCGACGATGAAGTTCGAGCCCGAGATGAGTCCCTGATCGACCAGCGCGAAAAAGCCGCGCAGCGGCCAAGTCTTCACCGCGCGCCGGAACCCGCCGCCATCCTTGACCGTCCCGGGTGTGGAGGTGCTCGTGACCTGATTCAATATTTTCACTCTATGCGGATGGCCCTCTGCCCTCGGAGCATTGTGGATATTCCGCAAAGCCCCGGCATTTTCCCTCGCGGAGCCACGATCCTCCAGGCTCTCGCCTCCAGGCTCGGGTATCCCGGCTCTCGGGACTCCGCCAAAATGGCCGTTATTTCACGCCGCTCCCGTGCCCTTCAGGACCGCCGGGATCGTCGAAGCCAAAATGCGGAAGTCCAGCCACAGTGACCATTCGTCGATGTAGCGCATGTCCAATTCCATCCACTTGTCGAAGCCGATGGAGTTTCTGCCCGAAATTTGCCACAGGCACGTGATCCCCGGCCTCACGCTGAACCGCCGCCGGTGCCAATCCTGGTCGAATCCCTCATAGTCGCGAAACGGCAGTGGGCGCGGACCCACCAAGCTCATCTCGCCCTTCAACACATTGAATAATTGGGGAAGTTCATCGATGCTGGTCTTTCTCAGAATCCTGCCGAGCGGGGTAATCCGCGGGTCAGCGTGGATTTTGAAGACCGGCCCTTGCTGCTCGTTCAGGTGTTCCAGCGCCACTTGTTTTTGCTCGGCGTCGGCGACCATGGTGCGGAATTTGCAGATTCGAAACCGGCGTTTATTCAACCCCAATCGGTCCTGAAGGAAGAAGACCGGCCCCTCCGAGGTCAGTTTGACGAGCGCCGCGACCACCAGCAGCAAGGGAGCGAGGAAGAGGAGTACGAGCAGCGAGAGGGCGACGTCGAGAACCCGTTTCAGGACGACGGGCCATCCATCCATATGCCCGGTGGAGAGCGCAATGAGCGTGTCGCCCCCGAAGTCTTCCGCGTGCATTCGGGCCATTTTCAGATTGAACAGTCCCGGCAGAAATTGCACGACGATCCCATGGATCTCGCACAGCGCGGCAATAGCCGACGACTGCTCGTAATACGACCGGATGGGCAAGCCAATCACCACGTCGTCCACCACGGCCTTGCGCAGGAATGGCGCGAGCCGCTGGAGGTCGCAAACCAGCCGGTACGGCCCTTTCTGGAACTTTTCCAAACCGCTCCACCGCTCATCGGCAAACCCGAGGACCCGATAGCCCGACTCGGGTTTGGACTCGAATTTCCGGGCAAACTCGATAGCGCGAGGGTTCGTTCCCACGATCAAGACATGGCGGATATTCCGCCCCCGGCGGCGAAGGGTTTCGAGGAAGAATCGCAATCCCCATCGGCTCGCCAGGACGGTGCAGGTGGTCAGAAACCAGAACACCAGCAGGTAGGTCGGAGTGACCATCCGAATCCTGAACAAAATCGCCGACAGACCCAAGCAGATGGTCGCTCCCGAGGTAGCTCGGAAAATGCACGTGAACTCTTCTTCCTGGGACGCCGTTCGCTGGGATTGATACGCACCCAGGGACACAAAGAGGACGTGCCAGAGTCCCAACAAGCCGAAAAAGAGGACAAAGTTTTCGACCTTGATCCGCATGGAAAGAAAATCGGCGAAAGAGATCTCTTCCCCGCCCCGCCAGACCGGCACTGCGGCCAATAGAAACACGGTGGCCAAAATCACCAGATCGACCGCCTTCATCGTCATCAAAAATAGACGGCGGCGCAAAGCGCCCATTTCAGCCTCCTTAAATCAGGAAAATTCCTGTCATTGGGAAGGAAAGCAGGTTGATCTTGCGTCAACCGGCTGAGGATTGGCCCGCAGAGAAGAAACTGGCCGGCATTCCCTCGATTTCTTTTGTTTGAACTGGGGAATGGTCTTATTCATCGGTGCGTGCAATCGTTCCAGGTCCAAGCGCTCGAACTCCTGCCACTCAAATCTGGCCGGCGCCTATTGAGGTTTGCAGAATCGAATAACAATCACGTCCGTAGCGCGGGCGTCTCGCCCGCTGGGGCGTGGGCATCCCGCCCGCGCTACGAGAGGAAGGCGCCCGCATGCGGGGCCGAACCGGCCCCAGGGTGGGCAAGCACGAGGCCTGCCCCTACGGGACCGGTAAGAGGCGGTCACGCCTCCTCGAGGTCGTAACCGTTGATGTGGACCGCCAGGGACCTTCGCACGAGTTCCACGGAAACTACCACGGTGCGGTCGGACTCCTTGGCGATCAGTATTCCTTCAATTCCATCCAGGCACCCGCCGCGAATTCTGACGTGCTGGCCGACGTGAATGAAGGGAAACGGGGCAAAAGGAACCTCACTGCTCAAGACGGTCTGCACGTCTTGAATCTGCTTGTCGGGTATCGGTAGGCCCATCCCCCGGTTCCCCACAAACCAACACACCCCCGGCGTGCTCAGCACGTTTTTCCGTTCGAGGGGAGTCTCGGCAATGTGAACGAACACGTAACCGGAAAACAGTGGCTGATGTACCAGCCTTTGCCGATCGCTCCATTGGTGCATCTCGCTCCATAAGGGCAGGAATACCTCGATTCCCTTTTCGTGGAGTTGGGTGTCAACCTTCTTCTCGTGGCGGGCGCGAGTTTGGACGGCGTACCATCTCGCGTCGTCCATCGCTGCCACGGGAGGAATTGAGTTTGTCGCGACGCTTTCGTGGGTCGTTTCCCAAGTAGCCATAGCTCCGCCCTCTCAGTCCCATTCCGGGACTGTCACTTTTTGGAATTAATTCGCTAAACCAATCGCCCTGTTTTACCGGGCGTCCCACCGGGGAGCCCGCGTTCGGCCCCCAAGGGGCCAACGTTGAGTAGCCGCAGGTTTTAACCTGCGGATAACAAAACCCACCCGACCACCCAACCCCAACGGGGTTGACCGTGCGAAAGGTCGGCCCCTTCAGGGCCGCAATGTCTCCAGCCTGCCGATTCCGTAGGTTCCACCTACGGCTACTCACGGTATCCCGCTTCGCGGGAAGGTGACGCGTCGCACGCGGGGCCGATTCGGCCGCCGCCACTCCGTAGGGGCACCCCTCGTGGGTGCTCTGGGGTCGGGCGGCCACGAGGGCCGCCCCTACGTCACGTGGGGCCGATTCGGCCCCTGGTGGGCGGGCACGAGACCCGCCCCTACGACCGATCACAAATGGTCGTAAATGGGCTGAGGAATCGGATAAGTCCGATTATTCAGCACCGCGCCCAAAAGGCGCGCCCCTGCCATCTCCAAACTTTCCTTGGCCCGGCGCCCTGCTTCTTTCCGGGTCGAGTTTGCCGACACCACCAGCACCACCCCATCCGCCGACTGTCCTAAACAAATCGCATCGGAATAAACATTCACCGAAGGCGAATCCATCAAGATAAAGCGGTATGACTGGCGCAATTCGCTGATGCGCGCGCCCATGCGGCTGGAGTTAATCGTCCAAGCCAGGGGAGAGGAAACGTGTCCGGCGGAAAGGAGCCACATACCCTCGCCGGGCAGTTTCCGCACGTAGTCCTGGATCGGCTCGGTACTTGCCAAGGCCTCGCCCAACCCTTTGCTGTTTTCCACTCCCAGGCATAAGTGCAGGGAGGGGTAGCGCAAATTGGAATCCACCAGGCACACGGGCTCATCCACATTGGCCGACAGGGCCTCGGCGGCTCCCGCGCAGATCGACGAGCACCCGGCCGCCGATTCCGCCCCGGTGAAAACCACGACTCGGGGCGAGTTATCACCGGGCAAAAGGAAAACGGTTTGAATGAGCTTGACGAGTTCCTCGTGCGAGAGCACGTGCGCGTCGGGAACGGGCCGCATCTCATAGGTCCGGGGCACCCGCAACGGCGCGGGCAACACCCCCGCCCTCCCGCCGCCTTTCACCGCGGTTCGCTGCAAAACCTCGTAGTATTTGCTCAAGGAAGTCCTCCCTCAGGAACGGCCGCCAAGGTGGTCAAATGCTTTCCCCGGTCGAGCGGGTTATTTTCGGAGGAGCCGGCGGTGGGCGGGCCCAGCTTGACTCTGCGCGTGACCGCCTCGCCGGGTTTCAGGTGAAATTTGCTCACCACGGGCTGGAGCCCCGCAGCGGGGATGACGGCGCAGACGTGCCATCCGGCAGCCAGCACGGTGTCTACCCGGCTAGGCCCATAGGGCTTGCCGTCGATGAACACCTGCATGCCGGGGGGATCGGTGTCGACGGTAAAGATGCCGCCGTCCTGGTTCATGTCCACCAGCTCCGCCGAGACGTAATACTCCTTCCCCTCGTCCACGCGGATGTGCCGGTTCCAGGAACCGTACCCCGGCCGGAAGACGGAAACCATGTAGGTGCCCGGCGCCAAATTGAAAATCCGCGGCGTCAGCCACTTGGGGTTGTTCTCGCCGTCAATCGAGATGTGCGCCCCGCTCACGCTCGATTCCACCACCAGCCGTCCGCTGCCCGGCAGATACCGGGTCTCGCTGACCGGCTCAGTATCGCGGACAGGGGCGCTGGTTCTTCTGACCGATGGGTGCGTGGGTGCTCGGGCCGGAGGGTTTTCCTCGCCGGGCGCATCAGACCCGGAAGCTGTTGTTAGGGCATTGGGGGCGCCCGGCTGGAGGGGCGCTGCGCCCGCGGAATCACTGCCCGGGTCCGTCCTGTCTCCGGGAGTTTCCGTCTGGACAGGGGCAGGGTTTGCCGACGGCGGAGCGACCGGGGGAGCGGTCACTTCCTCGGATTTCGGGCTGGACGGGGCGCCGTTTAAGAAATGGGCTAGAGAGACGTACCCCGGCTTAATCCACGGCCACATGCACAAGCCCACTAAGAGCACACCCATTCCCACCCAGGGAAGCACTCCGCTATCACGCTTACCTGCGGGCATTACAAAAGCCCGGCGATAATCGGGTTCGCCGCGACCGGGCATCTCCCGCTCCCCGGCCAGCGACGCGGAAGAAAGATCCACAGCGTCTACGCGGATCTTTCGTTGGCGCGAGGTGGGCTCAGGGGCCTTCCGGGGAGCGGCGGACGCGAGCGTCCCCAGGGACTCCAGGTCGAGGTCCGCAAGGACCTCGCGCACGATGGGGTCGTCGATTTTCTTCTGACCTTTGGCGTAACCCAGCGACAAGGCCTGAAAACAAAGATTGTTGATGTTTCTCGGAATTCCTTTACTGTAAGCCGCGATGAGCTCCAAGGCCGAGGGTGTGAACGGCGCCTTCCCTGTGTATCCGGCAACGCGCAGCCGATGATCGATATATTTGGGGATATCGCCGTTTCTAAGGGGAGGAAAGTTGGTAATAATGGAAACGCGCTGGCGGAGCTGCTCCATTTCCGGTGAAGCCAACTTGTCGGCAAGCTGCGGCTGCCCTACCAGCAGAATCTGGAGAAGCTTGGCCTGCGGAGTTTCGAAATTGGAGAGCATCCTGACCGTCTCGAGGACCCCGACATCGAGGTTCTGCGCCTCATCAATGGCCACCACAATGTGCCGGCCGGACTTTGCTTCCGCGATGAGGACGTCGCCCAGTTGACGCTGCAACTCTCCCAGGTCGTGGCTGCAGGGCTCAATTTCCAGGTCAGACATGAGGCTTCTCAGAAAGTCCTCTGAGTTCGTGTGCATTTGAAACAGAAAGGCGGTACGCGCGGAGTCACGCAGCCTCTCCATAAGCTTCAGGAGGATCGTGGTCTTGCCGAGGCCCGGGCTGGCGATAAGCGCCATGAACCCGCGCCCGGTCTCAATCCCGTAGACCAGGGAGGAAAAAGCCTCCTGTTGCTCCGGCCCCAGGTACAGAAACCGGGGATCGGGCGTTACGCCGAAAGGCTGTTCGTTCAAGCCGTAGTATTCAAGAAACATGGGCGATTTCTCCTATTGCCCCTTCTCGCGGAAGCCGGATAACTTCCCCAGGCCGCCGCCCCCCAGGTTCGAAAGCGGAGAATCGTCGCCGCCGGCTAAGGGCGCGCTGGCGCCGCGAGTTTCCGCTCTTTCGCTTCCCGCCGCGAGGAGCCCGAACCGGGGTGGGTAACCGTCCTTGGGAAAGCAGGCCAATAACGGCAAGCCGAGAAACTGGCTAACCTCGTCGGGTGTCCGGAAGGAGGGGTCAAGATAATCGGCAAAGAACGCGGCGGCCGTGCTGATCATCAGCGCCAGCACACCGCCCGCAAGCAAGAGCAGCCAGGGGGAAAAAACCGGCAGGCCGGGAATGCTGGGCGGCTCGGCGATGGCCACATTCAGGATGCGGTTCTTATCCAGCTCATCGGAAATGCGGGCTTGCTCCTGCTTTTGCACGTAGAGCATGTAGTTTGCTTCCGCCGACTTGATGTTGCGCACCAAGTCCTGCCGCTGAATGCCCTTTTGGTCCATCAGCAGCGCCTGTTGCCGGTAGGTGTCCACCACCGGGGCGGTGGCGCGCACCTTGGCCGTGTAGCCTTGCAAGTCCTCGTTGGCCTTCACCAGTTCGCCCTTCAGCAATTCGTAGGTTGGATTCTCCCCGCTGCTTTCCTGGCGGACAGGCTTCTCACTCTCCGCCGCGATGGCGGTTTTAAGATCGGCGATTTGCTTGTCGGCCTCCTGCACCAGGCGGTAGGTGGGCTGATACTTGGTCAGCAAATCCGTGCGCTTGGTATCCAAATCCGCGAGACTGGATTTTAAGAGCGCCATAAGTTGCGGGTTGTCTCCCGAGGTCACCTGCGTGGTCAGGCGGTCGGGGGTCTTCTGCAATAACTCTTGCAGCTCGCCGATGCGCTTACTGGTTTGGGAAATGTCGGCCTCAGTTTCGCGCAGGCTGCCGTCAAACTCACCGGCTTTGCGCAGCAGGATCTCCTTGTCAAGGTCGGGATCCGACGCGCCCTTATTCAAATCGTAGCTGGCAAGCTGCTGCTCAGTTTCGTTTAATTCGGTTTGATAATGCTGCGCCTGGTGTTGAAAGAAATCATACTCCCCGGGGGGGCGATAAACGGCCAGGTGCTTGGCAAGATAGAGCCGGTCCAAGTCGCTCAGGACGCGCTCGGTCATTTCCGGGTTGCGCGAGCGGTAAGCCACTTCAATCATGTTGGACTGCGGGATCTCGGTGATCCTCAGATCCTCGCTCAGTTTTTTCGCCGCCCTCGCCACCCTCCACGAGTCGTCGCGCCCGGGGAGCAGGGCATTCCACGGGTGATTTTCCCGCGCGTCGAGTCCGGTGTCCTTCACCACCTGGGCCATCAGGTCGCCGCCCCTCAGCAAGGAAATCTCCGTGTTGATCTCCCGCTCGGTGGGCACGTCGGTGGAATTCGTTTCCTGGCGCGAGTTGGCGTCGGTTGAAACCACCTCGTCAGCGCGGCGATGCTTCACCAGGATTTCAGTAGTTGACTCGTACTTAATGCCGAACAAGAGCACATAAAGCACCGCTCCACCCAGGGTGGAAAGGAACGTCACCTGGACGAGCCGGCGATTGCGGAAGAAAACCGAGAACAAATCGCGAACCGCGTTGGGAGAGGAACGGGTGCTGGGGACGTACCCCATTGCCAGGGCATTGGGAGCCTTCACGATGATCTCGTTTTTTTCCGCCATATTGGGATTCTCCTCGCTCCTGCAATTGAATTCGGGGATGCGCACATGCCTCAAGGAATCGGCGCGTAGGTCCCCAGGGTGGGCGTGGGGACAAAGTTTTTGATTTTGGAAATGGTGTTCTGCGGCACATAAACCATGTCGCCGGGCCGCAGTGTCAGGTCCTCGCTCAGGTCGCGCGATTTGAGCATGTGCTTGATATCGAGTTTGGTCACCGAAGACCAGGAGTCATTCACCCGCCGGAACACGAGCACCTGCGAGTGCTTGGCATTGTCGTTGAACCCTCCGGCCATGGCGATCGCCGCCGAGACGGTGGTAACTCCACGCAGGTCGTACTTTCCCGGTTTGGCCACCTGCCCCAGGGCGAGAAAATAGGGTTTATTGAAGTCCTTGAGATAAACCGTCACTTCCGGCTTGGCAAGAATCTGGGAGTAGGCCTGTTGGAGTTTTGCTTTTACTTGCGGGACGCTCTCCCCCTCCACTTGCAGGTCGCCGATTTCCTTCAGAGTGACAAAGCCATCCGGCTGGACCGTTACGGTTTGGTTGAAATCGGGGGTGAATTCGAATTGCAGATCGAGAGTATCGCCGTTCGAAATTTCGTAACGGGCGCCACGGCGCTCGAGGCCGCCGGCGGCTGGCGCGTTAACTCCATCGATGTGATCGACGCCGTGATTGAGGGAGTCAGCGACGGGGTCGGCCTGGGCAGGAGAGCTTTGTTTCTGGTCCCCTCCCGAAGCGACAAGCACGCTTGCGGCGAAGAGAATCACTCCATTTAATATGGCAATCCGGAAAATCACTTTGCTCCTCCATCGGTAGAATTGGCGTTCTCTTGAGCAGCTACGTGCAAACCCAGCCCGCGCATCGTGAAGTCAATGGGGACCAATCATCCAGATGTCCGAGGCGAAACCTCCTTTGCTTCCCTTGGGATAAAAACTCAGCGCGACGATCCTCGGGCCTGAATTGGGTCGTGTCCTCATCGGTAAAGCCGGCTTCCGGCCGGAAGAGCCGCCCAAATGGCGGCGTTACGCGATCCAGGATTAATAGTGGGGAGAATCAGCGGCGGGTTGTCTTTGCCAAGGCGTTAGTGTAAACTCGGCAACTGCCACGTCGTTCTCTCCCGGTTCACTCGAGATAGAGCACTCTGGCATGGCTGCGCACGAGTCATCAGCTCGTGCGCAGCCGCTTACGCTCTGCCCCGTCCAATAAAACCAGCGACATGGACGGAGTTCGAACAAATCTTCACTCAGCCCGCAACAGCTCCAGCCAAAAGCGGTAAACCAAGCTCCCTGCAGGATGGTTGCCGTTTGGCCCTGCCTGCAACTTGATGACTAACCGAGACAAATTGACTGCCCAGAATCGACGTGCGACGGGTTGTACAGGAAAAGATTTCCCCGCCCGCGTAACTTGTACACACCGGAGCAAATGCCTCCAGAGCCAAGCCCCGGTGCCTCGTTCCGTTCTCGACAACTGTTGTATTCCTAGTCACTGTTTTTTGTGGACCCTCCGGAAAAGTACCCTGTGTGCCGGCACGTCCCGCACCTGAGAGTGACTGATGCCAATCTTTCTTTAATGGCCCCGCATCAAGTTGTTTCGATGAGAGCGGTTCGTTTTCCGTTGCCAAAGGCTTTCGGCGCTGGCGCGGCCTCCATCGCCCTCGGACTACATACCGCGCCTACATGAGATCACGCGGCAGCCGCTCCGCGGGTGAATTCACAACACTCGCCTCCAAAGTGATGGAGCCTTGCGGCTTCGCCGCTCCGCTGTGCGGAAGGGCTCAGCCCTTCCGGGCCGCGATACCCCTTTTCTCTCACCCCCACCGCGCCGGAGGCTGAGCCTCCGGCGCGGTGGGGGTGAGATTGAACGTCAGTAGAGCGTTCCGGGCAGGCGCAGCCAGCCCGCATAGCAAGCGGCAGAGCCGCAGGTCCACAGTCGATGCATAGCTTTTGTTTTGGACACATGCGGATTCACGAAGCCCCGACCGTCTGCGCCGCCAGCACTCCTCTGCGGCGGAGCGTATCGAGCGCCGCCGACCGTACGACAAAGCTCAGCGGTTCGCGCTCGAAAGGCGGCGCGACAAAATCAAATGCCCCTCGCTCCATCAGTGACAGGTAACACTTGGTATCGGGAAAAGTTCCGACAACGATCACGCTGAGGGGCGCATCGGCCGCTTCCGCCGAATTGAAAACGCTCAACCACGTTCCGTCTGCTACCGTACTTTCGGTGAAGACCATGTGCGGCTTGCACTGAGGAATCAAGCTCGCCGCCTCTTGGCAAGTCGCCACGCTATACGTCTCGACCGATAGTTCTCGCAGCATCCGCTTCAAGGATTCAAACGGTCCGCTCTGACCGTGGACCAGGATCGCAAAAAGATTCTCACTCATGTTCTCCACCTCCGCTACTGCCCGCCGTCCTTCCTCGCGCCCAGACTTCGCCCGGCGCAATGGATCATGGGCTCAATGGACCCAGAGTCATTTCCCCGCATCGCGGGATCTTGGGGTGTTCGTCTCCCCTTACAATTACCCACGCGTGAATCCATCTTCACGGCTGTGAAAACATGTTGCAATCCGGTGAAAACCCGATTGCCGTCAGGTCTTTACCTTAGAAGGTGAGTTTGGGGAATGAGGCCCGCAGGAAGGGATGGCGGTCGACGTAGCGGCGAGTTTCCCTCGCCATAGTCCGTCGCGGAGAGTTCTCCTCGCCATGGTCCGTAGCGGCGAGTTCACCTCGCCACATGGCGGGATGAACCCGCCGCTACGTCCGATCATAAGCTCGCGAACGAGCGGCCGCCCCGAGGAGAATATCTCGTCAGCGCCCGGTCCAGAGGTTCTGCCGCCGCGGGGGGACGCACGATGCCGTCGATCAAGATCTCACGCGCGGTGATTTTGCGCCCGTAAAGGTCGCGATTGTCTTCCCGGTCCTGCTTAATCACGGCGCCGTCGAGCGAGACTCCGGCAAACAGGCCGCGCGTCCGCGAGTAGCTGAGGATCTCGGCATGGAGCTGCGCGTCCGTAGCGCCCTCCGCCGTTCGGCCCACGGGCCCGGCGGTGACGGAGAGGTCCCCGCCCAGCTTGACGCTGTCTTGCACCAGGGTTCGGGCGCCCGCTTCATTCCTCACGATGAAGACCACATCCGTAGCCTCACCGCCGATTTGAAATCCAATGCTCCCGGCGCCCATCGTGAACATAGAAGGCGCCCCCCAGGGGCCATCGCCGTGCTCGCGGCACACCAGCACGCCTCGTCCGTAAGTTCCGCCCACCAGAAAGGCGCCCTTGAGCTCCGACGGAACGATGCCCACACACACGGCCTTCTCGAACAAATCGTGCGGAATTCCCCGGTCCGGGGCATCCATGACCTCGTTGAGGACATTCGTCGCCTTCTCCAGTTGAGTTTCCGCGGCGAAGGCTCCCAAGGAGAACGTCAGAAGCAAAAAAACTACGGTCATAAACCTTTTCATCGGGTCACTCCTCGATTTCGATGTTGAGTTCGCCTTTCGGCTTGGCCCACTTCGGTCGCCGCCCGCCGGGCAGCCCATCACGTCGCAATATTCCTGCAGGTCGGTCGCCGATTTCCGGAATTCGCGTAACCGTATCCAATTCAATGACCTACGGCACGCTTGGCGGGAACCAAGCCGCTGGCTGGGGTTGGTAAGAATTTCCCGGTCAGAGAATAAACGACCGCCTTGTTCATGAAATGCCCAAGGTCTCTGGCAGTGACGATTTTCCCGGCGCGTGTAATGTTGCCGGGTGAAAACACCTTCGCCCGCAACGCGCGCCATGGGGAAAGACTTGGATCGCGTTGAGCTTAGCGAGTTAGGGAAATTGGTGGAACTCGCGTTGCACAGCAAGTCCGCGGGTGGATCGGGGTGTCAGTCAGCGTTACTCAACGGGATGGACAAAATCAAAATTAGAAAGAGGTGACTCTCATGAAAAAACTTGTTTGTCTCCTGGCGATGACTTTGTTGTTGTCGGTCGGGTGCAGCGTCGAACAGAACCGGGCCAGTCAGAACGATAACAACGCGATGGAGTCCGCCCGGCAAAAGCGCGAGATGTATCAGGACCAACTCGCGGAGAAGCTCCGGGACCTCGACCAGGAAATCTCGGCACTCA
The DNA here is from genome assembly GCA_964501985.1 of uncultured Acidobacteriota bacterium. Lineage (GTDB taxonomy): Bacteria > Acidobacteriota > Terriglobia > UBA7540 > UBA7540 > Bog-366. The sequence continues at coordinate 10,606 of CAZCVY010000040.1, read as the reverse complement.
AGACCACGATCGAGAATGACAACAAGGGAGACAAGAAGCAACTCCACCGGCAGATGACCGAGTTGGAACAGAAACGTGCGGTTGCTCACGAGAAACTCGAGAAGGTAAGGGACTCCAGTCAAGCGGCGTGGGAGGACATGAAGGCCGGAATGGATGCGGCAATGCACGATCTCGAGGCAGCGTACAAACAGGCCGATGCGCATTTCAAATGACAGCGGTATTTTCTACACGCCGCGCGAAAATTCGAACCACACTTCATCCTGTTGCCGCTTTTCACGAGGACCTGCTAATGCGTTGAGAACTTACGCATTACCCACTTTAGGGAGACTCTGGTAGGGCGCGTGCAGTTCGAGAGGACGAACGCAAAAAGAACGAGAGGAGCTGGCCCATGCCTGATTTTGAACGCGGTTTGACCATCGTGTTTGTTCTCGTGGGCGTGCTGCTACGTTTTGGGTATAGACCCAACGCGCAGCGCTCCGGTTCACGCGCGGAGTCCGGCTTACCCTGATGATGAGGAAAACGGCATCAGGTTCGCCAACTCGGAAAAGGAGGAACTATGCTTTATTACGCTTTGGTGTTCTTGGTCGTCGCGATCGTTGCCGGATTATTGGGCTTCGGCGCCATTGCTTTCGCCGCGGCAGGTATCGCAAAGATACTGTTCTTCGTTTTTGTCGTACTGTTCCTTGTCAGCTTGATTACGCATCTTGGGCGAGGCCAGAGAATCTGAGGCTGGAAGGTTTCGCTCGACGCACGCCAGACGCTTGTAACTCTAACTCGGAGGAGGTGTGGGAATGAATTGGGACCAAGTCGAAGGGAAATGGTCGCAGATAAAAGGTGAGATTCGATTGAAGTGGGGTAAGCTTACAGATGACGATTTGGAAGTTGCTGCGGGCAGCAAGGATAAGTTTCTCGGCCGAATCCAGGAGCGCTACGGGATCGCCAAAGAGGAGGCCGAACAACAGCTCGACCATTGGCTTAAGACCATTAGCCCGGACGAGCCTCGAAGGCGCCGCAGCAGGGCCGCGGGAGCTTCTGAGGGGCGAGCCCAGCAGGATGAGGGCGTTTCTCGAGACGCGCATTAGTCGCGAATGGAGCTCTGAGAGTGCGGAATGCCCGGAAAGAAGCTCGTAGCGATGCGGTGGCCGCACAAGACGCCTATCCGCCGATCGAAGACCATGGCCTGATCGGCAATATGCGAACGGCCGCCCTGGTGGCGATGGACGGGTCCATCAACTGGTTATGTCTTCCCCGGTTTGATTCCCCCAGTGTCTTTGGCGCCCTTCTTGACCACGCCCGGGGCGGCCGATTCCGCATCTTCCCTTCCCGAGCGGATTTCTGTTGCGACCAATATTATTGGCCTTCCACCAACGTGCTCGTCACCCGATTCCGGTCCTCCGGCAGCTCGGCCGAAATCATCGACTTTATGCCGATGGGAGACTCGAAGCAGCGGGATGCCTGCCCGCTCGTGCGGCGCGTGCGTGCCGTGCGCGGTTCGGTCGCTTTCCGGTTGGAATGCCAGCCGGCGTTTAACTATGGCCGCGATTCGCACCGGGTGGGGCTGAGTTCCGCGGGCGCGATCTTCCGCTCGGGGTCACTCAACTTGGCTCTCTCTTCCCCCACGCCGCTGGGCAAGGCCGGCAAGGGGGTAGCGGCGGAATTCACGCTGAACGAAGGTGAGTCGCAAACTTTCCTCCTGCAAATCGCCGAATCCCCTCACGCTCCGGCTCACGCTGTCGGCCCGGAAGAGTCCGAAGCCTTGCTGGCAAAGACCCTCGATTACTGGCTCAACTGGATTGCCAAGTGCAACTACTCGGGGCGCTGGCGCGAGGCGGTCCAACGCTCCGCGCTGACGCTGGAAATGCTGGTCTACGAACCCACCGGCGCCATCGTTGCCGCGCCCACAACCAGCCTTCCAGAGCGCATCGGCGGGGAGCGAAACTGGGACTACCGCTACAGTTGGATCCGCGATTCCGCGTTCACCGTCTATGCGCTGATTCGGGTGGGGCTGACCGACGAAGCGGACCGATTCATGAGCTGGATGGAATCCCTCTGCAACCAGGCAGCGCAGGCGGGCGCATCTCTGCAAACCGTATATGGAATCGACGGGCGTGAGACGTTGACCGAGGAAATCCTTGGGCACTGGGAGGGCTACCGGGGCTCGCGGCCGGTGCGCATCGGGAACGCCGCCCACCAGCAACTTCAACTGGATATCTATGGCGAAATGATGGACGCGGTGTACCTCTATAACAAGCACGCCAATCCCATCTCCTCCGCGATGTGGGTCCATCTGAGGCGGCTAGCGGATTGGGTGTGCGGCAACTGGCAGCGCCGCGACCAGGGAATCTGGGAAGTGCGCAGCGGCCCGCAACACTTCGTTTACTCGAAGATGATGTGCTGGGTCGCACTCGACCGGGCGCTGCGCCTGGCGACCAAGCGCTCCTTTCCCGCCGATCGCCGCCGCTGGGCGACGACGCGGGATCGCATCTACGAACAGGTGTTGCTGAAGGGATGGAGTCCCAAACGCCAGGCGTTCGTTCAGCACTACGGCGCGACCACGCTCGACGCGTCCAGCCTCATGATGCCGCTCGTGTTTTTCATGTCCCCGACGGACCCCAAAATGACTCAAACCCTCGATGCCATTTGCCGGCCGATTGCAGCAAGGGGGTTGCTCGCCGACGGCAGCGTTTACCGCTATGATTCGGACGAAACAGAGGACGGTCTCGCGGGCGGCGAGGGCACGTTCAACATGTGTACTTTCTGGCTGATCGAGGCCTTGACGCGCGCCGGAAGAACGGACCCCGCCCGCCTCAGCCAGGCGCGCCTGCTCTTTGAGAAAATGCTGGGCCAAGCAAATCACCTAGGCCTGTATGCGGAAGAAGCCGGCCCGCGCGGGGAAGCCCTGGGAAATTTCCCGCAAGCGTTCGCGCATTTGAGCATGATCAGCGCCGCGTTCAATCTCGACCGGGTCCTGGGTGGTCAGGGTTCGTCCTCGAAGGGGTAATGGCCCGCCAAGGCCAACTGAGGCTCGAGGCAACTCCAAGCTCACCTCTATCCGCTTTTTGCATGGATTTGGTATTTTTTACGGTATTTCGTCCCACGGATTCGTGCCTTCCGTGGCAACAAACAGTGTAAGTTATTGAAGACAAACATAGATCTGACGCATGTCCACCGTTATACTTTAGGCATCACAATTGCCCACTCGATGTCGGCGTGAGGACGCGTCTCCCAGCTCAATCAGATCTCAAGGTGACCCGCCCGGATCGTCCCGCGCTCGGGTAGAACGAGCAAGAGGACAGAGATTTCTTATGGAAGCGACACAGGCAAGTGACGGATTTTTGGGCGCGTGGCAGCAACGCCTGACCGCGCTTCGGAACATTCCCCCGGCACTCAAAATTGTGTGGGACGCGGGGCCGCGAGTGGTGACTTCGGGCATCGCCTCCCGCGTCGTCGCCGCCCTCGTGCCGCTGGCGATCCTGGCGGTGTCGCGCCGGATCATCGATGCCATTGTGACCGTCGTCAAATCCCACCAGCCCGTATCCCGCGGGTTCTGGTGGCTGGTGGCGCTGGAGTTCGGGCTAGCGCTCGTCGGTACGGTGCTGGGTCGCCTTTGCGATTACTGCGATGGCCTGCTAGTGGATCGGTTTACGCGCCACGTCAGCATCCGCGTGATGGAGCACGCCTCGCGGCTTGATCTTGCCTCATACGAAGACCCGGAATTCTACAATAAGCTGGAGCGCGCCCGGCATCAGGCCAACGACAGGATCGGCATGGTTCAGGCCTTTGGCCAACTGCTGCAAGGAACCATCACCGCCATCACTCTTTCGATCAGCATTCTGGCATTTTCCCCCTGGCTCCTGCTTCTTCTTATCGCGGGGGTGATTCCCGCTTTCCTAGGCGAGAGCCATTTCGCGTTCCTCGGTTATGCGCTGAATATGCGGCTTACGCCCACGCGCCGCCAACTGGATTACCTGCGCGACCTGGGGGCCAGTAAGGAAAGCGCCAAGGAACTGAAGCTCTTTGGGCTGAGCGGGTACTTCACCCGCAGGTACGCCCATCTGGCCGACAACGTCTACACGGAGAGTGTATTGCTGCTGAAGCGCCGCCTGCGGGCCAGTTCAATGTTCGCGCTGCTGAGCACCGCCGCATACTATGGCGCCTTTGCTTTTGTGGTTTACCAGACTCTCTCCGGCAAACTCTCGGTGGGGACACTCGTCTTCCTTGCCGGGGCATTGAGCGGCGCGAGCAGCAGCATTCAGCAGATTTTCACCGTCTTTTCGAGCATCGCAGATCAAGCGCTCTTCCTCACCGACCTGCTTGAGTTCTTCGCCGTCGAGCCGAAAGTGAAATCCAAGCCTCGCGCTCTTCCTGCGCCCCGGCCGATCCGGCAGGGTTTTGAGTTCGAGAACGTATCTTTCACCTACGATGGAACCTCTCGCTTGGTTTTGGACGGCCTCAGTTTCCGCCTGGACCGCGGCGAGCGGGTGGCGCTGGTGGGGGAAAACGGCCAGGGAAAGACAACCATCGTCAAGCTGATGACGCGACTTTACGATCCCTCGGCCGGCCGCATTCTGCTGGATGGAATTGACCTGCGGGAATACGACCTGGAGGATCTGCACCGTGAAATCGGCGTCATCTTCCAGGATTTCATGCGCTATGAAATGACATCGCGACAGAACATCTCCATGGGGAAAATTGAGGACCGCGGGAACTTTGCGGGCATCACCGCTGCCGCCCGAAAAAGCTTGGCAGAGCAAGTCATCGCCCGGCTTCCGCTGGGTTATGGACAGATGCTGGGGCGGCGCTTTGATGGCGGCGTCGACCTCTCTGGGGGGGAGTGGCAGAAGATCGCTCTGGCGCGCGCCTATCTGCGCGATTCGCAACTGTTGATCCTCGACGAACCAACAGCCTCACTGGATGCTCGGTCCGAGCGCGAGGTCTTCCAGAGGTTCGCGGAGCTTACAGAAGGAAAAATGGCGCTGCTGATTTCGCATCGCTTTTCCACGGTCCGGATGGCGGATCGCATCCTGGTTCTGGAGAACGGAAAGATTGCTGAAGACGGTTGCCATGACGATCTCATCAACCGTGGAGAGGGCTACTCAAAGATGTTTGAGCTCCAGGCCGCCAACTATCGGTAGCTTCTCGTGGCAGGAACCTGATTATGGCAACTCCAGTGGAAAAACCGCGCGAGTCAGTCCGCAGGCCGGGGGTTGACGGCATCATCCCACCCCACCCTTCCGCCCCCCCGCTGTCCGGGCAACCGTTGGCGTCGGAAGCCCGAGTACAGGAACTCATCGGCCAGGGAACTCGCGATGTTGCGGGATGGCAGTACGTGGAGGCCGGCAAGTCGGGGGCCGCTTTTGTCGATCGCTGCCGTCGCGTCCGCAAGCGCATTGAAATTGTCGCGCGTACCCTTAACGAACGTAACGCCAGCGGCGACGATCTTTCCGTCGGTGAAACTTGGTTGCTTGAAAATACCCGGTTGCTGCACACCCTCGGCCAGGGAGTCCTCGATGCACTGGGGTCCGCGCGTGGCCTCACGGTCCGGGCGGAAGGGGCGGATATTGTCCCCCGCACCTTCGCGGCGGCGGTTGGGTATCTTCGCGCCGTTGACATGGTCCCCAGCGAGGCAACACTTTCTCACTATCTCGACGGCATTCAGCAGGTCGAAAGTCTGATGATGGCGGAGATCTATGCTCTGAAGCCGATGCTAGACTTCGCGATCCTGGAACGAATCGCCGACCATGGCGAAGCGGTTTGCGGGCGCGATGGGATCAAGGGTCCGGTGGAAAGTCCCTCCGCCCATCAGAGTGTCGACCCCATTCAAAAAGCCATCCAGGCTATCCACATTATTCGGGAAATGGATTGGAAAGGCTTCTTCGAACAAAACAACGTTGGCGAGCGCGTCCTACGGCAGGATCCGTCCGGCGACTACCCCCACATGGATGATGCGAGCCGCGAGATGTACCGCAAGGCAGTTCAGGAGATGGCGCGGCGATCGATCTTCAGCGAGGAAGAGGTGGCGCGGCAAGCGGTCTTGCTGGCCACACGAGCGAGGAGCCGGACCAGGAACCCCGATTCACGCAGCGCCAACCGCCGGGCGCACGTCGGCTATTACCTGGTTGCCGCCGGCACTCGCATCCTGAAGGAGCGCATCGGATACAAGCCCTGGCTGCGCCAACGCGTGCTCGGGGCCATCCTCGAGTGGCCGGAGGTGTTTTTTATCGTCGGCGTCGAGCTCATGACCCTGGCCCTCGTGTTTTTCCTCTTGCAGCATCTTGGCGTGATCATTCCCTTGCTCCCCGGCCTGCTCCTGTTGATCCCTGCCAGCCATGCCGCTATCGGCATCGTGAATCACCTCACCAGCATGGTGGTACCGCCCCGTCGAATCGTGAAGCTGGATTATTCTCATGGGATTCCCCCCGAGTGCACGACGCTCGTCGCGGTTCCCTGCCTGTTGTTGAGCGAAGCGGAGGTCCGGCGCAATGTCGATACTCTGGAGATCCGTTATCTCGGCAATCGCGACCCCCATCTCCACTTTGCGCTTTTGACCGATTCGCCCGACGCTTCCGAGCCAGTTGACGAGCACGATGAGCTGATTGGTATTTGCTCCTCGTTGATCGACCGACTCAACCGCAAGTACGCGCCGGAAGGACAAGGCGGTTTTCTGCATTTGCACCGTCATCGAGTCTATAACCCCTCGGAACGAAGCTGGATGGGCTGGGAAAGGAAACGCGGGAAGTTGATGGACCTCAACAACCTGCTGCTTGGTGTGTCTGACAGTTTCCCCGTAAAAGCGGGGGATGTATCGGTGCTCGCGTCCATTCGATACGTCATCACCCTGGATGCCGACACCAAATTGCCTTCCGGGACGGCGCAGCGGCTCATCGGCGCGCTGGCCCATCCCTTGAACCGGGCGGTGGTCGATCCGAGAACCAACACCGTCGTCGAAGGCCACGCGATTCTCCAGCCGCGCGTCAGCGTCAGCATCGAGTCTTCCCGCCATTCCCGCCTCGCCGCCATTTATGCTGGTCAGACCGGATTTGATATCTACACGCAGGCGGCCTCGGACATTTATCAGGATTTGTTTGGCGAGGGCAGCTTCACAGGCAAAGGGATATATGAGGTCGAAACCTTCCAAAAGGTCTTGGGAAAACGCTTCCCCACCAATACCCTTTTGAGCCACGATTTAATCGAAGGGTCTTACGCGCGCGCCGGCCTGGTGAGCGACGTCATCGTCATCGACGATTACCCATCCCACTTCAGCGCCTACTCCCGGAGATTGCACCGCTGGGTGCGGGGCGACTGGCAGATCATGCGGTGGCTCTTGCCTCGCGTCCCGGACTATTACGGCCGCCGTGTGCATAACCCCCTCACGTTCATTTCCCGTTGGAAGATATTCGATAACCTCCGGCGGAGCATGAACGACATCGGCTTGTTTCTGTTGCTGATCCTGGGCTGGGCGGTCCTTCCCGGCGGCCCCGTTTTCTGGACGCTGGTCACGCTCGGTTTGCTGCTGATGCCGACCTACTCGCAACTCCTCTTCGCGCTGCTGAGAGTCCGCGCGGGACAGAATTGGGGCGGTTTTATTCGCGAGCGCTGGAGCGATCTGGTTTCAGGACACCTCCAGGTCTTTGTCATGCTCGTCTTCCTTCCGCACCAGGCACTGGTCATGCTGGACGCCATCGTTCGAACCCTTACAAGACTCACCGTGACCCATAGCAACCTGCTGGAATGGGAGACGGCGGCTGAGTCCGAGTTGGGAAAGAAGAAGTCCCTGGTGGAAACTTACCTGGCGCTTACGCCCTGCCTCTCGCTCGCGATCGGCCTGTTTCTTGCCGTCGTCCGTCCCTCCGCACTGTACATTGCCTCGCCCATACTGGCGCTCTGGCTGCTCCCCGATTTCTTTTCGGACTGGGTCAATCGCCGGCCCGTGGGCAAGGCGCCGCAAATGGCTCCCGGGCACGAGGGTTTTCTCCGCCTGGCGGGACTCCGCACCTGGCGATATTTCCGTGAATTCAGCATTGCCGATAACCACTGGCTGATACCGGATAATGTCCAGGAGGACCCGCCGATTCTAGCTGCCCGCCTCTCGTCCACCAATCTGGGGCTTCTCTTCAACGCGCAGTTGGCCGCGCATGAATTGGGTTTTTTGACTTTGGAAGAGTTCGCCGAGTCGGCGGAACGCACCCTGACAAGCGCCCGACGATTGCCCCGGCACGGGGGCCACTTCTTCAACTGGTACGACCTTCAAACCTCGCAGCCTCTCGAGCCTCGATTCGTTTCTTCGGTGGATAGCGGCAACCTGGCCGCATGTTTGTGGACTCTGAAGCAAGCTTGCCTCGGCCTCTCGAGCGAGCCTTTGTTCTCGAGAAAACTGTGGCAGGGGATTCGCGACCACATCCAACTCCTTGCCGATCCGTCGCAGGAGACTTCAATTCCTGCGGAAGCTCGTCGCGCCATTCGGGACCTGGCGGCATTTGCGGAGCCTCTGGCCGACAAGGCCTCCTCCTGGATCGGAGCATTGCCGTGGCTGGAAGAACAAATTCAGCGGATCGAGGGGATGTTAGGCTTTAACTCTGGGAATACCTCGGACACGGGTATTTTTGCGCCGGACGCGGCATGGTGGGCGGGAGAAACCGCCGCGCGACTGCGCGGAGTTCGCGCCCTGGTGGAGAACCTGATTCCCTGGTCACTCGGGGAGTATTTGCCTCTCATCCCCCATGCCGTCCCCCTGGAGCAAATCACGCTCGCGTCTCTGCCGGCTGCCTTGCGCGACGTGGAAAAACAGTTAACCGAGTCCTTGAACAATCTCCAGACGAGCGGGACCGAAAGGAGCGCCGCGCGGTTGTTGCAGCGCAGGCTCCCCACAAGCGTCGAAAATGCTGCCAGGCTCGCGGCAACGCTTCAACGCATCGCTCGCGATGCCGACCAACTGGTAGCCGAAATGAATTTCAGCTTTCTCTACAACCCTAAGAAGAAGCTGCTTTCGACGGGTTACAACGTCTCGACCGGCAAGCTCGACCCCTACTACTACGACCTCTTGGCGTCCGAGGCGCGCACGGCCGTTTTCATCGCGGCTGCCAAAGGCGAAGTTGACCAGGAGGCTTGGTTTCGCTTGGGAAGGTCGTATGCGTCCTATCTGGGTGAGCGGCTGCTTCTCTCCTGGAGCGGAACGATGTTTGAGTACTTGATGCCCGCGCTCTGGATGCGCTCCTATCCCGACACGATGATGGACCAAACCTTGCGTGCCGCAGTTCGTTGTCAGCGGGAATACGGGCGAAGGAATAACGTCCCCTGGGGCATATCGGAAACTGCCTTCAGCAAGCGAGATCCGCACGGAACTTACAATTATCGCGCCTTTGGCGTTCCGGGGTTGGCCCTCGACGCTCAGGCCCCGGAAAGGCCTGTGGTTTCCCCCTATTCCTCCTTCCTGGCGCTCCTCGTGGAGCCGGAGGCGGCGATTCAAAACCTCGAGGTCCTGAACCAGATGGGTTGCCAGGGCGCTCGGGGATTCTACGAATCCTGCGATTTCAATCCGTCGCAAAAAACTGGAAATGAGGACTTCGAAATTGTCCGCTGCTGGATGGCGCACCATCAGGGAATGAGCCTGGTGGCCCTGAGCAATTTGCTCAACCAAAACTCCAACCAGAAATGGTTCCACCGGGAACCGCGGGTGATGGCAGCGGAACTCCTGCTGCACGAAAGAGCGGCGCTCAGTATTCCGGTAAAGGCTGATCCGTCTCCATCTCCTGAGAAGAGTAAACCCGAGGCGAGTCTTCGGGCCCTCAACTCCCGCCTTGCCTCTGTACGCCAACGTAAAGGCTCAATTCAAGTGCCAGGTGGCAACAATCACGGAGAGGCACAGTTTCAAAGTCCCCCTGTCCCTCCGGCCTCCTAGTCTGGACTTCTCACGAGAAAAGCTCAGTGCTGCAGCGTTCAACCCCGACGGGGCGAGCTATCAAAGCCCAAGCCAAAAGGCCCATAAGCGTTAACCTAATCCGCATTTCTCACCAGATCGTTGATGCGGATATATCCCGGTTTGAGCCCCAACGGGGCGAACTAACAAAGCCCAGGCCAAAGGCCTGGGGGTTTGCAGAAGGAGGAGCGATGGAGCCCTGAAGGGGCGCGCCACGCTCGACGCGACAAACTGTAGCGCGCCCTTACAGGGCTCGACGTTCAGGGTTAAGGCTCATCTCTAAACCCAGGCCGTTGGCCTGGGCTTTGTTAATTCGCCCCGTTGGGGCTGAAGGCAGCGCCCATATTGCAGTATTGGCCTTTTCTCGTGAGAAATCCGGGCCAGAGGCTAGGGGGATGAGGACAAATTCTCCGGCGGGAGGAAATTTCTTTTGAATTTACCTCGTAGGGGCACCCGCGTGGGCATGGGCGTCAACCTAAGGCTTGAGTCACCCGCAACCTGAGTTGGTGTGCTCCCTTGACAGGCCCGGCGGGGCGAAAGAAAGGGGGCATTGGCCGCGACCACCCTCGGGTTTCGCCTTGCGGTCCGCTGTTTATTTCTTTCGCCCCTCTGGGGCTCGCCAAGGGAATGCCCCCTTGACCCACGGCTTACGCCGTGGGCTACGATCTTGCGCCGCTACGCGGCTGGCAC
>CAZCVY010000039.1:0-46041 GCA_964501985.1 uncultured Acidobacteriota bacterium | reverse complement strand
CTTGATCTCGCACTCCAGAATACTGCTCCTTCTTTTGTTGATCGTTCATCTTGAGTCTTCCATTTGACAAGCGTGAATATCATGTTCCGCGTTTGCATCGCCCGCTGCCGAAGCGCGCCAGTGCGCATCGAGGGCCGTATGGACTTGTTCCTCTTGCCTGGACTTCTCGATTTGCGGTTCTGTGTTCATATTCATCCAACTCGTGGGATGAATCCCGGAACACCGGTTTTCACCACTGAATTCAGCCTCTGTCTGGTGTGAATTCCATTGATTTTGTCATACCCGTCACCTGAACCTGTTCTGCTAGTCTGCTCCTCGCCATCCCCGCGCGAGTTGCTTCAAATTGCGGCAGTGATTTGGTAGACGAAGTTTTCCCGGCCGCGGGCGTCGGTCCTTGATCCCACACGCACTCCACCTATTTTTTCCACGGCCTTCTGAGAGCGGATATTCTGGATGCCCACAATGAAGATGACGCTTTTGACGAATTGGAAGGCATGGCGAAGCATAAGCTGCTTCATTTCGCCGTTGTAGGTGCCGCCCCAGTAGGACCTGGACAAAAAGGTCCAACCGATTTCAATTTCTCTCTTTTCGGGGTTGTGGGCGTGGAATCGCGACGACCCGATGATGCGGCCATTTTTGACGTCAATGGCAATCAGCGCTCCCTTGGATTCCAGGGATTCCCGGAAGAACTCCTTGAAAACATCTACCCGGTAGCGGTCTTTGGACGGATGTTGTTCCCAAATCAGGGGATCGGAAGCCACAGCGTAGAGCTCATGAAAATCGTCGGACCGGAGTGGCCTCAGTTCGACCAGATCGCCTTTAAGCGTGGGCTGGAGTTCAAATGACATTCTTGATTAAATCCCTGTATTAAGGATATACGAACCTTTCGAATTCGGGCGCGAAAAACCTCGGTCCGCGGTGCTCCTGAAAAGCCGCCGGCTCACGTCGAACTATCTCGCGCAGAGGCGCAGAGAAGTACCATAGAAGACCCATTCCGGCCGGGGTCAGGCAGCTTATTGTCGAGTGGCTTGGGCATGCGTGAGAATCCGCCTCCCACGAAAAGGGAGTTCCAGGCCCAATCCAACGAGCGGTTGTAGCGCAGACGATGCCTTCGTCCTTAGGCAAACAGCCGACAGCCGGCAAACACTGACCGTGGTGGTGGCCTGCTACTTGGTCAGGTGGCGAGTTCGCGCGAATCCCTGGACATCTCGTGGGCACAAGAACTCGACCTGCACACCATTCCTGGTGAGAGCATCACGGAAGAGCCACCAGCCGGAGTCCACGGCATTTAGAATTGAGGGAGAGTCCGGGTGAGCGCGAGCGGTGGCGACAAACTCACGATCGGACCGATCGAGGCCCCTCAAATCAGGATCACCGGGAAACTCAGCAAAAGCGTTTTCGTCCTCAGATGGGTTGATATGAACCTGGTCACATCTTTCGGGATTCGCAAGATTGGTCAACACCCATTTTGCTCTGGCTTTGCGTAACGTGGCAGGAGCAGCATCAAAGCTGCCGCTAGGGCCACGGCAACTGCCAGCAGGGTCAGTAACGACGTGTACGACCCGGTAGAATCAAACGCCCGTCCCAAGATGACCGGACCGATGGCTCCGGCGATGGCATAGAAGGTCCAGGTGATCCCGTAGAGCGTCGAGAAGGCGTGCCGCCCGTAGTAGCGGGTGAGGAGGTAGGGAGTGACGTCCGCCTCGCCGCCTGCCCCGACGCCGATCAGGCCCGCAGCCAGGCAGCCCACGAGGAGCGTGTCCGCGCGCGCGAGCACCAGGATTCCCGTTGCGGAAAGCAAATAAACCGCGCAGGCAACGCGCGCTCCGAAGAATCGGTCCAGGACCCAGCCGATGGCCAGGCGTCCCACCAGGCTCGAGCCGCCGAGCATCGAAGCGCTCAGCGCGGCGCCGCCGGGGCTTACGCCTCGGTCCGTGAGCAGCGCCACTAGATGCGTGATCGTTCCGTTCATGCTGACGGAACCCACAAAGAGCACGGCGACGATAATCCAAAACGGGTAAGTACGCAGGCCTTGTTGCCACGTCATGCCCAGCGGCGGAGCAGAGCTATCCGGATGGTGCTCGCGGGCGCGCTCGTGAACGTAGCGCCACGTGAGCGGCAGTCCCACCGCCAACGCAAGGCACCCCAGGCCGAGATATGCCGCACGCCAACCCGCCCGGCTGATCAGGGTCTGGGCGAAGAAAGGCAGGACCATTGAACCTAAGCCTGCTCCGGCCATGACCAGCGCAAACGCCGTTCCCAAACGCTTTTCGAACCAGGTGGAAATGGCGCGCGAGTAGGCAAGGTGAGCGGCGCCGTTCCCGACCATCCCCAGCACAATGCAGGTTGCGTAGAATTGCCACAGGTGAGGGCGCAGCAACGCCAGCGAGGCGATGCCGCAGCCGTAGATAGTCATGCAGGGAAGAATGATGCGGCGCGGACCGTAGCGGTCAAGCCAATGACCAAGAGTGGGGGAACTCGCCGCCAGCATCAGGGCGGCGAAGCCGAAGCCGCGCGAAATGGCTTCGCGGCTCCATCCGAATTCGGCGCCCAGGGGCTTCATGAAGACGCCGAACGTGTAGACAAACAGCGAACCGAACCCGACCATCACGCCGAGGCTCGCCGCCAGCACCACGCGCCAGCCGTAATACCCGCGATCGGACTCGCTGGCGCGCGCGGCGAGCTCGTCATTTGGGGATATAACCATGTCTCGCGGTTCGCTTCCCGAATTCCCGATGCGCCTCTTCCGACATGGCGTGTACGCCCGTCGAGTCAATCCATCGATTGTAGAAATTGAATAACGCGCAGACCGTGACCGCGTTATAAATCGCTTCGTCCGTCCAGCCGACGGCGTAGAGGGGCTGCATATCCTCGGCCGTTATTTCCCAGGCGCGATGATTAACCTTGGTAAAAAAGCACAGCAGAACTTTGTCCTTCTCGGGCAGCGCGGAAGTTTCCAGATCGTCGATCGCGCCGCGCACCAGCTCTTCACTGCCCAGCAATTCCGCCGCAACTGCGGCGTGATACTTTGCTCAAAACGGACAGTGATTGCCGGCAGAGGTGAAAGCGGCGATCAGCTCGCGCTGGCCATGGCTGAGCGGAGATTCTCCGCGCATGACCTCCTGCGTGAAGCCGCCCAGGTGAACGGTCGCCTCGGGACGAAACGCGAACAAGTGCCAGATCTTCGGGTACTCCTTTCCCGACTCCCGCATCAGACGAATCATGTCACCCCGCCCACCCGGCTGCGGATGGTTCTCCACCTCGGGAAGAAACATCGACTTCATCTTCTTGTCACGAGCGTCCATGTCTGCACCTTGAAGAGGTTGTCGGTTGTCAGCCGTCAGTCGCCGGCCGCCGGAAGGTCTTCCCGCTGCTGGCGAGAGACTCTGCACTTTTGACTTTTGCGTTTTGACTTTTGACTTGCTTTTCCGCCCTGCCGTCAAGGGGTCTGCCATATCACTTCTCGGCTTGGATCGTCGCGATGACCACCGCGCGGGAGCCTGCACGTTGATAAACCTTTCCGGTGACGACCACTCTCTTCGCCGCGAACTCGATCAGCCGGTCGTTCTGGCCCTGGGCGGGGGTGGCGTCGGAGGTCGGCCAATAGATCGTTCTATTATCCGTTAGAATCACGAGCGGTGACCCAGCCTTGGCGCAGGCCGTAGCGCACTCGGCGCTGATCGGTTTCTTCAACCCCTTGGTGAACGCGCAGGCAGAATCCAGGACGTAGCCTTTGATCGTTTCCGGTTGGCCTTCGGCCCGGGCCATTCGCAATCCCGCAGTTAGAACAACAGCCAGCGCGAGTCCGCAAACGAGCTTCTTTGTGTTGATCATCAAAATACCTCCTCAGCAGTCGCCAAATGAAAAGCCAGCACAACCATTGAACTCTCCGAAGCCGCTGCTTTAGAACAAGAGCTTCAGCGCGAATTGGATCTGGCGTGGGGCCGCCGCCGATTCAACCTGGCCGAAGGTGGGCGAGCTGATGTCGTCATTCGGCACGCCAAAGTTCACCCGGTTCAGGATGTTGAAAAACTCGCCGCGGAACTGCAACGTCGCGGACTCCGCGAGACGAAAATTCTTGGAGACTCCGAAGTCCCATTCGGAGAGGCCCGCGGCCTGAACGATGTTTCGGCCGGCATTGCCAAAGGTCCCGAGTTGGGCGTCCTGCTGGAACGCCTGGGTGTTGAACCATTCGCGCGCAGTTCGTGGGCCGTCGTTAGGATTTCCCACCAGGTTCGGACGGTCGCCGACGAACCCTGAGATCTCAGGCGATTGCCCTTGGAGAGATGGGTCACTCGAGTCGTAGACGGTAAAAGGCGTCCCTGTTGCGGCCGAGACGATGCCGTTCAACTGCCAGTTACCCAGCGCGCTCTGGTACCAATTGTGCGATTCCTTCCAGAAGGGGAGCAGCCACTGATAGCTGAACACCAATCGCTGGCGTGCGTCGAAGAGCGACCGGCCGTACTCCGCCTCCAAATCATACGGATTCTGGGCAAGATCATTTTCGCCCGCGACGAGTGTGGGAGCGGAGCCCGTAATATTGAAACTCGAAACGTCGTCCAGCGCCTTGGCATAGGTGTAGGAAGCCAGGAACGCCATACCATAACCCAGGCGCTTTCGCAGGCTGGTTTGGAGCGAGTTGTAATTCGAGTTGGTGATGCCGGAAATCAGACCGATTGACCCGTAGTTGCAAAGTTCGGGGTTTGTCGGCTCGCAGCCGGAATTGGGGCGGTAAGCGTTCACGTTTTGCTGTTCGCCACTGATACAGGAGGCTTGTTGAGCGAGCGGCAGGGTGGAGCATAGCGTGGGCGGATTGCTTTCGATGAAGCGCGGCAGCTTGGTACCTTTAGTGCCAACGTATCCAACCTCGAGTAACCATCCCTGTCCAAAGGAATGCTCCACCGTAAAGTTCCAATCCTGCGCGTAGGGCACATGGAGATGTGGATCGAGCGTGAGCAAGGTGAGCGATTGAGGCCCGCCCGCAAAGTTGGGGGCAAAAGGATCTGCCCCAGCCGGCAGCGGGTCCGCGAAGTTGGAAGGGAACGATTCCTGAATCGTCTTGAACCATGGTGGAGCGCTTTCCGGTGCTTGCAGCGGACCGCCTTCACCGTTGTAATAGGGATCATAGAAGATGCCGTACGCGCCTCGCACCGCCCACTGTCCCTTTCCCGTCGGGTCCCAAGCAAAGCCGAAGCGCGGGGCAAAGGCGCGGTATTCTCGCGGGATGAGTCCCGGCCCCACGCCCGGGTCGCCCGGATACAGCAGTCCTGGCGGAGCGGTCGGCTGGATCTTCGACTGCGCGTTCGCGACGAACAGCGCATCCTGGTTGTGAATCTCACTGTACGGCTGCGGCAATTCCCAACGCAACCCGATATTGAGAGTCAAACGCGAAGTGGGCTTGTAACTGTCCTGCGCGTAAAGGTTGAAATTCGAGGCGCGCATACCGCGCGGGAGTTGGCCCCCACCTTGCAGGAAGACCACCGGCTGCCCAATCAGAAAATCTGCTAAAGCATCCCCGACGATGGGCACGGGGGCAAAAACGAAGAATCCATTCGAGGCGATGCCCAGCAGCGTATTCAGTTGGTCGCGTTGATACTCGCCGCCAAACTTGAGTTCGTGTCTGCCGCGGACCCAGGCTAACGCTTCCGTCAAGGAATAAGTGTTCTGATAATCATTTGCGGGCCCGGTGATGGGGTTGCCCACGGAAGCGTACCCACCGATTTCAATGAAGGGAGGTCCGGCCTGGCTCGCGTACGTGGGGGAATATTGGAAGCCCAGCGAGGAGATCGCGGTGTGGTTCGTAGCTTCGCCGAACAGGAATTTGTCGCGCAAAAAGGAAAACCGCAGGACGTTCACCACTGCGGGTGAAAACGAGTGGGTTTCTTCCAGGGCGGCATTCTGAGCGCGATAGTTTTCTCCCACGGGGAAACCGGGCACGTTGGCGCCGGCAATGGAGAGCGGGTCCAATTGCGAGCCATTGTTAAACAGGTAGTGGAAGGAAATTGCGTCGCGCGATGAGATGTAGTGGTCGAGGCGCAGGCCAAACTGGTCCGAAGTGTTCTGTAACTCCTGCGTGGCGCCGTATGCGTTCGGGCCGTAGTTGGACTCATTGGGCAACGGATAGAACGCCAATAGATTCTGAGAAACCGAACTAATCGCGCCGGGAGGAAGTTGGTTGAAGGGTAGCGGCTGCGGCGGCGAAGCGAACACGTTCACCAATTGCGTTCCAGTGGGATCGGTGCAGAACCCCTGGGGCGAATAGGTCGCGCACTCCGCGGAAAAGTTCCCTTGGCGCTCGGCGGCGGTGGGCACCGTCGTCAATTGCGTTTCCCCTTGCCGGTTGCGAAAACCTTCATAGAAACCAAACAGGAAAGTCTTATCGCGGCGCAGCGGTCCGCCCAGCGTTCCCCCAAATTGATTTTGCTTCAGCGGGTCCGTGCTGGTGGAAAAGAAATTGCGTGCGTCCACCGCGTCGTTCCGCAGGAAATCATACACATCGCCGTGAACCTGATTCGATCCAGAGCGCGTCACAATGTTGGTGCTGGAACCGGCGTTGTGGCCGAACTCGGCGGAAGACGTGTTGGTCAATATCCGGAACTCCGCAATCGCGTCCGGGGGCGGCTTTAGAACGAAACCGGCATTGATGGAGTTGTAGTTCTCCGCGCCGTCCACCAGAAATTCGTTGGACTCCGGCCGCAGACCGTTTACGGCATAAGACTGGCCGGCACGCATGGAGCCGCCCGCCAATTGCAAACCTTGCGTGAGGGGCGCAGTACCTGGCAGCAAAAGGCCGAGCTGCGAGAAGTTGCGGCCGTTCAGTGGCAAATCGACGATCTCGCTGTCGTGTACGGTCTCGCCCAGATCGTTGGTGGTCGCGACGAGCCCTGCATCCGCTTTGACCTGTACAGTCTGTTGCGGCAAGCCCACTTCAAGGTGCACGGCTACCTGCGCGACTTGGTCAACACTCAGGCTGATGCCGTCCTGAATGTATTTGCGGAAACCCTGCGCCGTAACCTCCAACCGGTAGTGTCCGATCGGCAGCAGCACGAGCAAGTACTCGCCCGATGAATCGCTCACAGCGCTGCGTGTGAATCCGGTTTCGCCCTGAATCGCCGTGACCGCGGCGTGCGGTACGCGCGCGCCGCTGGGGTCGAGGATGGCGCCGCGAAGACTCGCCGTGGTCTCTTGGGCACTCAACGCCGCCGCAAACCACAAGATAGCCACCCCGCTGACACCAATACACCTCACTAACCTGCGCATATGAACAAACTCCTTTTGAATGGCGATAGCCCTGAAAGTGGACTGACCTAAGACCCGACGCAGGTTGCGGCCAACAACAATTGGCCGTTCGTGAGGCAATCGTACGCCTCTAACGCAGCAATTATCGAGGCGGTTCCTCCGACCGTCAATAATCGATACCGAGGGGGTGGTCCGCTTTTATGTACTAACACCTAGTCAAAAACACCAGGCATAGCCTGACGCGCCACGGGCGGCCTACCCCATGTGAAGTCGGGGCCAAGCCACGGCCCAAGCCGGGGATAACTTCGAGCGAGCGTCGCCTTGATGGTCTGGAAATGATAGAATTGGCGAGATGCTGAGGCGCGGAACTATTTCGTCACTGTGCGCTCTGTTGCTCTGGATTGGCGCGTGTCCCAAACGCCAAGTCTCCAAGAGCATGGTGGTATACGTTCCGGCGCCGGCCCCGCGGGCAGCGGCGCAGAGCGCCTCCGCAGCGGTACCCGCCGCGGAGCAGCAGGTTTTGGTGATCGAAGAACCTGCCCCCCCTCCCGAGCCCAAACCGGCGGAAACTTCCCCGCCGCAGACCGCAGACGACACTGCGGCCCAGAAGCGGCCTAAGCGCACGGCGCACAGCGAAACGGCCACCGAGCCCGATGAAACCTCTCCCCAGACAGCTCCCGAAACCCCGCCCGCGGAAGTTCCTGCCCTCGAACCACGCCAAAGTACTGCGCAGGAAAATGAACTCCGCGCCCAGTTCCAGAAGTTGGACCAGGATATTCAAGGGCGTCTCGCTCGGTTGAGTGGAACGCAGCTTGCTCCTAATAACAAGAAGGCGCTTGACGACGCGCGCACATTCTATACCGAGGCCACGCGCGCAATGGCGAGCGGCGATCTTCCCCGCGCCCTGAAGTTGGCGCAAAAAGCTTCACTGCTCTTAGCCGCCCTGGAGTGAGCTGATCTTCACTTTAGCAGGGGTGCTTGCTCCTGCGGCTCGAGCGCAGCTAGAAAAACGGGAAACTGCGACCCTGGATTGCGGTACGACGTCGCCGACGGATCCCAATCGCGCTTTCTATCCTCCCAGGTTCTTGTCGAAAAACCGCGCCATGATGTCGAGAGCTTCCCGCGTCTCGGGGAGATGATAGTCATACCAAAAGGCGTGGGGCAGCGCTTCAAACACCACGAGTTGGGCATCCACTCCCGCGCGCAGGAAAGCGCGATGCAGGTCTGAAGTGCCACTGAGCAGCAGATCGCGCGTGCTGGTGACGAACAGGGTGGGTGGAAATCCCTTCAAGTCGGCGAAGATCGGCGACACCATCGGGTCTTTAGGGTCGGCCGAGCCGAGGTATTCGGAATTGTGCGGCGTCGCTGTGGGAGGGGCCAGATTTCCGGCGAGCCCGCGCACGTTGTAGAAAGCTTGGGAATCTCCCGCCCGGCCTATGTCGCCGGTGCCGGAAAAGATGCCGAGCACGCCTGGAAGCGGCAGGCCGTCCCGCCGCAGCCGGACCGTGACTTCGGCAGTAAGGATGGCGCCCGCCGAAGTGCCGAACAACCCGATCTTTTCCGGCTTATGCGTCTTCAATAATTCTTTGTAGACCGCCTCGGTGTCGTCCACCGCGGCGGGAAACGGGAATTCCGGCGCTAGCCGGTAGTAAACGGACACGACAGTGGTGGCGGTCAGATTGGCGATGGGAATTCCCTCGACTAGCGATCCCGAGTCGCTGTTGAAGCCGCCCCCGTGTACGTTGATGAGCACGCGGTCGCGCTTGCCGGCGGGCGGATTGAGCGGTGTGACGACGTCGCATCGGACCCCGCCTATCGTCTGTTCTTTGATCTCCACGGGAAAGAGTTGCTGCGCTTCTTTAGCGCGGCCGACGCGGAATAGGTCGGTGCCGGAGCGCCTTTGCGCGAGCGTGGGGTCCGGACCGGGCCGCGCGGGCTGCGAGATGAACTTTTGCGCTTGCGGGCTGATCGTTTGCGGTACGGGAATCACGCGGGTGATTCGTGCCGTGCCGTCCGCATCGATCACGCAAGTGTCGGCCTGCGGGGCTGCGGTGGTCGGGTTCCCTTGATCTTGCGGCGCCAACCAAACCGGCGTGAGCAATAAGAGTGCGGCGGGAATCGCAACCATGAGTCTCCGCCCGTATCGATGTCGAATGACGTTCATAAACTCCTCCTCGCTCTCTTCGTAAATTGATTGGAGCATGGAACCACAGCGCGAACGGAAATGCAAAGGGGTTTTGGCGTCGGAGTGGGCGTAGCGTTCTGTAGGTCCGCGGCTTTCCCGGGGCAAGGCAGGAATCGACGAGAGGGATCGCCACGCATCTTTGGCATTCGCACAATCTGATCTCGTAGCGGCGAGTTTACCTCGCCATCGGGAAGCGCGAAGCCGCCTCCACATCAAACTGTACCAGTCCCGCGGGTTCCTAATTTGGGGAATGACTTACTTGGCTCATCAACCACTGTTGCCGAGAACATCTTGGAGTGCGGTAGCAGCAGCTACCGCCTTTCTGACTTCGGCCTTGCCCATTTGCCGTATGAACCGAGATCGGAAGGCCGTAGCTGCTGCTACCGCACTCCAAACCACCGCGGCGCGTGGGTGCCTGTCCTGTTTGAAACATGGGTGAGTGTAGTAAGTCATTCCCCTAATTTGCCTGCGCAGGGAGTCCAGCATGGGAATCTGAAGGATAATCCGGGATGCGAAGCAGATGCCTAAATACGAGGTGATCATCTATTGGCGTGAGGAAGACAAGGCATTCATCGCCATTCCCGAAAAATTCCGGCGAAGCCGAGTTCATCTCCGCAGCGTAGAAGAGCGCGTGGAAGTATTCCACCAAATGTTGGAGCGGCAGCGCCAACGTGAAATCAATCCACCCAGCCCTGAGGAATGGAACGACCCCGCCGAGCGTCCATCCCTACACCACGATATCGAGCGCGGTTGGAGGCGTGAGGATCTCTATACCCGTGGCCTCTCTCGCTGACACGAGTCCTCTCCGAATTGCTGCCGGAGGACTTCCAACCCTATCTCCTCTGTGGCCCCGTCCCCGCCGTGAATCCCTTCCTCGGTTGAAGGGCAGGAACGGTCGTTTTCTGACGAACGGCGATGCGTCCTGTCCGCAACGCCGCGAGTTCGCCCCAGGCGCCGAAGGGCTTCAATTCTCTTGTACAAATTGGCGCAGCAGCGACCGGAGCTGATCGCGCACCCGCCGGAATTCCGACAGCTGCTGTTCTTCCGCGCCCTGGACGGCGGCGGGGTCCTCGAGGCTCCAATGGATGCGCTTCGTCGTGGCCGGAAAGATTGGGCAGCTCTCCTTGGCGTTGTCGCACACGGTGATGACATAATCGAACGCCTGCCCGGCGAACTCGTCCACAGATTTCGATCGGTGGCCCGAAATATCGATCCCTATTTCGCGCATCGCAGCAATGGCCTCTGGGCGAACGTGGCTGGGTTTGGTGCCGGCGCTTGCGACCTCAAACGCCGCGCCTCCATCGTGCCGAAGCAACCCCTCCGCCATCTGGCTTCGGGCGGAGTTTCCTGTACAGAGGATCAAGACTCGCACAGCTAATCACCAGGGTTCCGCACGCCTACCGATGGCGCTTGAACCGAATTCATCTCCGAGTGTGGCACCAGAACCGCAGAAGCCTCGCGAGGAAGCGAAGGGATGAGCCAGCGGAAGAGCAGGGTTGCCGCTGCCGCCCCGGCCAACTGAGCGACGACAAACCCTGGCACATCAGCGGGTCGAATCCCTGCGAACGTATCGCTGGCAGATCGCGCCAGAGTGACCGCCGGATTGGCGAACGACGTCGAAGCCGTGCACCAGTACGCCGCCGTGATGTACGCGCCCACGGCGAACGGAACCGCTTGGGCCCGCAGTTTCACGCATCCCCAAATCACTGCAAGCAATCCGAAGGTGGCAATAAACTCGCTGAAGAGCTGCGCTCCGCCGGTACGAACGTGTTGGGAAGCGAAGAACAAAGGCTTTCCGAACATGATGTGGGCTGCGGCCACGCCGGCGAAAGCACCCAGGATTTGAGCCGCGATATAACTCGCGGCATCGTACCAAGTTAGGCCGCCTTGCCAGGCATCGGCCAGCGTGACGGCCGGGTTCAGATGGGCGCCGGAGATCGGCCCAAAAGCAAGGATGAGGGCCACCAGCGCGGCACCGGTCGCCAGGGTGTTGGCGAGCAGGGCGATGGCCACGTTCCCGCTTGCGAGCCGCTCCCCCATGATCCCGGACCCGACGACCGCAGTAAGCAAAAAAGCTGTGCCCACCGCCTCGGCGGCAATTCGGCGTGAGAGGTTTGTGCTATGAGTAACCATAAGAGATCGGCACACGGGAATCGGGATACGGGACACGGGACACGGGTTCGAACGAATATCTCTGTTGATGAACCGAGGGGCGACGCGCGCGGCTTGTTCCCCCCCTCGCTAGTCAGCCGAAACGGGACCAATACTCAAGACAATGGATTCCGAACCCCGTGTCCCGTATCTCGTGCCGTCTCCCGTATCGGGCTTTTTCGCCCGCACGAATGCACTCATAAACTTGCCATCTGCCATCGGCGCGATTGCGTCCACGTCGATGCCCTTGCTCGTAAGCAGTTCACGCGCCTCATTGATCCTGTAGATTCGCGTGGGTTCCATTGTGATTACTTCAAACCCCGCGCGGGTGAGCTTTGCCAAGTATTCATTTTCCTCAAGTGCTCCCGCCATGCAACCGATCCACAGCTCCACATTGCGCCGAATGTCGGCGGGAACCTCCCCGCGCACTACAATATCTGACACGGCGAATCTTCCGCCAGGTTTGAGCACGCGAAAGGCTTCGTGCAACACCCGGTCCTTGTCGGCTGAAAGGTTGATGACGCAATTTGAGATGATCACATCCACGGAATTGTCGGGCAGAGGGATCTTCTCGATTTCGCCCTTCAGGAATTCCGCGTTCTCGACGCTCGCCTTCCGCTGGTTCTCGCGGGCCAACGCCAGCATCTCATCGGTCATATCGAGGCCGTAAGCCTTGCCCGAAGGGCCCACGCGTTTCGCCGAGAGAAGCACGTCGATTCCGCCTCCTGACCCGAGATCGAGAACGATCTCACCGGGTTCCAGCTCGGCGAGCGCGGTCGGATTGCCGCAACCCAGGGAGGCCATCAAGGCTTCTTCGGGGATCTGGCTGGTTTGGCTGCCGTCATAGAGGTTCGAGGTGATCGGGTCGAGACATCCTTCCAACGCCGGGGCCGCGCCGCAGCACGCGCTGCCTCCCTTAACCACCCGCAACGCCGCTTGTCCGTACCTCTCTTTCACCGCTTCCTTGATACTTTGCTCGCTCATTTGTTTTCCTTCTCCGTACCATTTACCGTAGAATTGTCGATTGTCGATTGCCGATTGAACGAACCCGCTCATCGTGAGTCAGTTGTTCAATGAGAGCCTCTCACCGATGACAAGGAACTTGAGCTTACGGCTAGGAAGTTCCTTGCTTCCAATCCTCAATCGACAATCGGAAATCGGAAATCTGCCACGGCCTTATTCCGGGTGCAGCACTCCGCATACAAAAAGTTCGTGACCTCCTGCAAGGCTTCCAGGTTCGCCATGTACCAGAGGAAAGTGCCGTCCCGCCTGACTTTGACCAATTCCTCGTTCTTGAGCTTGTCGAGGTGATGGGAAAGCGTGGAGGCAGCTATCCCCAACTCCTCTTGGATGTCGCCAACCACTAGTCCCTGCGGATGAGAGGTAAGCAAAAGTTGCATGATGCGCAGCCGGGGTTCGGCGCCCATGGCGGCGAACATATCCGCATAGCGGGTGACAGAAGATGAGTCGTGACGACTTTTCATATTTCGATCATACTAGAATTATGCAAGTATGCAAGCGATTTCATCCCGGAACGACCATTTCCAGTGGGGCCAGCTTCGGCGAAAGGCCAGGGTAGGCCCGCACTGCATGCCAATATGTCCGACCCTGCTTTATCCCTTCGCAATAGATGCTTAACCTTCCTGTAACATGCCCGGCGGAAAATGAAAGTCCGCTGGGGACTTATATCTAGGAATAATCATGTCTTAATTCCGCCGTAACACACGATTCCGAAACTAGCGGTGGAGGAGAATAATGAAACTCAACATTTCAATTACCAGGATTGCACTAGGCGCGGTGATCGTGGCTCTGGGGGTAGGCGCATTTGTCGAGACCCCCTCTGCAGCCCCGGCGCCTTCCGCCCTGTTACTCAACGCTACGGGTGCTACTTTCCCGTATATTATTTATTCCAAATGGTTTACTGAGTATAACCGCCTTCATCCGGACATTCAGATCAACTATAACTCACTCGGGTCCGGTGCGGGTATACGGCAACTACAAGCCGGAACAGTAGATTTTGGCGCATCCGACGCCCCAATGACGGATGACCAACTCCATCAGGCCAAAGTGCCGGCGCTGCATTTCCCGACCGTCATGGGTGCGGTTGTGCCGACTTACAGCATCGAGGGTGTGAGTCAGGAGCTCAACTTTACGGGCCAAGTCCTGGCGGACATCTTTCTGGGCAAAATTACGAAATGGAATGACCCAGCTCTGGCCAACCTGAATAAAGGCGTAAAGCTGCCCGACGCCGACATCGTGGTGGTACACCGCTCCGATGGCAGCGGCACCTCGTTTGTCTGGACGGACTACCTCTCCAAGGTCAGCAAGGAATGGGAAACGAAGGTGGGCCGCAACGCCTCGGTGAATTGGCCGGTGGGCTTGGGCGGCAAAGGCAGCGAAGGAGTTACCGGTTTGGTGAAGCAGACTCCCGGCGCCATCGGGTACGTGGAATTGACCTACGCCATCCAGAACAAGCTGCTCTATGGACGCGTGAAGAATTCTGCCGGGGTTTTCCAAAAGGCCGATCTCCCCGCCGTGACGGCAGCGGCGGCCAGCGAAGCCAAGAAGATTCCAGCCGACTTCCGCGTCTCCATCACCGATGCTTCGGGCAAGGGGGCCTACCCGATCTGTACGTTCACTTACATGCTGATCCCCGCGAAGATCGACGATCCGGCGAAGAAGAAAGCCCTCAAAGACTTTCTCCACTGGATGCTGACCGATGGGCAGAACGATGCCGAAGGCTTGGACTACGCAAGGCTTCCGAAGGAAGTGGTGGCACGAGAGCTTAAGGCCATCGAGCAAATTAACTAGCGGGGAACCGAAATAGTCGAGGCACCCCTTGCGGGTGCCCTGACGGGACAAGTATGACGAGCCCATCTACAGCGGCTGAGCGCGCGACCTTTTCCTGGCGCGCGCGGCAGTATATTCAGAAACTGCGCCATGGGGACGAGGTCGCTCACCTGATCACCTTGCTGGCGGCGGCCAGCATTATCGTGGTGACGGTAATGTTGGTTTACCAGCTCTACATCAACTCTGCTCTGCCCCGTCACAAGTTCGGATTCGAATTCTTCGCGGGACGAACCTGGGACCCGGTGGGCGAGCAATTCGGTGCATTGCCGTTCATCTATGGCACGGTGGTGTCGTCGGCTCTGGCGCTTCTGATCGCCGTCCCTCTGGGGGTCGGCGCCGCCATCTTCCTTTCTGAGCTCGCGCCCCCGCGGATTTCCAACTACCTGACTTTTGTCATTGAGCTCCTGGCGGCGGTTCCCAGCGTTATCTACGGCCTGCTGGGAATCTTCGTTCTCGTCCCGATCTTGCGCAAGGTGGTGGAGCCGTTTCTCAAGCAGACCTTGGGGTTTCTCCCTCTCTTCAAGGGTCCGATCTACGGCGTCAGCATGCTCGCCGGCGGGCTCGTCCTGGCGATCATGATCGTGCCCTTCATTATCTCCGTCTCGCGGGAAGTGTTGATGGCCGTTCCCGTAGAGCAACGCGAAGCGGCGCTGGGGCTCGGCGCCACCAAGTGGGAATCCACCTGGCAAGTGGTCGTGCCTTTTGCCCGGGTGGGAATCATGGCCTCAATCTTTCTCGCCTTGGCGCGCGCCTTGGGAGAAACCATGGCAGTGACCATGGTCATCGGAAATAATCCCACGATCAACTCCTCGCTGTTTGCCCCGGCCTACTCGATTGCCGCCGTCATCGCCAACGAATTCACCGAAGCCACCGGCGACATGCACTTGCAAGCCCTGATTGAGCTGGGCCTTGTTCTGTTCCTGCTAACCATTTTACTCAACGGTCTGGCTCGTCTGGTCATCGTTGCCACCACGCAAAAAGGGGCGGCGCCAGGGTAGGCGCGCAATAAGTCAAAGGGATAAAGGTTAAACGGAACAGGAAGATCGGAATTTAATGGAAAGTCAACTGTTCGCGTCTCATAGGCCGGCAGGCATGACGATTGAATCCATCAGGAATGAGGAGGGCGGCGCAAGAACCTTGAGGACACCGAATGGCGTGAAACCCACAGTGGAAATCGTTCGCTGTCACCTGTTCCCTGTCCAATGTAACCTATAACCTGCTCTGCACTTATGTCCCTTCGCTCCGTTCGGCGCAAAACCGTGAACGTGGTCATGCTCAGCCTAACAGGCCTCTGTGCGCTGTTCACGGTATCCGCACTTTTCTTCATCCTGGGATATCTGGTGTATTACGGCGGCAAGTCGCTCAATTGGGCATTTTTTGTCAACCTCCCCGCGCCCGTGGGCGAATCGGGCGGCGGGATGGCCAACGCCATCGTCGGCAGCGGCAAGCTTCTGCTGCTGGCTTCACTGCTCGGAGTTCCGATCGGCCTCCTGGGAGGCGTATACTTGGCGGAATTCGGCGGCCGGACCTTTTCCTTCGTCGTGCGCTACACCACGGACTTGCTGAACGGCGTACCGTCGATTGTGATGGGGATCTTCGCTTACACGATCATCGTGATACCCATGAAACACTTCTCCACCTTCGCGGGCGGCATGGCACTGGGGGTCATCATGATTCCCATCGCCGTCCGCACGACGGAGGAGTCCTTGCGTTCCGTTCCGCGCATGCTGCGGGAAGGGGCCTTGGCGTTGGGAACGAGCAAGTGGAAGACCGTCGCGACGGTAGTGATGCCGGCGGCCATGCGCGGAATCGTGACCGGCATCATGCTCACGCTGGCGCGCGTGGCGGGCGAAACCGCTCCGCTGCTGTTTACCGCGTTTAGCAATCACTTCTGGAGTTCGGGGTGGAATCGTCCCACCGACACGTTGCCGGTGATGATCTACACCTATGCGCTGGGTCCGTACGAAGATTGGCACCGTCAAGCCTGGGCAGCGGGACTGGTTCTATTGGCACTGGTTCTGGTCGCCAATATTGGGGCGCGCCTCGTGGTTTCCCGGGGAATATCTTTCCGTCGAGCGTAGGAGCGCGCCGTGCCGTGCTCCCACAAAAGGTTTGAGCCGTGACTTCTGCATCGAGTGTTCCGACTATGGCTATGAAGACGTCCGAAGAATCCCGCCCCACCGAGCGTGCGGCCGGAGCTGCAACTCCTTGGCCGGCCGACATCAAGATGCGCGCGGCCGATTTGGATTTCTATTATGGGGGGAAGCAGGCGCTGCACTCCATCGCCTTGCAAGTTCCCACTGGACGCATTACCGCGCTGATCGGCCCTTCCGGCTGCGGCAAAACCACCTTCCTGCGCATTCTCAATCGCATGTACGAAACCGTGCCGCAGGCGCATCCCGATGGCGAAGTTCTGCTCGACGGCGAAGACATCTTTGCCCTGGATGTGGTGAACCTGCGGCGCCGAGTGGGGATGGTGTTCCAAAAGCCTAATCCCTTCCCCAAGTCCATTTTCGATAACATCGCCTACGGCCTGCGCATCAACGGAATGGCCGGCAAAGGCTCTCTGAGCGAAGCGGTCGAGAAAAGCCTCAAGCGCGCCGCGCTTTGGGATGAGGTGAAGGACCAGCTCCATAAGTCGGCCTATGCTCTTTCCGGCGGCCAGCAACAGCGATTGTGCATCGCCCGCGCCTTGGCGGTGGAACCGGAAGTCCTGCTGCTGGATGAACCGTGCTCGGCGCTGGACCCGATTGCCACCGCGAAAATCGAAGAACTGCTCTTCAATCTGAAAGATATTTGCACCATGGTCATCGTGACGCATAATATGCAGCAGGCAGCACGCACAGCCGACTACACGGGCTTCTTCCTGATGGGCCGCTTGATCGAGTTCAATAAGACGGCGATCATCTTCAAGACCCCCGCGCGGAAAGAAACCGAGGACTATATAACGGGTAGGTTTGGGTAAAGACGAGGATCGGGTCATTTGTTCATCGGGTCATCGAGCCATTTGATCACCGGATCATCTGTTCATCGGGTCATTGAGGCACTTAGGGACGTCGTTTTGATGATGGGATTGCTTTCCGCAACGGTCGAGGCCGCGGGACCGAAAGACAGAGGCCATCAACGAAGCACAAGGAGCAGTTTTTCAATGGCCCGATGACGCGATGATCAAATGATTCAATGACCCGATGACCCGATTCCAACAGGGGGATTTCACCTTTGCGCCACTTTGTTGAGGAATTAGATTACTTGCGAAGCCGCCTGCTCGAGATGAGCGCTCTCGTGGAGGACTCCGTCTACCGCAGCGTGCTCACGCTTACGGACAAAGATCCTCAGCAGGCGCAGAGAGTGCTCCAGAACGAGTCGGAAATTAACCGCATGGAGATCGAAATCGACGATCTCGCCACCCGCCTGCTGGCCCTCCAGCAGCCCATGGCCACCGACCTGCGGCTTCTGACCTCCGCCATCAAAATCAATAACGACCTCGAGCGCATGGGGGACTTGGCCGTCAACATCGTCGAGCGTTCGCTCTCGTTGATCAATGAACCCTTGATGAAGCCCCTCATCGATATCCCCGCCATGGCTACCCGCGTCCAGACGATGATTCGCAAAAGCCTGGATGCGTTTGTAAAACGCGACCCGGAACTCGCCCGCACGGTGCTAATTTCTGACGACGCCGTCGACGAGCTGCGCGACGCGATCTACGAAGAACTGATCACCTACATGGAACGCGACCCGAGGACGATTCGCCAGGGCATCAACCTCATGTTCGTGGCGCGCAATCTCGAACGCCTTGCCGACCACGCCACCAATATCGCCGAGGATGTCCTCTTCCTGATCGAGGGTGTTGACGTCCGCCACCACGCTGAAACCCGGGAGTAGCTGGTACTTCCGGACTTAGCCCATCCAAACTCTGAGCCGAATTCCGCATCGAAGCAGGGGCAGGCCATGTGGCCCGCACTTATTTAATCTTTGACTGCACCGGCCCTTTGATGATGAAATGTGGGATGCGACTTTGGCCCTACACTTCGACGGGGCGGCCGGTCAACACTTGGGGGAAATAGGAATGAAGGCAAAGATCCTGGCATCACTGGTAGCTTGGGCGCTCATCGGCAGCACGATCGCGCCGCTGTTTGCGCAGCAACCACAGGAAGATAACCCCAACGTCGACGAGATCACGGTCCCGGAAGGCACGGAATTCAAGCTCCAGTTGCACACTACACTGAGCTCGGCCAGCTCGAAGGCGGGCGACCGGATCATGTGTTCGCTGATTGACCCGGTGGCCGTCGAGGACCGCGACGTGCTCTCGAAGGGCGTGCGCATCGATGGGCACGTGGGCGAATCCCGACCTGCCGGACGAAAAGGCAAGGGCGGTTACCTCACCATCGTTTTCGACACTGTGGAACTTCCCAACGGCCAGAAGGTGGCGATCCTGGGGTCACTCACCGAGGTGTTTTCCAGCGAGAGCGGCAGCGACCCCAATGTCGGGCCCGAAGGCGAACTGAAGGGCAAAGGCCCCAATCGCAAAGAGCAGGCGCTCTTGATCATTGCTCCCGCAGCCGTGGGAGCGGTGGGCGGCATCGGAACCTCAATTGCCTTGGGAGCCGCGGGCATCATGACGGCATTGTTTCTCCCCAAAGGCAAACAGGCTGCTCTGGCCGCCGGCTCGCTCGTGGGCATGCGTCTGGATCGCGACGTTACCCTCGTGATCCCATCCGCGGGAAAATAGAGACCCGATCACTTTCCGATTACGCCGCCAGGTTTCTTCCCAGATAATTCGACAAGCCTAGTTCCTTGATGAGTCTAAGTTGGGTTTCGAGGTAATCGGCGTGCCGTTCCTCGTCCGCCAGGTTGCCCTTCAGCAGTTCCGCAGTGGCATTGTCGCCGACCTTGGTGCAGGCGGCTGCTGCTGCGTTGTAGCTCCCGACTGCCCCTGTCTCATCCTTCAGGCCGATAGCCATCTGCTCTTCCACATTCTTGCCAATCTGGATTTTCGGCAGCGACTGCACGTCAGGCTCGCCCTCGAGAAACAGAATCCGACTGATCAACTTCTCCGCGTGCTTCATTTCTTCGATGGCCCGCTTCGTCGTCTCACCCGCCAACCCCTTGTAACCCCACCTCTCGCACATTTCGGCGTGGAGGATGTACCCGTGCACCGCGCCCAACTCATCAGTCAACGCCTCTTGCAGAACTTTCAACACTTCTGGTTTACCTTTCATGACACTCTCCTTAAGAAAATCGATGGGCGCTGCAATCACACTAATGCGCAGTGCCGTTATCGGATGGACGAGGGGGCGAGGGGAATCTTCGGCGGAATTATTATACGCCTGAAAGCTCTCCGTACGGATGCAAATGACGAACTCGGCGATGGACGCACAATGTGGCTGCTACCCTCTCGGGACCGGATTGCTCCTCCGGAACCGGTTCCAGTTGTCCATCGACGTAAACGTTCGGCTGTGCATGCGGTCGATATAGAGCGTGCCGTGCAAGTGATCGATTTCGTGCTGGAGAATCCGCGCGTACCACCCGGAGGCATCGACGCTGCGCGATTCCCCCCGCTCATTTAAGTATTCCACGCGGACGGTGCGCGACCTCTCAACGATGGCGGAAAAACCTGACAGGCTGAGGCAGCCCTCAAAGAACTTCGCTTTTTCGTCTCCCGTCTGTACGATTCTCGGATTAATGAGCACGTGAAATGCCACCGGCCGGCGTTCCTTCTGCTCGAGCTCCTGGGCGGGTACATTCTTCAGGGATTCTTCCTGATCTTCAATCACCGCAAGCTGGATGGAAATTCCCACCTGCGGCGCAGCGAGCCCCACGCCCGGAGCATCGCGCATGGTCTCGCGCATGTCCAAAATGAGCCTTTGCACATCATCCTTCACGATTTGATCGGGGGTGAGAGGCTGAGCCGCTTGGCGCAAAACCGGTTCACCTGCCTGGACAATTTTTAGACGCAAGGGTTTCTCCTCACCGCCAAAACGATAAGAAATGTCTCCTACTGAAATGCATACGTGCCCCTGTCTTTCGCCGGAAGAAAAAGCTGAGTGACGAGTATATTTGAGATAATCCTGCGCGGACAAGTTCTGATCCGAGCAAGGGTGGTCGACCAGAGTGAAAAAGTGGCCAGCGAGTGGGCGATCTGCTCGGAACACACCCATCCTGTGGTTTGACTTCTCTAAGTTGGTCAGCTACGCTGAATTTTAGGGCAGAATTCGTCCTTCCCTTGAAGGGAACATGAAGAGGATTTACTTCGACAATAACGCCACCACCCCGCTTGCGCCGGAGGTTTTCGAGGTGATGCGGCCGTACCTGCTGGAAGATTACGGCAACGCCTCGTCGATTCACTGGTTCGGGCAGCGAGCCAAAGCCGGAGTGGAGAAAGCGCGCGAGCAGGTGGCCCGATTGTTGGGCGCGCGATCGAGTGAGATCGTCTTCACCAGCGGCGGGACGGAGTCTGATAACTCCGCGGTTCTCGGCATCGTAGAGGCGGCGCGGGGGGAACGTAAGCACGTGGTAACGACGGCAATCGAGCACCCTGCCGTGCTTTCCACCGCGAAGGCGCTCGAGAAGCGCGGCGTCGGTGTGACGTATGTGCGCGTGGGCTCGAGCGGAGTGATTGATCCCGCAGACGTGGCTGCTGCTCTGCGGCCGGAAACCGTGCTGATCAGCGTGATGCACGCCAATAACGAGCTCGGCACCATTCAGCCGCTCGCCGAAATCGGCCGCATTGCGCGCGAACGCGACATTCACTTTCACACCGACGCGGTGCAGTCGATCGGGAAAATCCCCGTTGATGTGGAAAAACTCGGCGTGGATTTGCTCGCGCTTTCCGCCCACAAACTAAACGGCCCCAAGGGCGTGGGCGCTCTCTACGTCCGCAAGGGGACGATTCTACGGCCTCTCCTGCACGGCGGGCATCACGAGCGCGACCGCCGTCCGGGCACGGAAAACGTCGCTGGAGTTGTGGGCCTGGGCGCCGCGGCGGAGATTGCCCGGGCGCATCTGGTGGTAGAAAACGATCGGATTGCCGCACTGCGCGACCGCCTGGAGGCGGGGATTCTTGTCAGTGTTCCTTATGTTGCCGCGAACGGCGACCGCGGGCACCGGGTGCCCACCACCACGAATCTCACGTTCGATTACCTCGAGGGCGAAGGGTTTGTGATCGCCATGGACCTGCGCGGCATCGCTTGCTCGACAGGTTCGGCGTGCTCGTCGGGGTCGCTCGAACCTTCGCACGTGCTCTCGGCCATCGGGCTCAGACCGGATCAGGCGCGCGCGAGCATCCGCTTCAGCCTGGGCCGCTTCAATACTGACGAGGATGTCGACACCGCGCTCCAAATCCTGCCGGCCGTCGTGGAACAATTGCGCACAGTGTCGCCGCATTACAAAAGTCCAGTGACGAGTTACAGGTAAGGGAATTGCCGATTTTCGATTGCCGATTGCCGATTGAGAAAAACCTGTAATCGATAATCGTCAATCGGCAATGGTGGAGCATCGAAATCAATGTCTATAGCAGTTGCCATGAGCGGCGGGGTCGATAGCTCGACGGTCGCTGCTCTGCTTGCGGAAAACAATCCGACTCCGTCTTCCGGCTCATCGCCGGAAGTGGTGGGGCTTACCATGCAGCTTTGGAACCAGCGCCGCCTTCCGCAATTGCTGGGCGAGGAGGCGGGTGAGGGCGGCCATGCCAGCGGACGCTGCTGCTCACTCGACGACGTCTACGACGCGCGCGCCGTGGCCAACTTCCTCAACATTCCTTACTACGTTGTTAACCTGGAAAAGCAATTTGAAGCCACCGTGGTCCGGCCCTTCGTGGAAGGCTACCTGGCGGGGGAGACTCCCATTCCGTGCAGCCTGTGTAATACTGAGATCAAGTTCGCGCAGTTCCTCACGACGGCGCGGCAGATCGGGGCGGAGCGCATCGCCACAGGCCATTACGCCCGCGTCCGGCGCGATCCCGACTCCGGTCGTTACCAACTCCTGCGCGGTGTCGACCGTTCGAAAGATCAGGCGTACTTCCTCTTTGGACTGACGCAGGAGCAGTTGGCGCACTCCGAGTTTCCGCTGGGAGAGATGACCAAGCAGGAAGTGCGGACCATCGCTCGCGCCCGGCGCCTGCCCGTGGCGGAGAAGCCGGACAGTCAGGAAATCTGCTTTGTGCCGACGGGAAGCTATCGCCAGTTCATCGATGCTTATCTGGCCGAGCAGCAGCGCCAGCCGGAATCCACCGCGGGAGAAGTGGTCGCGACGGACGGACACGTCCTGGGCGAACACCAGGGCATCCAAAATTTCACCGTAGGTCAGCGCAAGGGATTGGGAATGGCGGTAGGTGCTCCGCTCTACGTAATTGCCATCGAGCCGGCGAAGAATCGCGTGGTGGTGGGGGAGGACCGCGACCTTTTCCGCAGCCGCTTCCGTGTGCGCGAGGTAAATTGGATCCGCCCTCTGGCCGCCGGCGACGCGCTGGATGCGCACGTGAAGATTCGCCACAACCATCCCGGCGCCGCCGCACGAGTGGAAGCTCACGCGGCGGGCGATGCTTCCGTGGAATTCCTGGAACCGCAGCGCGCGATTACGCCGGGCCAAGCCGCAGTGTTTTATGACGGTGATGAGGTGGTGGGCGGCGGGTGGATTTCACAGGTGCCATGAAATCAGTGTCACCATGCATCCGTTAGCCGCAGCTCTTACAGCCGATGCACGCTGGCGAGCAGGGAACTGAAATCACTCTCGAGTGAGGCCACGGTGTTGACGGGGCCGGTGAGCTTGAAGAATACTAATCCCTGCGGAGCCTCAATAATAGCGGCGCGCATGCGGTAGTTCGGCTTCTTCACTTCTTCCTGAGATGTCATCCCCCCCGCACCCAGATAGGTTCCCGACGCGGTAAGGGTTGAGACTTTCAGCCCGGCGATTGTCCGTGTTTCCATCTTGTCGGATGAGGCCGCTGATTGGCCATCGGGCAAAGTGAACTGACCGGCCCACCGTTTCAGGTTGGCGTCCACCGTGCCGCCTTGACCCGTTCCAAAAAAATATACGGCGCACTCCGCGTCTTCCGGATCGCCGGCAATGGCATGGATGCCGTAGGTGGCAACGCGCATCTGGCGCGCGGGCCCGGCTTCCCAGCCCGTCGGAACCGTCCAGGCAATGCCGGCTGCCTGGGTGGGCGCGCTCCCCATCTCCGCCGCGGAACCGGGGCCCGTGGGCAGCACTGGCGGTCGCGGAGCGGCCGATTTTTCCGCGGCAGGCGCGTTCGCACCTTGCTTGCATGCGGTTACGCACGCGAGCAACCCCAGCAGAGCGAGGCCGCTCATCAGCGAGAGATATCTTTTTTTGGTATACATTGTTTTGTGATTACCGCCGGGAAGGTGCCTTCGCCTGCCGCCAGCTAACAAGCGATGCCCTCGCCGCGAGGCGCGTCATCGAGCGGGCGCTAATCCCGCGCCAAGCGCCTGCGCGCGGCCGTTAGATAAAGAGTTGTTCGTCCTGGGTCGCTTCGCTCACGTTGGTCACGCGGCGTCGCGAGAACAGGAATTCAATGCCGGCACGCACGCCCTTGACCACTGCCGAAACTTCATTGACCGGGCCGAGAACGCCTTTTTGGACCGAGTCCGCGGTGGACTCGACCTTCTCCACCAAATCGGATACCATCCGGTCCACGCGCACGATCTGCGACCGGCTCTTTTCCAGCAGCTCGGCGGCCACTGCATCAGCACTGGAAGTGCGTTCCTTCAGAATGGCGCTGATCTCCACCAGGTTTGCGGTGATGGTTCGCAAGGGCTCGCGCGAGTTGTTGACAAGCTCCAGGGTCGATTGCGCGAGCGGATCGATTCGCTGCTTGATGTCGGACCGCACGTTTTCAATCTGCCCGGGAACTCTGCGGACGGCCAGCCAAATCCCCAGCATCGCCCCTGCCTGCATCAGTACAGCGACCGCCACCAAAATCAAGGCCACCGTCAGGCCAGTATTTTGCTCCATGGTTCGCTCACATAAGGCTCAGCCGCCTCAGGCGCCTTGCTTCGTTTTGGACTTTTCATCCTGATACGCTTGCTTACCGGCTTCGAGCGCGGCCGAGAGAAGGTCTTTCTGCTTGTTCACCAGATCCTTGCCCTTTTCGACAGCATCTTCCGCCTGCTTGCGAATTTCCTCGCCTTTGGTCTTCACAAAGTCCGCGCTGTCTTCCGCTTTTTGCAGAATCATGTCCCGCGTTTCTTTCCCGGAACGCGGGGCAAAGAGCAGGGCGATGACCGCACCGATACCCAATCCAGCAAGGAAGAATCCTACCTGGGATCCACCGTTGTTTTCTTCACTCATTGATATCCTCCCAAAGCTAGCGTGCAAAGGTTTCGCGCGCCGCTTGCTTGCCGGATTCCAAGACATCCGCCAGGCGCGCCTTTTGCTTGGTGACCAGATCTTTGCCTTGATCGACGAGATCCTCCGCTCCTTTGCGGAGATCGCGTCCTTTGGAGGCGACATAATCCTTGCTATCCTGCGCCTTCTCCACAATCCGCTTCCGTGTCTCTTCTCCGGACAGGGGCGCGAAGAGCAGGGCGACAGCAGCCCCAATCCCAACCCCTGCCACAAAGTAGGATACTTTTGTTGCGACATTACAATTTGCCATGATAGACCTCCTTCCAGAGTTCCTAATCTATCATCGTCGAAAACCCAACACAAGAATAATATTTTAATTTTCTTGCAATTATATATTAGACCGTCTAGACGGATTATATATTTGCCCCATCGGCATTTGACAAGTAGTCGAAAACCTTTTTGGCCTGGGACCTCTTTACAACTTGTGCCAATTCCTCCACGGAGACACTCCGCAGCTTTGTCAAGCTTCCGAACTGACCAAGGAGCTTATTGGCCGTCCGTTCACCCACGCCGGGAATTTGCAAGAGTTCTGTCGTGATCTCACGTTTGGAGCGCCGCGCACGGTGGAAAGTGACGGCGAAGCGGTGGGCCTCATCCCGGATTTGCTGAATCAGGTGCAGGGCCGGGGAGTGGTGGTCGAGCGCGATAGGCTCGTTCTCACGCCCCTGGACGTAAAGGATCTCTTCCTTCTTGGCAATGCTGGCGAGCGCTTGATTGATGATTCCGAGGCCCTCCAACGCATCGGCTGCGGCATGCAGTTGACCCACACCGCCGTCGATCAGAACGAGGTCGGGGAAAGGCTTCTTTTCCTCCTGCAGCCGCCGGTAACGTCGTCCAACGACCTCCCTCATGCTGGCGAAATCGTCGTTTTGGGGCACGGTCTTGACGATGAACTTGCGATAGTCGGATTTCTTCATTTGCCCCGCCTCCCAGACGACCATGGAGGCAACGATGTCGGTCCCTTGGATGTGGGAAACGTCGAAGGCCTCGATGCGGTTCGGCGGCTTGGCAAGATCGAGCGCCTCGCTTAGGCTGTCGAGCGCCTCTCGCGCGTGCGGCTTCAGAATGCGAAAGCGCCGTTCAAAAGAGTGGCGGGCGTTTCGCGCCACCAATTCCGCCAGCGCACGCTTGCGCCCGGCCTGTGGGGTGAGAATGTGGACGGGCCGCCCGAGCTTTTCGGAGAGCAGTTCCTCGAGCGGTTCGCGATCGTCGAAGTCGACAGGCGTGTGAATCTCGCCCGGCAGATACTGCTGATCCAGATAGAGCTGTTTGAGCAGGGAAGAGAAGAATTCGGGCGGATTGAATTCCTCCAAATCCTCCCAGAAGAACTCACGCCGGTCGAGCACGCGCCCGCCGCGCAAGTGAAAAAGGTTGACGGCCACGAGCGCGCCCTCCTGGTGGAAACCCAGGATGTCCGCTTCCTCGCCGGAATTTGCCGCCATTTTCTGCCGCTCGTGCAGTTCTTCGATCGTCTGAATCTGGTCGCGATAGCGTGCCGCGTCCTCAAATTCAAGCGCGCTCGAAGCCTGCGCCATGCGGGCGGTCAGGCTGCGCACCAGGTCGTTCTCGCGACCTTCGAGGAGCAGGCGAACGTCGCGCGCCGCCTCCGCGAATCGTTCCGGCGTGGTCAAGCTCTCGACGCACGGCCCCAAACAGCGCTTGATGTAATACTG
The DNA here is from genome assembly GCA_964501985.1 of uncultured Acidobacteriota bacterium. GTDB lineage: Bacteria > Acidobacteriota > Terriglobia > UBA7540 > UBA7540 > Bog-366. The sequence goes on along the minus strand of CAZCVY010000039.1, from coordinate 19,578 downwards.
CAAGCACGGCCGCGCATGAGAGCGCGTCAAATCCACGTAACACGATGGCACGAGAAAGTGCCGGTGAATGAAGTCCACGATGCGATAAGCGAGGTTGGCAGGGAAGTACGGGCCAAAGTAGATGGAGCCGTCTTTCTTCACCCGGCGCGTAACATACACGCGGGGAAAGCGCTCGTAGGCGGTGAATTTGATATACGGGTACGACTTGTCGTCGCGCAGCAGGATGTTGTAGCGAGGCTTATACTGCTTGATCAGGTTGTTCTCGAGCGCCATCGCTTCATGCTCGTTGTCCACGAGGATGGTCTCAAGGTCGTGGGCGACGTCGAGCATGAGGTCGCGCTTGTCATCCGCCGAGCGCGACTCCTGGAAATACGAGCGCACCCGCGCCCGCAATGACTTCGCCTTCCCCACATAGATAGGCTTGCCATTCTCGTCCTTGAAGACGTAAACGCCCGGCTGCGCGGGCAGAGCTTCCGATTTTTCGCGAAGGTTTGCGTTCACCATTGCCTCGAAATTCCATTATCCCCGACGCGACGCCGTAGCGAAAGGGGAGGGAACGGTTGACGGGGGAATCAAGTCGTGCCAGGGAAGGGCGATAGAGGAGATACCCTCAACGTAGCGCGGCTATCTCATTAGCTTCTTGAAGCGCGGCGGCCCTCACAGCCTGCTCCGACGTGCAGAGCTTAGGAGTGCGGCAGCTTGCTGCCGCTTTCTCACCAGCCAGCTTGCTGGCCATCATGCTCTCATCCCGCTTGCCCGACGGGAAAGTGCGCGGTTGCGAAATCCGTCGAGCAAGCTCGTGGGACGGACAGCGGCAGCAAGCTGCTGTACTCCTAAGCTTCGCAGGCACGTCGCCGGAGAAGCCGGGCCAAGACTCGTTGGATATTGACACCTCGCGCCAGCTTAGAGAGAATTCCAGATATGGGCCGAAGGGCGAAAGCATTATCGATCGTGGCTTTCGGAGTTTTCATGCTCCCGCTGATGGTCCGCGCGCAAGTCCCGGAGAAGCCACCCTCTCCCGCCATCAACCCTGATTGGGATTACAGTACTCCCGGCCCGGCGAAATGCGTCGAGATCGGAAATGTTTACCTCCACAAGAAGAACTTGAAGGGGGCTCTGAGCCGGTTTCAGGAAGCGGTGAAGGACGACCCGCACTACGCGCCCGCGTATCTGGGTTTGGGCAAGGTGTACGAGCGGTTGAACGAGAAGCAGAAAGCGCTCGACGACTACCGGCGATACCTCGACGAACTTCCCTCCGCCCAGGACGCCGCCGAAGCCAAAGACGCGAAGCGAGCCATTGAGCGATTGCAAAAGGAAGTCGTCACGACCGGCCACGCGGATCAAGCGACTGACAAATGACCGTGTCAGCCTCGACAGCGCTCGGCGCGCCCTGCGCCTTGGCACAGGTTGCACCATATGAAAAAGCGCGACAAAGGCGACATGACGGTTCGCGAGATGGGCAAACTGGGCGGGCTGGCCCGGGCGGCGAAATGCACTCCGGAAGAATTGAGCGCCATTGGACGCCGCGCTTACGCCTTGGGATTAGGTACGTACACCCACGCGGAATTGCAACACCTTCTTCGCGGCAGGCGGCGGTCACCTCCCGGCACAATCGAGAAGAACATTGGCGAAGTAAGAAAACTCATCAAATCCGGCTGGACCCAAGGACAGATTGCCGAGGCCCTTGGCGTCAGCCGCCCCACGCTTCGGCGCTCTCTTCGCGAGTCGATCAGGCGCAGGACCGCGCGATAGCATCCAAGTTGGTGTGCGGCTGAGCCGCTAAAATGCCTGGGTCGCGCCGACGGCACTCGCTTCCCACCCCCGCCCACCGACTTTCGGTCCACCAATGCCTGCCGCGACTATTCCCCCTCAGCGGGATCGGACTCTTCCGGGCTTTCCGGGGCCTCCGCATTCATGTATTCCTGCAATATCCGCTCGGCGTGTGCCGCGTCCTCTTCCCGCACCAGAAGCGGAATATCGAGCACGGGCAGCATCTCCACCGAGGATTCACCTTGCAGAATGCAAGGTATCCCCTGCGACTGGAGGATATTTCGCGCCAGGTCGGCCTCCATCTGCGCGGTACCGCCGCTGAAAACGCGGACTACAACCAGCTTTACATTCTTCTCTCCGCTGAGTTCGACAAGCCGCGGCGACTCGGGAGGCGAGCCGGGGAGCAGGGCGGAGCCACAGTCTTCACACTGGGTCGTGCCTTCCACATACTCAATCGAACATTGGGCGCAATAGGGCATGGCGAAACCTCGGACTTCCACACCCAGTATAGCCCTTTCGCAAAGCGGGTTAGACGGGAATTCCGAGTCAAGACCCAATTGAAATGATAAAGCCACTCGCCGGGATGGATAGCGGCGAAAGGTATCGCTGAGAAAAGCTAGGCCTTTATCTGGTGTGAGAGCTGAAGGCATGCTTCCGGCGCCATCTTGTCGATCATAACCTGCGCCTTCCAAAAGATATCGTTGAGACTCTACTTCCATCGGCCTCGGTGCTCCTCCAGGGCAATCCGCACGAGCTGGCTGCGGGTCCTGACGCCGGTCTTCTGGAAGAGTTGTTGCAGCGCCGCTTTCACCGAACTCTCCGAGATGTTGAGACGTCCCCCGATTTCCTTGTTGCTGAGTCCCTCAAACACCCCTTGCAATACCTGATTTTCGCGGTCGGTGATCGGCTTTGTCCGCTCTGCGCCCTCCGGGTGTTTTGAAGCCCGAACTAAGGCCTGGATCACGTTCTCATCCAGCCAGGTTTCTCCCGCCATGACCTTGCGGATCGCTTCGATCAGGACCACGGGAGGCCGGTGTTTGGGAAAAATGCCGCTCACGCCCAGATCAAGCGCGCGTACAGATTCCGCATCGCTCATGCCTGCCGTGACCATCAGGAACCGTCCCTGAAAGCCCCCCTGCCGCGCTTCTGAAATGAACTCGAAGCCCCGCTCTTTCCCTAGATCGTAATCCAGTAAAACGAGATCGATGGGCTTGTGAAGTAAGACGTCAGCGGCCTCGCCCACTGTTGCGCAACAAGCCGCCATTTCCAAGTCGGGCTCGCCTTCGAGAAGCCGGCTCAGGCACTCGCGAAAAAGCGCATGATCGTCCAGTAAGAGGATCCTGACTTTATCCATTCGATTCTGGCGCCCTCTCCTGAGTCCCCTCGTTGGCGAAAGGCACGAGGTCAAGCGCGAAGCAGCACCCCGGAGGCCCAGGTTCGTACCGCAGGTCGCCGTTGAAGGTCCTCAACAGCGCGCGCGAAAGATATAACCCCAAACCAGTAGCTTCGGCCCCCTCCTGGAACGGTTGAAACAGACGTTCAGGATTGGAGATGCCGTGGCCGGTGTCGCGGACTCGCACCACGACGCGGGCACCTTCCACCGATGCGCTGACTCTGAATACCTTCACGTCCTCGTCCTGCATGGCCCGCTGGCTGTTCTTCGTTAGATTCAGGAGGACCTGCAAGAGATTATGTCGCTCCGCCCAAACTCGGGGCAAGGTCTTGGGCACGTGCCAGCGAAAGAGCACTCCCGCTTCCCGCAAGGAAGGCGCGGTCACAATGCGTAATTCGTCAAGGACGGAGCCCAGGTCAACACTCGCCAGATCTTCGCTTGCCGTGCTCTGACGAAGCTCGAGGGTGGCGATTTTTCCCAGACCCTCCACGAGGTTTCCCAGAGCGCGGAAGTCCTCGTTCTTCGCCATCTCGCGACCACGCGATAGATTTTCGTAGACCACGGAAATGGCTCCGCAGACATTGCGGATTTCATGCGAGACGGCCGCGACCGCCAAACGTGAAGCGACCATAAGGTGATGAAGGCTGGATTCCTCTTTGTCGCGAAGATCCTCGGAGCTATCGACCAGCATGGCCGCGAGCCTGGGCCCGGCCTTGGTTTGGTAAGTGGAAAACCAAACGTCCGCGAGAAATACATCGCCATCTTTTCTCCGCCCGCTGCACTGCATGGCGGTCCGAAAGCTGGGAGTGAAGTCGTCGGCTGGTGGAACATCGGCCAGTGGCGGAACAAAATCCTTGATCGACTCGCCGGGTAGGGTTCCGGGCTCAAATCCCAGCAGCCCATGGGCGGCCTGATTGGCCATGAGGATCCGGTCGGCAGAATCGACCGTCAGGACGGCTGCCGGACTACTTTCGATGAGTGCCTTCAACTCGAGTTCAGCGTCACGCCGCAATTCGGCCTCTTGCTCGACCTCACGGACGTGCTGGTCTGTGAGTCGGCGGTTTTTCGCTGACTCGTGGGCAAAGAGGCCTGTCCCAAAAAAGGAGGCGAACATGAAAATGTCGCGGGGAACACTCGCCGCCATCTCCCACGGAAAAGGAGCAAACATTTCCGCCAGAAACGTGCACAGTCCCGCCACGATGGCCACTTGCCACCCCAGCAGGCAGCTCCCCACGATCAGCATGGGGAAAAGATAGAGGAAGCCGAAAGAGACGTTCAGCTCAACGCGCCAGTCAACGAGGGCGACGGCCAGGATCATCGTCGCGGCGACAACGAGAAGTCTGCTGCGGCTTAACCGGAGGAAGAATGAGACCATTTCGCGTCCGCCCGCATAGCGCCCACCGATGTTTTCATTTGAACCGGACCGGCCACGGAATCCCATTCTACCAAATCTCCCGCCTGCCGCTGCACGAATGGCCAAAAGATAGGGTCGGGTTGGCCGAACGATATCAAGCCACTGGCCATAAAATAATCCAATTTGGAACGAACGGTGCTCAAACATGGTAATATGCCAACACATATGGTTATTCCGCTAATAGAATCTATTTCCTCACCCGTCACAAAATCCTTGTGCCTTGCTTATGCCTTCCACACAAGCTGCCGCCTAAAGTTGGCAGCGTCCGAAAGATAGGCAGGGCTGCCGGGAAGATAACTGGAAGAGGGTGGGGTACGGCGTTAGTCTTATAACTTCGCCGCATAGTAACGCCGTCTCTAGGGTCCAGCCTTCACAGTGCAAACACCTCTGACGGTCGGAGGAAAACGATGAAATATCCGGTTCACATCCGCAAGAGAGTTGTTGTCGTGTTGGTGACGGCGGCGATTGTCGTGGCCACGGGGCTGGTGGAATCCGGGCGCAGTCGAGGTCAGGCCACGAACGCCGATTCGCCGCAAGCTGCCGCGAAACCCGACGCACCCGCCGCCTTGGACCTGTCGCCAAGCCAACTCAACACGATCAAGGTCGAGCCCGTGGGGACCTACATGTTTCCCGTTGAGGAGGAGGCGGTAGGCAGCATTGATTATGATGAAGACTTGTCCGTTCAGGTTTTTCCGGATTATCAGGGGACCATCATCGACACCCTGGGGCAACTTGGCGCCGAGGTGCAGAAGGACCAGCCCCTGTATACCATCCGAAGCCCTGACCTGATCCAGGCGGAGTCAACACTCATCGGCGCAGCCGCGACTTATGTCCTGACCACCAAGGAGTTGGCGCGCGTCCAGGGACTGGGTGGGGTTGCCGAGCGCGAGAGGGAACAGGCGACCTCCGATGAACAGACCGCCGAGGGGGCTCTGAAGGCGGCGCGGGACGCCGTTCGCGTATTCGGCAAGACGGATGCCGAAATCGATCAAATGATCACCTCGCGCAAGATCGATCCCGCGCTGGTCGTGCGCAGTCCCATTAATGGCAAAATCACCACGAAGAACGCGCAGCCGGGATGGTTGGTGCAGCCGGGAAACCTCCCGGCGCCTTACTCGGTGGCGGATGTTTCGATCAAGTGGATGCTGGCGGACGTGGCGGAGAGTGAGATTCCGCTTTTTCATTTGAGCCAGCCGGTTGAGGTCCGAGTGATGTCCTATCCCAACCGTGTGTTTAAGGGGAGAGTTTCGAAGATCTACGAAACGGTTGATCCCAACACGCATCGCGTAACGATCCGTTCTGAGATCTCGGACCCCCACAACGAGCTGCGCCCGGGCATGCTCGCGAACTTCGTCATCCGCGTCCACAACCCGGTGGAATCGATTTACCTACCCGCCGATGGAGTTGTCCGCGAATCCGACGGCACCATGACGGCTTGGGTGACGACCGACCGCCGCCATTTTGTGCAAAGAGTTCTCAAGACCGGACTGCGCAGGGACAACCAGGTTCAGGTTCTCGCCGGTTTACAGCGCGGAGAGCTGGCCGTGACCGAGGGTGCCGTGTTTCTTGACAACATGCTGGAAGCGCCGCCCAGCGATTAGAAAGGCGAATCGCTCGCGCGGTTGTACGGGAACGGCAAGCCGTGCCCCTAAAACCGCATGAAAGTCGAGACCCTATGTTTAAAACTCTCATCGCGTTTTGCCTAAGCCGCCGCCCGATTGTGGCGCTGGGCCTGGTGTTGTTTGCCCTCGCCGGATTCATCGCTTTCAAGATGCTGAATATTGAGGCGTATCCCAACCCCACGCCCGTGATTCTGGAAATCACCGCGCAGGCGCCGGGCCTCTCGGCCGAGGAGATGGAGCGTTACTACACCATCCCCATGGAGATTGGGCTTTACACCACGCCCGGAATCGACATCATCCGTTCGACCTCGTTTTACGGATTGTCCTTTGTCCGCGTCAGCTTCAAATATGGCGTGGACTATAACTTCGCTTACGCCCAGGCATCGGTGGCGATATCACAGAACGTCAGCCTGCCCGGCGGCCTGGTGCCCGATATCCAAGCGAACAGCTCGACGGGGGAAATCTATCGCTATCAGGTTGTCGGCCCTAAGCACTTCGGAATAGCGAATCTCCGCACCGTCCAGGATTGGATCGTGGCGCGCCGGATCCTGACCATTCCCGGTATTGCCGCCATCAATAGTTGGGGCGGACCGACCAAGGAATTCGATGTCCAGGTAGACCCTCACAGGCTGGAAGCCTACAGCGTCACCGTCCCCCAAATCCTGACCGCGCTGGGCAACGCCAATGTTAATGTCGGGGGACGCGAAATCCGACTTGGCCAGCAGTCGATCAATATCCGCGGCGTCGGTCTGATTGATGATGGTGGCAATGATGATTTGCGCCAAGGTTACAAGGTAGACGACATCCAGAATATTGTTCTGGCCCAGACTAACGGCGTGCCGGTGCTGGTCCGCGATGTCGCCAATGTGGTGGTCGGCATTCGGCCCAGGCTGGGCATTCTGGGCAAGGACAACGATGACGACATTGTGGGATCGATCGTGGTGATGAGGCGAACGGAAAAGACCTCCGACATGATTCCCAAGGTCAAAGAGGCCGTCGAAAAGCTGAACCACGATGGGAGTCTGCCGCCGGGAGTCAAAGTCGTTCCCTATTACGACCGCTCCTCCTTGATCGCCATCACCACGCACACGGTTCTGCACAACCTGATTTTCGGATGCCTTCTGGTTTTCCTGATCCAATGGATCTTCCTTGGTGATCTCCGCAGCGCCACCATCGTGGGATTGAACATCCCGTTCGCGCTGTTCTTTGCCACCATTCTCCTGGTGATGCAGGGCGAAAGCGCCAACCTGCTGTCAGTAGGCGCGGTGGATTTTGGCATCATCGTAGATTCGGCCGTGATCCTGGTGGAAAATATCTTCAAGAATTTTCAGCGCGACACAGAAGAGAAACAGAGTCTGCTGCATCGCCTGGCGGAAGGGGCGTGGGGGCCTGACCCCACCAGATCCACGGAAGAGCCGACCCCCATTCACGGATGGACGGATCGATTGCGGCTGATTCTGATCAGTGCCATGCAGGTGGACAAAGCCGTTCTATTCTCGGCGCTCATCACCGTCGCCGGGTTCGTGCCCTTATTCACCATGCAGGGAGTTGAGGGTCAAATCTTCGGCCCCATGGCGCGCACCTACGGCTACGCCCTGGCCGGCGCCTTGATCGCCACCTTCACCGTCACCCCGGTCATCGCTTCCTTCCTGCTCCCCAAAAACGTGAAGGAAGTCGAAACCTTCGTCGTCCGCACGTTGCACCGGATCTACAATCCCGCCCTGCGTTTTTCCCTGAATCATCGCTTCCTGGTGGTGGGACTCGAACTCACCCTCTTATTGGGAACGTTCTTCTTTATCGCACCGAAACTCGGCAGCGAGTTTCTTCCCCACTTGGAGGAAGGCAATTTCTGGATCCGCGCTTCCATGCCCATCACCCTCTCGCTGCAAGATGGCGAGGCGGCCACCAAAAAAATGCGCGAGATTCTTCTGCGCCACAAGGAAGTTCTTACGGTGGTTTCACAGCATGGCCGCCCGGACGATGGCAGCGACGCTTCGCCCTTCTCCAACGTCGAGCTTTTCGCGCCCCTCAAACCTTTTGACGAATGGCCCAAAGGTTTAACCAAGGATAAGTTAACCAATCAGATTCAAGCGGAGTTCAATAACGAACTGCCGGGGGTCGTCTTCAATTTCTCCCAATACATTGAGGACAACATCGAGGAGGGCATCTCGGGCGTCAAAGGCGTCAATTCGGTCAAGGTCGTCGGCCCCAACCTCGTAACCATCACCAACCTTGCCAACCAGATCCGAGACCAAATGGCCAAGGTGCGGGGCATCGAGGACCTTGGAATCTTCCCCGTTCTCGGACAGCCCAACTTGAACATCAAGGTGGACCGGGCCAAGGCGGCGCGCTATGGCCTGAATTCCGGTGATGTGAACCTGGTGGTGCAAGCGGCCATGGGGGGAGCCGTAGCGAGTTCCGTTCTGGAAGGCGACCGGGCGTTTGATCTCGTCGTCCGTTATACACCCGAATCCCGTGAAAGCATTGATAAAATCCGCAACATCAAAGTGGCCTATCAAACTCCCACCGGAGCCAATGCCTATATCCCCTTGAGCGAACTGGCGACGATCACACTAGACACAGGAGCATCTTGGGTTTACCACGAGGCCGTGACACGCTTCATCCCGGTCAAGTTCAGCGTCCGGGGCCGCGACCTGGGGGGCACGGTGGAGGAGGCGCAGAAGCGCATCGCGGACAACGTGAAACTTCCGCCGGGATACCGGCTGGTGTGGGCCGGCGAGTTTGGAGACCTTCAGGAAGCCAAGGCGCGCCTGTACGTCATTGTGCCCATCAGCTTCGTGCTGATTGGCGGGATGCTCTACGGCTTGTTCAATAACTTCCGTGATTCCCTTCTGGCGCTCGCCGGCATCCCCGACGCGATCGTGGGCGGCATCCTGGCGCTCTATGTCTCCGGCCTCCATTTCAGCATCTCCGCCGCCATCGGCTTTGTCTCGCTCTTCGGCGTGTCGGTGATGGACGGAATCCTGATGATTACCTTTTTCGAACATGAAAGGGAGAAGGGGTTTGCGCCCGTGGAGTCGATGTACCGGGCCGCCAGCACCCGCATGCGTCCGCTGCTGATGACAGCGCTCTCGGCCTGCATTGGCCTGTTTCCCGCCGCCATTTCTACGGGAATTGGCAGTCAGGTGCAGCGCCCGCTCGCCACGGTGATCGTGGGCGGCATGCTGGTAGGGCCCGTCATGCTGCTTCTCGCCGTGCCCGCACTGAGAATGATATTCATCGGCCAAGATCGTGAGCATGACCCTAAAGCAAAGGTTCAACCGGAATGAAAACCGCATGTCTGCTTTTCCTGGTGATCAGCGCGGCGCCTTGGGGCGCGGCACAGTCCGTTCGAAGGAACGCTGTGGATGAAAATCGCGACCGCGCCCCTACTTCTCACTCGAGTCATCCGCTCAACCGAGCGAGCCTGAGCAAGGTCGAGCGCTCTCACCCACTTCCGAAGAGCCAACCGCGTACCCGGTCTGGGCAGCCTCTGAATCAATCGGGCTCAAACAAACCGGTTGCAGCGGCAAAAGGCGGATTGATCCCGAGCGGAACAGCCCACAACAGCGCGGCAGTTCGGACGCCAGGTGTCGCCCGACCTGCCGCACCTGTAGTAAGCAACGTTCGCCATCGCGGCCCTAACCCGGCAGCGGTAAGTGGATTGTCGAATTTAAATCGCAGCGCCACTGGAACGATCAACGGCACGGCCATCAACCGCCGGCATTAGCCGGCCGAGGCAGTCTGTAGCGCGGGCGTCCCGCCCGCTGTGGCGAGAGCGTCCCGCTCTCGCGAATGGCGCGGGCAGGATGCCCACGCCCCAGCGGGCGAGACGCCCGCGCTACGAAGCAGGGTGCCAAGGAATCAAATCTATGTTTCGCACTCGCAAATTGCGCGCCCTCCACTTCATCGTGATCGCAGCCCTGCTGCTGAGCGCCGGATGCGTGGTAGGGCCAAACTTCAAGAAGCCTGCCGCGCCCAATGTCGGCGGTTACACTCCTACGCCGATCACCTCCTCCAACACCACGCCAAACGTTGCCGGGGGAGAGGCGCAGCGCTTGGTGGACGGAAAAGACATTCCGGGCGAGTGGTGGAATCTGTTTCACTCGCAGCCCCTTGCCGACTTGATCGAGCGCTCGCTGAAAGCCAATCCCGACCTCAAGGCAGCACAGGCGGCCTTGCTCGTCGCCAGGGAAAATGTGCTGGCCCAACGAGGTTTCTACTATCCCAGCGTTACCGGAGGTTTTACGGCGACCCGAGGGAGGACCGCGCAGGACGTTTCGCCTGCACTCAATGCCAACATCCAAAATTACAGCCTTTATACGCCCGAGGTGAGCGTCGCCTTCGTGCCTGACGTTTTCGGTCTCAACCGACGAACTGTGGAATCGCTCGAGGCCCAGGCGCAGCAGGCGCGGTTTGCCTTGATCGCGACGCATATCACGCTGAGTTCCAACGTCGCCGCCGGGGCCATCCAGGAAGCCTCCTTGCGGGGGCAGATTGCCGCCACGGATGAGCTGATAACCATCAATACTGACATCCTGAAAATCCTACGCGAGCAATATCACAAAGGGTATGCCAGCGAGCTCGACGTGGCCGCTCAGGAATCGCAGCTCGCGCAAATCGTGGCGACCTTGCCCCCGCTGCTGAAGCAATTGGCGCAGCAACGCGACGCGCTGGCGGTGCTAGCCGGCGCGTTCCCGCAAAATGACCCCGCCGAAAAGTTTCAACTTTCCAGTCTGCAATTGCCGCAGGAACTGCCGCTAAGCCTTCCTTCCAAACTCGTCGAGCAGCGCCCGGACGTGCGGCAGGCGGAGGAGAATCTCCACGCTGCAAGCGCCCTCATCGGCGTCGCCGTTGCCAATCGCCTCCCGACGATTAACCTGACCGCCGATGCAGGCAGCTCTCCGGATTCCATCACCAGGATGTTCTCACACGGAAATGGGTTCTGGGATTTGACCGCGGGGATTACGCAACCCATCTATGATGCCGGCACGCTAAAGCACCGCGAGCGCGCCGCGCAGGCCGCCTACACCGAGGCCGCCGAACAATATCGCAGCACCGTGCTGACCGCCTTCCAAAACGTGGCGGACACGCTGCACGCACTCTACCACGATGCCGACAGCCTGAAGGCCGACGCCGCCGCCAAGGACGCCGCCGCCGTTACCCTGGAACTGTCCAAGAAACAGTATCAGTCCGGCTATGCCAGCTATCTGGCGCTCTTAAGTGCCGAACAAGCGTATCAGCAAGCGGTGATCAACCTCGTGCAGGCGCAGGCCAATCGTTACGCTGATACTGCCGCGCTATTTCAGGCTCTAGGGGGCGGATGGTGGAATCGCCCGGATGTGCCCAAGAATTGATTTTATACGGACGCGCCTTCGACGGGGCGAAGCTTTAGAGTGCGGCAGCTTGCTGCCGCTTTTTCATCAGCCAGCTCGCTGGCGGTCGCCCTACTCCGATCCCGCGTGCCGGACGGCAATCGGGCGTGGGCGTTCGAAATCCCGCGAGTAAGCTCCCGGGAAGGAGGGCGGCAGCAAGCTGCCGCTTCTTTCACCAGCCAGCTCGCAGGCGGTCGCTTTACACTCATCCTGCGTTCCGGAGGGCAATCGGGCGCGCGTTCGAAATCCCGCGAGTAAGCTCACGGGAAGGAAGGCGGCAGCAAGCTGCCGCAAAGCTCCGCAGGCCCGAAAAGGCGATGGGGAGCGAAGAAAGGAAATGCTCCATGACTTCGAAAAAGGTGCGCGCTCTGATTGAGGAAACCGGCATTGTCGCCGCCATCCGGGTGTACTCGGCGGACGAAGCTCTTTTCGCCGCCGAGGCGGTCGCCGCAGGCGGGATTCCGGTCATCGAAATCACTTTAACCGTACCTCGAGCCACCGAGGTCATCGAGCATTTAGTGAAAAAGGTTCCCCACATCGTCGTGGGAGCGGGAGGAGTGACGGACACCGCCCTCGCGCGCCAGTGTCTTGATGCGGGAGCGAAGTTCCTAACCAGCGACGGGCTGAATTCTGCGGTGATCGACTTCGCGGTAAAACAGGACGTCACGGTGTTTCCGGGAGCGCTAACCCCAACCGAAGTCATGACCGGGTGGGAGGCGCATTCGGACCTGGTGAAGGTCGTTCCCTGCGCCCAAATCGGCGGCGAAACCTACATTCGATCCCTGCATCGAATGTTCCCACAGATCCCTCTGATTGCCGCGGGGGGCGTGAGTCAAAAGAACGCTTCCAAATTCATCTTCGCGGGTGCCGCGGCGCTCGGCATCGGAACTGAATTGCTCCCCCCCGAAGCGCTTCGCCTTCGCCAGGCCGGGCGGATCAGCAATTTGGCCCGGCGATTCTTGGGTTACGTGAAATCCGGAAGGGAACCTTAAGCGTGTGGGAGCGCGGGCATCCTGCCCGCATTCGGACGCGGATTCTGCTTTCTCTTAGGTCATGGCCAAAATGGCCATGGCACGAGGCACGCCGATCCTGCCAAGGTGCTGCGGTTTCATCCGATGCCCGAGAGCGGACCTCCGGAGTAGAAGATGCGTGCCAGCAATTCACGCCGAAGACGTCGACCCTATCGAGACCTCGGGGCGGACCGGGCCATCATCGCGGCCGTCTTGCTGAGCGTAACAACCGTCCTCTTGATGATAGGATTCGCCGGCCCCTCGATCTACTTTGTCCTTCCCGGACCCCGAGGTTGGCTGTATATCGGCGTGGTCCTCGTCGCTGCCGCCAGTGCGCTCGTTAGGCTCTACTTCGCGGACAAGTGGAAAAGGGGAGGCAAACCGGGCGTAGGAACGCTTAGCCCAAGATCCAAGCGAAGGCCGCTTCCCTAGACTTCCGCCCGTCCCGTTTCAGTAATCTGCTTATCCGCAGCCGCTTCGCTTGGACTCGCTCACGCGTAGGAGTGTAATCCGGGCAGCAGGTAGGTCACGCCGAAGAACGTAAACATCACGATGCCGAAGCCGATGATGGCGAAATAGGCCGAGCGACGGCCGCGCCATCCGCGGGTGAGCCGCATGTGAATGTAGCCTGCGTAGGTCAGCCACGTAATCAGCGCCCAATCTTCCTTGGGGTCCCAGCTCCAGTACGTTCCCCAGGTGCGGTTGGCCCAGTAGGCTCCGGCGATGATCATGAACGTCAGCAAGGGGAAGGAAATCGCCACCGTCTTGTAAATCAGGCTGTCCAGCGAGTCGCGGCTGGGCAGGTAGCCGACAATCGAGTCATACTTCCAGTCCAGCACTTTCCATGCAATCGAGGCAAACAAGGCCGTCGCGACTCCAGCCAGCAGGAACGGGCTATCCACCAGCCGGACTTCAAAGCTTTGGGAATACTCGGCGACGAAGTACGGTCCGCCGCTGACCTTCGCGAGCAACAGCGCCAAGGCGAGCGCCTGTGCTCCAATCGACGCGAGGAACGCCCAACGCATAGGCTTTTCCCACCGCTCCGCCTGGGGCGAATATGTGGCCATGAGGTTCAGAATGAGGGTGGCGGCGGCCAGCGCCAGGGCGACCACGAATGGCCAGCCCAGCGATTCGAGCGGCACCATCAGCGCCTTGTGCTGGGTTAGCATGACCTTCTGATGCGCTACCGGGTCCCACCCCGCCATCGAAAGCGCCATGCTGCCGTTTACCGACGTGGCCGCAACCGTCCCGTAAACCGCGACGATCAGGCCCGAACACCACGTCAGGAAATTGCGGGGGGTGACGCCGTCCTTGACCAGATAGAGGAGCGCCACGGCAAACGAGATCGTAAAGCCCGCGTAGCTCAACATCGCCAGCGTCACGTGAATCTGCAGCCAGGTGGATTGCAGGGCCGGCACCAGCGGACGGATTTCTCCCGGCAGCACTTGCATCAGAATCAGCGCCAGGGCCGCGATGGGAAGCGTGATCGCTCCCAGGAAGGGCAGCTTCAACCGCCATTCCGCCAGGGCGTGCAACGCTACCACCGCCCAGGAGAACACCAGCACCATCTCATAAATGTCCGAAAGCGGGGCATGGCCGGAACTCGACCAGCGCGCCAGAATGGCCATCGTGTGCAGCAACAGGCCGCCGCGCGAAAGTAAAACCGCGCCCTGCAATAATTCCGCCTGGCGCATGGCCACCGAAGATCCGTATAAGACCGATGCGCCCAAATACGCAACGAGCGCCACAAAAAGGAACTTTTCGCCCGCTCTTCCGCCTACAAACCACCCCTGGTCGCTGATCAGATGGGGGACAGAAATCGCCAGGACCGTAAAAGACGCCACGCTAACCACCAGCAGAATCCAACTTGCGGCGCTGAGCTGGCTGCGCTCCGTGGTGTGGGTTATCACTTTCGCCATAACTTCCTCCTCCTTCTTCATGCTTCGTCCGGTGCGCTTGCTGAGGGTTGACGGGTGCGGACCTATTGTCTGTTTCTGGCCCTATCGGCCGTCCGCGAAGAAACCGCCCTGTCGCGGGGCTTTGCGGTTTATCCACTATGCCGCCGGGGCGTTCTCGCCCACCTCTTCTGGAATTTGCACTAAAGTTGATTCGATCGCATCGGCCAGTTCGTTGAACTTGCGCTCGAAATTCTCACGATACTTGCTGGGCTGCCCACCCAACAAAAGTGCCGGCTGCCCCTTGCGGTCCTTCCCTACGACGCCCCAAATGCGGATGTGGGAAAGATAAAGGGCCATCATCAATCCCGTTGTCAAAAGCAGGCACCCGGCCCAGATCAGCCACTGCCCGGGCTGGTGCGCCACCTGCAAGCCCGTCATCGCGTCCATCTCCACACTCACAAAGCGGAACTTGATGCCGGTGTCGTTCGGGGGATGCAATTCCGGCGACTTGGCCAGCACCCAGGCATTGGTGACTCCGCTGAGCGGCCGCCCGACTTGTAGGTGAATGGCGGGATTGCGCGGATCGTCCGACCTCGAGGTGATCGAGTTGCCCGACAACACGTAGTCGGGAACGAAATCGACTAGCGCGACGGCGGCGCCTTGGTCACCCAGCGGCGCTGGCGTCCCTGGAGCCAGGGTCAGCACCTGGTGTTTCTGCGCGCCGTTTTCCTGCCAATCCGCTTCCATGACGAGCTTGCGCGGAACTCCCGAAGGAACGTACGTTGCCTGGAAAAATCGCACTCCCTTGTAAGTGAGTGGATCATTCACGTGAATTTTCTTCCTCATTACTTCGCGGCCATTTTCCAGGACGGCCAATTGGCTCCAGTATTGGCGCGGAGAACCGTCAGGGTATGGATCCATGCCCGCCGCGTCGCAACGCAGGCTGAAACTAAGGTGGTGATGAGCCCCTGCCACGGCGAGAGGTTCGACATCATTCGTGCTCGTGCCTGGCCGCAGACTGATGTACCCTTTGAAACCACGCGTTCCATCAAAGATTGCCCCCGCAAAGATAATGAGTAGACTTGCATGCACCACGTACGGAGCAAGGCGTACCAAGCGGTGCTTTTCCACGTAGAGCGTTCCCTTCGAAAGGACGTCCGGCCGCGGCGGGTACCCTAGTCCTGCAAGCTTCTGCGAAGCTAACGCTGTCGCTTCCACAGGGGTGCGCGGACCTAGCGGAATCTCGCGTTGGAATGGCAAAGCTCGGACGAACCCCGCGTCTGCCATGAAATGTGGCCGCGCGTACAGCCGCCACACTTGGGGGAAACGCTCGATCGACGCGAGCGTGATATTGGCTCCCAAAAGACCCAACAGAAGGATGAACCACCAAGCGTGGAAGACGTCGAACAGCCCTAACGCGCTCAAGAGACGAACGATCTGTGGAGCATACACCTGCTCGATTTGCCCTTCCTGCGCCATGGGCCTTTGCAGAATGAAAGTGCCCAGAATCATCGATATTCCCAACAATCCGAGCAAGAACAATCCGCAGTTCAGCGAGCTTAGGAACTGCAGAAACCTATTGAAACTGGATTGATGACTAGCCATTAAGCGCTCCTGGTTCGAAGGCTTCCCCGAGTCTTGCTTGCCTTGAGATCACCCTACTCGGCATCTCTGTTGCCAGCCCGGAAAAAACGTCCATGCGCCATAATCCTCTGATAATGGAGGAGAAATAGAAGGCCCCAGACCATTTGCCGCACGTTCTTGGCTCCGCGTTACTCGAAATTTGGGGCAAATGCCACAAGGAATTGCGCGTGGATACTCAATTTGTCCGTTTTCCTCGGTTCGAGTTGCGCCGCCTGCTTACTTTGAAGAACATATGTGCGGACAGAAAGGAACTCAAAATGCTGACAAAAGGGCGGTGTGAGAGAACGTCTCATAATCGCAGGAGGCATTGATGAAACCATTTACTACCGTTCGTGGCCCAGCCGACGTGAAGGAATTCGTTGCTGGTCCAAGGCCTGTAACTCCATTTAAGGAGGTTACTCCCATGGAAATGCAACCTACCTTCACCCTTACTTTCTCGATTGGAACCCCTATGCGGGAAATCCATGACGCGGTGATCCGCACGATGTTGCAGTACACGCGCAGCAATCGCCTGCGCGCCGCGCAAATGCTCCAGATCAACCCTCGGACGATCCGCCGTCGTCTGGGCAAAAAGGACGGGGCTGGGTCAACTCGGCGAGCTGCGTAATTTTCTTTTTTCCTATAAACACGGCTACCGTCTGGCACCTGAACAAAGTGCTCGCCTCCCGTTTCCTTCGGAAGGACCCGCACCCAAGCTCTGATGCCCATGGGTGCGGTTTCCCCTTCCGACCATGTGGCGGGATATTGACACGGCACATTTCCCCCCGCGAGGTCCTTTCGAAGTTGGTTCCTCACGTGCATCACACTTAGATGAGCGTGATGACGACTAAACCACGCGAGACAGGTACTCGTGTGATGTGGGATGCGGTTGAACAGTCCGAGCCGGAGGAAAGGCCAGGAGCAGGCGGGGCGATAAGTGAGGAAATCACGGGTCGCATCCTCATTATTGATGACGACCCTCACTTCCTACGCGTCCTTCAGCGGATCTTGTCCGGTGAGAAGTTCGTTGTTACAGCGACCTCAAACCCCTGCGATGCCATTGGACTTCTGCGGTCGGGCATTTTTAATTTGATCATTTGCGATTTACGGATGCCCGATTGTGATGGGATGAGCATACTCCAAGCCATTCGCACCGGCGGGAGCGAAGTTCCGGTCATTATCCTTACCGCGTACGGCGAGGTGGATACTTACCTGGAAGCAATGAATGCCGGTGCAACGGAGTACTTGAATAAGCCCATTAATTCGGACGAATTAGTCCAGATTGTGCGCAATTGCCTGCGTAAGGGCAACCACCGCCGCAAGCTCAAGCGGTAATATAACGGCTAAAGTAACCCACTCATCGAATCAGGCTCTCCCGGCAAATCGTAGTTCCACCCACATCTCTGCGTGAAGACGCCCGAAATTGAGCGTATTCAAATCTTGAGTTCGACAATCGTCGCTCCGCCACCGCCTTCGTGGGGCGGGGCCGCATAGAATTTTTCGACGTGAGGATGATGGGAGAACATCTCGTGCAGGGTCCTGCGCAGGATGCCCTTCCCGTGGCCGTGAATAATACGCAGCCGGGAGCGCCCGCCTAGAAACGCTTGGTCGAGGAACTTGTCCACGCGCTCGCGGGCCTCTTCCGCCGTTTCCCCGATGACATTAAACTCCTCAGGAACCTCGTCACTGCTCGATGAGGCTGCGGGTGCATCCGGCACCGTCTTGCCACCCGCAACGATGAGCTTTACTTCGTCTTTGCCAACTCGCATTTTCATATGCCCCACGGCCACTTCAACTTGACCGTCCTCAAGAATTGCGGTAACCGTACCCGGAGTGGAAACATTCGTTAGCTTCACCTGGTCACCGACCGCAACGGGTCGCGCCACTTGAGGTTCCTGAGCCGCGGTAGCGGGTTCGCCGAGCGCTTCCAACACCTGGGAGTTCCACTCCTCTCGCGCTTCCCGCACCAAGCCGCTGGCTTTCCTCTCGCCGCGCGAAACGACCTTGGCGGGGGCAGCTTGCTTGCGCAACTCCTCGAGCGATTGTTCCCACGTCTTCGCGTATTGCCGCAGGGTGCTGTCAAGGCGGGAATCGAGCTCGTGCAGCTTGGTGCGCCGTTCTTGCTGGAATTGACGCTCCAATTGTTCGTGGCGCTTTTGCAAGTCCTGCTTCTGGATTTCCATCTCGCCGAGCTTGCGTTCCATCTCGGTGCGTTGCCGGTGCAGCTCTGCGACCAGCGTAGCGGCCTCGGCGTCGGCAGGATCAAGCAGGGATCTCGCCTTTTCAACGATGCTGGGTTCCAAGCCTAGCCGTGCGGCGGTGTCGAGGGCGCTGGACTTTCCCGGCAAGCCGACGAGCAGCCGATAAGTGGGTTCCAGAGTTGCTTCATCGAATTCCATCGCGGCGTTCAGGGCCTCAGCGGTTTCCGCGGCATAGGCCTTCAGCCGTGAATGATGCGTAGTCACCATCGTCATTGCGCCGCGCTGGCGAAAGTGTTCGAGAATGGCGACGGCCAGCGCCGCGCCTTCGTTGGGCTCGGTGCTGGCTCCAATCTCGTCGAGCAGCACCAGGTCGTTCGGGCCGGCGACTTCCGCCATGGCTTCGATGTTCTTCACATGCGCGGAGAACGTGCTGAGGTTCGCCTCGATCGACTGCTGGTCGCCGATGTCCGCCAGCACGCGCCCGAACAGCGGCAGCTTCACTTCGCTCGCAGGCACGGGAATGCCCGCCTGCGCCATCAGCACCGCAATGCCCACCGCCTTCAGGGCGACGGTCTTCCCACCGGTATTTGGCCCGCTGATAATCATCAGCTTTTTCGGATTCTTGATTTCCAGGCTGAGTGGGACGAGGCGGTCGGCGAACGTCCTCAGCGCAACGTGGAGAAGCGGATGG
This sequence comes from uncultured Acidobacteriota bacterium, assembly GCA_964501985.1. Classification (GTDB taxonomy): domain Bacteria; phylum Acidobacteriota; class Terriglobia; order UBA7540; family UBA7540; genus Bog-366. Next base: position 581 of record CAZCVY010000039.1, on the reverse strand, counting down.
CGAAAACCGTTCAAACAAATTGCCCGTTCCGGGTGCACCTCCGGAATGCAGCAGTCGAACTGTTTGCTGAACTCTCCTTTGGCGAAGGCCCAGTCGATTTCGGCCAAGATATGGGCGGAGCGCCTCAGGTCTTCGCGGCGCTCTTGCAGTTTGCGCGTGAACTCACCCAGGATGCGTTGGACTTCGGCGAATTCGCGGTCCTGCAGCTCCACCAGGTCGTTGTTCAGCGCCAGAGTCTCAAGCGGTTCGATGTAAACCGTCGCGCCGGAGGAACTGGTCCCGTGCACCACCCCCTGGACGCGCCGTTTTTCCTCCACGCGGACGGGGATGACGAAGCGGTCGTTGCGGATGGTCACGACGGCGTCCTGGAGCACGTCGTCCTGGGTGAACCGCCGCAGCATTCGCTCAAGGCTCGACTGGATTTCACCCTTGGCTCTCTCGATGGCCTTGCGGACGCGCCCCAACTCCGCGCTCGCCGAGGAGTCCAGCGTGCCGTCGGGATTGATCTTGCCGCCCAGTTCCGTGATCAGGCTGCGAAAATCCGGCAGTGCGTGCGCCAGTTCCGACAATCGAGGCGTGCC
>CAZCVY010000038.1:14679-46235 GCA_964501985.1 uncultured Acidobacteriota bacterium | reverse complement strand
GTCGCTTTGTACGGCTTTCGAAGGGGTCAATTCGTCTCTTCCTCTCGCGACTTCCAGCCTGCGGGAGCGACTTACCCACCCGCCGCGGGTGCGCAATTCGACTCAACCAACTATTAGACCAGCAATTTTGCCTCCGAACCTAGCGTCGAGCCCGACAGGCTGCCCGATAATCAACGGAAAAAGGTGCTCTGATTTTTCTCCGGCGCCCTGCTTGATTTCGCCTCCAGTTCGCTGGACCTGAGGAAACTTCGCGGACTTCGACTCGGCCCTGGTTCCAACTTTGGAGTAAGTTTGACGAGATGGGGGGACGAAGGCTCGCGCGCATTGTGGGTAAACCGCTAAAGCCCAACACTGTCCGGCGCTCACGGTTCAGGGGTCATGCTGATCGGCAACTTGGCAACACTCGTTTGGACACGCGAGAATTTCCATATACTATCTCTCCTCGGAGACAACGTGGCGGAAACCAAAGATTCATCGTTCCGGCGAGTTCTCAAGAACCTTAGCTACAGGTCGCGGACCAAGAAATTCGACCTGCTCAACAGCGTTTTTCGTCCGCGCCCAGAAGATCGCGTGCTCGACGTGGGCGCGAGCGGCGAGGTATTCCTCCAATACTCGCTGGAAGACGTTTACCCGTTCCCGGAGCGGATTGTGGCGGGCGGATACGAGGCCGGCGAGATCCAGGCGGCGCGACGGCATTATCCCCAACCCACGTACGCACAATTCGACGGCTGCGCGCTTCCCTTCCCCGACCAGAGTTTCGACCTGGTATTTTCCAACGCGGTGATCGAGCACATACTCGGCGCGGGCCGTCAGGAGAAATTCGCCCAAGAAATCATGCGTGTGGGAAAGAGCTGGTTTGTGACCACGCCCAATTATTGGTACCCTTTCGAAACGCATCATCACTTGCCGTTTTTTCAGTTTTTGCCTCGGCCGGTGCAGATGCAATACAACCGAGTGTTGGGGACGCACATTCCCAAGGGGACCGTCCAAGAATTGGGATTGCTCTCGGCCCGGCAGTTAGGGCGCTTATTCCCCAACGGGCGGATTGCCAAGATGAGGGTCACGTTCTGGCCGGAAACCCTTGTGGCTTATCACCTGCATCCGGAGCGGGCTAGGATGCTTGACAGACTTGCGGGGGCCGAGGGTCCTGGGACGTAGGACGCCGAGTTCGCGGGCGTGAATCTTCCGGCGCGGGCGGGACGCCCACGCTTCAGCGGGCAGGATGCCCGCGCTCCCAGAGGTCTCCCAGCGCGCCACTTGCTTCCCGTTGCGGGCAATGTGAGAATGCAGGGAGCAGGCTTCCTTTAACACGAGGTTGAGATGATCAGCGGGCTTCCGTGGGGCTTGGCACTCTCGAGTGGCGTCAACACCTATCTGCCGCTTTTCCTTCTCGCTCTCTTTGCGCGATTTGGCCACGTGGTTCATCTCTCACCCCGATTCTCCTGGCTGGTCTCAGACCAAGCTATTTTTGTTCTGGGAGCGTTGGCCGTCTGCGAGATTCTCGCCCAGAAGTTCCCGGTGGTCGACAATGTGTGGGACTTCCTCCACACGTTGCTTCGGCCCATTGCCGGAGCCGTGGCCAGCGGCGCCACTCTGAATACCAGCAACACGTTCGAAATGGTGCTGGCCATGCTGATGGGCGGAACGTTGGCGGCCGCCGCGCACTCCACCAAGTCCGGCTTGCGCTTGATGAGCACGTCCAAGAGTTTTGGGACGGCGAACTTTGCCCTCAGCCTCGGTGAAGACGCCGGCGTGGTCACCACAACGCTTCTATCCGTTTACGCCCCGTGGCTGATGCTGGCCATCGTCGTTATTTTCGTGGCCCTCTTTGCTTTCTTCGGTCCGCGGATTCTCAGGATGCTGGCATTTGACTTCAGCATCGCCGGCTCAGCTCTGCGAGGGGTCATTCGATGGGTTTTCCGGCGGAAGCATCCCACCGACCTTCGGGAGAGCTTGCTTGAGATCGCTCCGGAGCGCCTCGAGACGTTCACCACAGTGCTCGAACCGAACGAGAAGCTGCTGGGAGCTTTGCCCGGCTGGAAGCGTGCCCAGGGCGGGCCGCGCCGAATCTGGCTATTGCTAACCTCCGAGCGTCTGTTCTGGATTGAATCGCGCCTTCTCCGCAAGTCCCAAGCTCATTCCCTGGGATACAATGAAATCATCGTGGCCAGGCACCGCAACATGGTTCTATTCTCGCGCGCCGAATTCTTGACCCAACGCCACGAAAACCTTACGCTAACGATTGCGAACAGCCACGTGCAATTTGCCGCGATGGCAGTGCAGTTGATTTCGCGCCTCGCCGGTCTGGACACTCGATACGATCTCGCGACTGCGCCAGCCGAGGCGCCATCCGCCCCTCTACCTGTGGGCTTCAACAAAAGCTGAGGGGCAAGGAGTAAGGTCACATGTCCGAAGCCATGAACTTCGAGGAACTGAACGAAGTGGATGTGCGGGAAGAAATCATTGCTCCGCTCTTACGCGGACTGGGGTATCGCTCGGGCGACCAGCATAACGTTATCCGCGATCAGTCGCTGCGTTATCCCCGCGCCCTGCTGGACCGCGGGGACTTGAAGAAGGACCCCTTGCTGCGGGGGAAAGCGGATTACATCTTGGAGGCGGGAGGGAAGGTCAGGTGGGTAATCGAGGTGAAGTCGCCTGACACCGAGTTGGGCCCGGAGGCGATCGAACAAGCTTGGGCCTATGCCCAACATCCCGGCGTGCAGGCGGTTTACTTCGCGCTGTGTAATGGCAGACGAATTGATGTCTTTCAAACCAAGATGGGACCTGGGGCGGGCCCCGTCTTAGCACTGGATTATGCGGCACTCGCGCAGTCCGAAGGATACCAGAAAATCGAGGGCCTGCTCGCTCCCGCCGCCGTCCTCCGGGATCACCCCGAGCCGAGAACGCAATCGGTCCCGCCGCTCGGACCCGGGCTTCGGCCGGTCGAGCGAATCACCAACGGCATGATCCGGTACGAATCGAACTCTCTCAATCATCCCGCGCTGAACCAAATAAGAATGGAAATTGACGGAGGCGCTCTCGAACGTGATGAACAGGGGCGGCTGATCGCCTATCTCCGCACTCTTGGCCCCACCCGCACGCTGCAAGAGTCGAACCAGCGGCTGGGGTTTTCCGCCTTTGAAATGACCTGCGCCGATGGCACGCTCTCGACCGTCCCCGAGCGGCGCAATGTTTTCGTTTATGACCGCAAAAGCACGCTTCCTGCCGGCGAGGACGCTCTGGATTTGAGCACCTGGCGAACGATCAAACTGCCGGTCACCCTTCACGTTCATGTTCGGGCCACCGCGGCAGGCGTGCTCAAGGGCCGGGAGATTGCGGGAGAATTCACCACCGACTTGGACTTTGAACAGCAAATGAAGGTGCGCATGTCCGGCTCCTTCTTGGTCCACCTGGCATAAGGAATTCACCACAGAGTGTCTGCCCGCCGGCTGGCGGGTCCATAGTGACGGAAACTTCCCGTTGCCTTTACGAATAATCCACAACTTACGTGAAGTTTCTGGAGAGACACAGAGGCACTGAGAGAAGACGAAAGGGAACACCGAAGCTCAGCAATCTGGCGAACCGAATTGCCTACTCCAACAAACCGGGGGGTTTCTCTCCGTGACCTCTGTGCCTCTGTGGTGAAGGTTTTATTCGTGGGTAAATCCCCTATCCCGCCGCTTGTGCCGTTCCCCGTATCCCGTATCCCGCATTCCCACTTTCCCCTTGACATTCTACCTGAAGCTCTGTAACTTCACCTAGTATGTCTACTAAAGAGCAACAAGAACGCATCGAACTCTTACAGGGAACCCTGGATCTGTTGATTCTCCGCACGCTGCTGGTGGGGCCAACGCACGGCCACGCCATTGCCAAGGCCATCGAATTCCGCTCCGAGGACGTTCTGCAGGTCGAGCAGGGCTCGCTCTATCCCGCGCTGCACCGGCTGATCAAGCGGGGATGGATTTCCGTCCAGGAAGGCACTTCGGAAAACAATCGCCGAGCCAAGTTCTACCGGCTGACGGCCAAGGGAAGGCGCCAACTGGTGGTTGAGACCAGCAAGTGGGGCAAACTCGCGGGAGCCATTGCGCGGATTCTCATGCCCGCCGAGCAGGAGGGCAAACCATGAACCAAGGCAAGTGGCACAGGCACTCCCGCCTGTGTCCAGAGCCTGATGCACGCTGTGCATCACCGGGCACAGGCAGGAGTGCCTGTGCCACCTGTGCAGGTCCAAATGTGGTCTCGGGAGCAGGTAGTTGGCAGTTGGGCCGTAATACGGGAATCGACCCTGCCGTCACTTTGAAATTCCGGTAAGAGAGGAATGCCATGAGCCTCTGGGCGCGACTCTTCCGCCGCCGCAAGCGCATGATGGACGACCTCGACCAGGACATCCGCGACTACATCGAGCAGGAGACGCGGGACAACCTCGAGCGCGGTATGCCACCGGAGGAAGCGCGCTATGCGGCTCACCGCAAGTTTGGGAACGTGACCCGAATCAAGGAAGAGGCGCGGAACGTTTGGAGCTTCGTCCGGCTGGAACAACTCTGGCAGGACGTTCGCTTTGCCCTGCGCAGTCTAGCCAAGAATCCCGGCTTCACGGCGGTGTCGATGCTGACTTTGGCGCTCGGTATCGGTGCTAACACCGCAATCTTCAGCGTCGTCAACGGAGTTCTCCTGAAACCTCTGCCATACCCGCATGCGGAGCGATTGGTGGCCGTCTCGCATTCGGCCCCGAAGATTCGCGTGCCCCACCTGGGAATATCGGCATCAATGTACTTCGTCTATCGGCAGCAGAACCGCACGTTCGAAGATATCGGCGTCTACGCAGACGATTCGGTCAGTGTCACCGGGCTAGGGGAGCCGGAACATGTACGGGCTCTCGAGGTGACCGATGGCCTGCTTCCAATTCTGGGCGTGCGGCCAGCTCTGGGCCGCTTGTTCACGCGGTCGGACGATTCGCCGGGCAGCCCGGAAACCGTAATGCTTAGTTACGACTACTGGCAGGGTGCCTTGGGCGGCGCAGGTTCGACCTTGGGGAAGACCATCATCGTGGACAGTACACCGCGGGAAATCATTGGTGTGCTGCCCCGGCATTTTCGTTTTTTGGACGAACCCAATCCGGCCTTGATCCTGCCCATCAAGCCTGACCGCACCCAAGCAACCTTGGGAGGATTCTATTTCAGAGGCATCGCCAGGCTTAAGCCGGGAATCACGTTGGCGGAGGCCAATGCGGATGTGGCCCGGATGCAGCCCATTGTGGCGAGGAACTTCCCGGCACCGCCACGCTTCTCCCGCCAGATGTACGAGAGTTCAGGGATCCGGCCGGACCTGCGGCTGCTACGCGAAGAGGTGGTCGGCAATGTTGGCAAGGTGTTGTGGCTTCTGATGGGGGGAATCGGCTTGGTGCTGCTGATCGCCTGTGCCAACGTGGCGAACCTCCTGCTAGTGAGAGTAGAGGGGCGCCGGCAGGAGTTGGCGGTTCGCGCTGCGCTGGGAGCTAGCCCATTCCGCATCACCAGACAACTGCTGGTCGAGAGCATGGCCCTGGCTTTGCCGAGCGGTTGGATGGGTTTGGCCGTGGCCTTTGGCGGCTTGCGAATTCTAGTGGCCATGGCCCCCAGTGCCCTCCCGCGCCTCGCCGAAATCGGACTCGACAGCACGGTTCTGCTTTTCGCTCTTGCCGCCTCCCTTGTCGCTAGCGTTTTGTTCGGCTCTGTACCCATTCTGAAATATGCCGGAGCCGGCATGGGAAGCCGCTTGCGGGAGAGTGGACGCTCTCTCGGTGCCAGCCGGGAACGCCACCGGGCCCGGAGCATGCTGGTGATCGCACAGGTGGGGCTGGCCTTTGTTTTACTGATTAGCTCCGGCCTTATGATTCGCAGCTATCGAGCCTTGGTGCATGCCCAGCCGGGGTTTAGCGCGCCGCCCGCAGGCGTTCAAACGTTTAGCGTGTTTATTTCCAGCACCGAAGCTCCGAATCCGGAACAAGTGGCCCGCATCCAGGAACAGATTTTGCGCAAGATCGAGGCAGTTCCAGGTGTTTCTTCAGCAGCGATCTCCACGTCTTTCCCGATGGATGGAAATCTGGGTTCGGAACCGCTGTTCGTAAAGGATCACCCAGAGCTTCAAGAGAAGCTTCCGCCCATACGTTGGTACAATTTCGTTTCACCCGGATACTTTCACAGTGTCGGCGCCCCGCTCGTCGCCGGGCGGGATTTTACCTGGGACGACATTTACAACAAACTTCCCATCGTTCTGCTCTCAGAGAATCTAGCGCGGGAGTATTGGCATCGTCCCGCCGAGGCCATCGGCAAGCAAATCCGTATGGGGGCCACCGATGAGTGGCATGAAGTCGTGGGTGTGGTGGGCGACATTCATGACGATGGGATGAATAAGCCCCCGCCTCTCGAGGTTCACTGGCCTCTCGTTACCACAAGTTTTCAGGGTGTTCCCGTCCTTTGTCCACGTGGCGTTAGTTTTGTCATCCGCAGCCCGCGTGCCGGCTCGGGGAACCTTATCGGGGAAATTCAGCGGGCCGTCTGGTCTGTGGACCCCAATCTCCCGCTCGCGGACATTCGTACCCTGGCGTACTTCTACCGGAAATCGATGGCACGCACTTCATTCACGTTGGTCATGTTAGCGCTCGCCGGAAGCATGGCGCTCCTATTAGGCGCTATTGGGCTTTACGGTGTGATTTCCTCTTTGGTGGCGCACCGCACCCGCGAAATTGGCATTCGTGTGGCGCTGGGGGCACGGAAGAGCGATGTGGTGCGGCTCGTGGTGGGCGAAAGTATGTTGATGGCGCTGGTGGGCGTCGGTGTGGGAATCGCGGGTGCGCTGTTGCTGACGCGCTTCATGGCCGGCTTGCTCTATGGAGTGCAGCCCGCAGACCCGCTGACTTTCTTCGTGGTATCGCTGGTCCTCACCTTCGTGGCGCTCTTGGCCAGCTACATCCCCGCGCGCCGCGCCTCCAAAGTCGATCCCATGGTGGCGCTGAGGTATGAATGAAGCTGTCGGCGATTAGCTTTCAGCGGTCAGCTATCAGCTCTCAGCTACGGCCCGGTGGCCCGGAGGGCCTTTAGCTGATCGCTGAAAACTGATTGCTGAGAACTGGGGAACCCAATGATCTGGACTCGATTTTTCCACCGCCGCAAGCACATGATGGACGACCTCGACCAGGAAATCCGCGACCATATCGAACGGGAGGCGCAGGACAACATCGAGCGAGGCGTGCGGCCCGAGGAAGCGCGCTACGCGGCCCTACGCAAATTTGGCAACATGACCCGAATCAAGGAAGAAGCGCGGGACGTTTGGAGCTTCGTTTGGCTTGAACAACTCTGGCAGGACGTTCGCTTCGGCCTACGCTCTTTGGCGAAGGATCCCGGATTCACGACGGTGGCGGCATTCACGCTCGCGCTCGGAATTGGTGCGAACACGGCGATCTTCAGTATCGTGGACACAGTCCTGCTTCACGGATCCCCCTACAGGAATCCCTCCGAACTTGTGCAAATTGAATCCAGGAGTCCAAAAGGCGAAAACGACTGGGTTTCCGCGGGAGACTTCAACGACTGGCAGACACAGAACCAGACATTCGACGAGCTTGCGGGGTACAAGAGTTTCGATTTTCGTGTCTTGACGGGTGACGGTGATCCCGACCAGGTGTGGGTTTCGCCGGTTTCCGCCAATGCTTTTCATCTGCTGGGCGTGAATGCGGCCATCGGACGGACGTTTGCCGTGAACGACACGCAGACCGCGATTTTGAGCCATGAGTATTGGCTCAACCGTTTTTCCGGGGATTACAAAATCATCGGCAAGACCGTGGCGCTCGACGACAAGCCGTATACGGTGATCGGGGTCGCTCCCGCGGACTTTGAATTTCCGAAACCCAACACCCAAATGTGGGTACCGCTCGCTTTCACTGCCGCTGACAAGAACGACCACGAGCACCGCCTGATCAGTGTGATTGCGCGATTGAAGGCGGGCACGACCTTGCAAAAGGCGCAAGCAGCGCTCGACGTGACCGCCCAGCGCCTCGCCGCACAATATCCGAAGGCCGATGCGGGATGGACCACCACCGTTCGGCCCTTCGAACTGCGAGAGCTGACTCCGCTTCTGCGCTCGGCGATTCTGGCGCTTCTCGCCGCGGTGGTATTCGTGCTCGCCATCGTCTGCTGCAACGTCATGAGCATGCTTCTGGCCCGGGGCGCCGCGCGGCAGGGGGAAGTGGCGATTCGCGCGGCACTGGGCGCCCGGCGTTCGAGACTCATTCGTCAACTGCTGATCGAGTGCATCCTTTTAACCGGAGGAGCCAGCCTGGCAGGCCTGCTGCTGGCGTCATGGGGCTTGAGGTGGATCGTCAACCTGCTGCCCAAGTACAATCTGATCGAGACTCAGGCGCTGCATCAAATATCGATCAACTTCCCAGTGCTGGCGTTCGCCGTTGCCCTCGCGATCGTGACAGGAACCGTGGTCGGAATCGTGCCTGCGCTCCGCGTTTCCGGCGTGAATCTGAATGACTCGATGAAACTGCGAGGCCGGCTCTCAACCGCGAGCGCCAGGGGATCGGGCGTGCAGCGGGCGCTGATTGTTTCCGAAGTGGCATTGGCGCTGGCGCTGTTGATCGGAGCGGGGTTGATGATTCGCAGCTTCGAGCGGTTGCAAGCCGCCCCGACAGGCTTCAATCCCGATCACCTGCTCACCGTGCGGGTGCCGCTGGTGAATTACAAGTATGCTCCGGGCATGCAGTCCGCGGTTTTCTACCGCTCCGTCCTCGAACGAATTCGGGCCATTCCGGGCGTACGGGCGGCGGGAATGGCGAACAATCTCCCCTTCACGGGATTCCACACTTCGGTGGATTTCCCCGCCCTACCCAACTCAGCCGGCGGGCCGGGGCACGTTTTTTATGTGGCAACGCGAAGCGTGAGTCCGGGCTATTTCCATGCCATGGGAATTCCATTGAAGGAGGGGCGCGATTTCGCCCCCAGCGACGAACAGCCAAACGCGCCCTGTGTTCTCGCGGTCAACGAAACTCTGGCGCGCCTTTACTGGGGCGGTCAAGACCCTGTGGGCCAGCTCATGCCGCATGCGTGCCCGAAGGGAAAATCGGCCCTGGTCGTCGGGGTCGTGGCGGATTCCAAGCAGGTGTCGCCGGAAGAAGATGTACAGCCCGAAGTTTACCATCCCTATGCCCAATTTCCCTTTGCCTCCTTCCTGGTCACATTCGTCGTGCGCGCCGCCGGGAATCCGGCGACCGTCGCCGCCGCCGTGCGCAGCGCCGTCTGGGACGTTGACCATGACCAGCCGGTAATCCAGGTGCGCACCATGGAAAATGTCATCTCGGAATCGATCTGGCGGCAGCGCGTTTCGGCTTCCGTGTTGGGCATCTTCGCCGCGATTGCCCTGGTGCTCTCCGCCGTGGGCATCTATGGGGTATTTTCCTACTCGGTCAGCCGACGAACCCATGAAATCGGCATTCGCGCGGCTCTGGGCGCCAGCCGAGGAGACATCCTGAAGATGGTCGTTAGGGAAGGGCTGGTTCTGACCTCGGTGGGTGTGGGCTCCGGGCTTCTTGCCGCCTTCGCACTCACGCGCCTGCTGGGCAGCTTGCTTTACGGCGTCCGCCCGCGAGATCCACTGACCTTCGCCTGCTTATCGGCGTTGCTCACCGGCGTGGCGTTGCTCGCCTGCTACGTTCCCGCCCGCCGGGCGACGAGGGTGGATCCCATGGTGGCGCTGAGATATGAATGAAGCGATAAGCTGCCAGCGGTCAGCTATCAGCTACGGCCCGGTGGCCCAGAGCGCCTTTAGCTGACCGCAGCGAGCTGATTGCTGAAAGCTGAGAGCAGAGGAGGGGTTAGCCAAATGAGTAGGAGTTATTTCTTCCGCCGCCGCAAGCGCATGATGGACGACCTCGATCAGGACATCCACGACCACATTGAGCGCGAGACCCAGGACAACATCGACCGCGGTATGTCGCCCGAGGAAGCACGTTACTCGGCGCTCCGCAAGTTCGGCAACGTCACCCAAATCAAGGAAGAGACGCGCAGCGTGTGGAGTTTCGTCTGGCTCGAGCAACTGGTCAATGACATTCGCTGCGGCTTCCGGCAGCTTCGGGGGAGCCCCGGATTCACGATCGTGGCGACTCTCACGCTCGCCCTCGGCATTGGCGCCAATACGGCCATCTTCAGCGCGGTGTACGCCGTGCTCTTGAAGCCGCTGCCTTTTGCACATCCCGGCCAACTGGTCAGGGTGTTCGAGGCCAACGATCGCACCGGCATCGACGGTGAGGGCTGCTCCTACCCTGAGATCCAGGAATGGCGGAGGCAGAATCACGTCTTCAGCGGAATGGCCGCGGTTCAGGGGCACGAACTCAACCTGACCGGGGGCGGCGAGCCCATGGTGGTGAAGGTCGGCGACGTGACCGCGGACTTGTTCCCGGTTCTGGGCGTGCCGCCGATGATGGGCCGCGTGTTCTTGCCCGCGGACGACGAAGAAGGCGCCGCGCCCGCGGTGGTGCTGAGCGAGGGCTTGTGGCGCAGCCGCTTCGGCGCGGACCCTGACCTGATCGGCAAGGCGATCAACCTGGACAAGCGGCCGTTCACGGTGGTCGGCGTGATGCCAGCCAGTTTTCGATTCTCGCTCGACGGTCGAGGCGGACAGCTTTGGATACCGATCGCTCAAGATCCCTCGTTCGGCCCCGTTGCCAAGCGCCCCAACAACGGTTTCTTTACCGCCATTGCGCGGCTGAAGCCGGAGGTCTCCATGGCGCAGGGCCGGGCGGAGATGGCGGCCCTCAGCAACCGGCTGACGCAACGGTATCACCCCGGAGATGCGGGGCGGACCATCCGCATCGCCACCCTTCGAGAGGCCATGACCGGCGACGCTCCGGCCCCGCTCCTGCTCCTGCTCGCCGCCGTCGGGCTGGTGCTCCTAATCGCGTGCGCCAACGTGGCGAACCTCTTTCTCGCGCGCGCAACTTCCCGCGCCAAAGAGTTCGCAGTCAGGGCGGCCCTGGGCGCAGGACGGTCGCGAATACTCCGCCAATTACTCACCGAGAGCGCGGTACTCGGTCTGCTCGGCGCGGCCGTTGGCATCGCGCTGGCCTTTGGGGGCGTTCGTGGGCTCAGCGGACTGCTGCCTCCGAGCTTTCCTCGCGCGGAGTCCATTCGCGTGGATGGGGCGGTGCTGGCGTTTGCCCTTTTCCTTTCACTCGGGGCAAGCCTGCTGTTCGGAGTGGCGCCGGCGCTCTTCGCCGCCGACCCCCGGCTTCACGCCACCCTTCAGGAGAGCGGCGGGCGCCCGGGCGAAGGCAAGGGGCGGCGGCGCGCGCGCAATCTTCTGGTCACTGCCGAAGTCGCGCTGGCGATGGTGCTTCTGGTGGGAGCGGGCTTGCTGATCCGAAGCTTCGCCGCGCTGCTGGCCGTCAACCCCGGCTTTGAAACGCGCCATATTCTGAAGGCGGAAGTGTCTCTGCCTCGATTCCAGTACTCGACGCCTCAGCAGTGGGTAACGTTTTCAAACGACGTCCTGGCGCGGATCCAGGCGCAACCGGACCTCCATGAAACAGCCATCGCGCTTCCGATGCCGCTGGCGGACCAATCCTGCAATTTGACCTTCTCGATCGTCGATGGTCCTCCCCAGCCGCTGGGAACGGACTACACGGCGGACTATGCTACCGTCAGTCCGAATTACTATCACGTGATCGGCATTCCCCTTCTTCGCGGGCGCACCTTCACCGAGCAGGATGTCATGTCCGCGCCGCACGTTGCCATCATCAGCGAGGAGCTCGCCCGCACTTACTTTCCGCATCGCGATCCGATCGGGCAGCAGCTCGTTTTCGGGTTTCCGCCGGACACCAACGTCAAGCGCGAGATCGTCGGCGTGGTCGGAGATGTGCGCGACGCGGCGCTCGATAAGAAGCCGGGGCCCATGATGTACGTGCCATTCAATCAGTCGCCGCTGTGGGGCGTGGGCCTGATCATCAAGACGCCGACGAGCGCTTCCGCCGCAGCCGATGAGATCCGTGCGAAGGTGCATGAGGTGGATCGCGACCTCCCGGTGATCGACGTCGGATGGATGTTCGAGGTGGTCGATGTGTCGCTCGGGCAGGCGCACCTGCGTACTTGGCTGCTGGGCCTTTTTGGCGCCATGGCGCTGGCCCTTGCCGCCGCGGGTATCTTCGGCGTGATCTCGTATTCGGTTTCTCGCCGCACGCGCGAATTCGGCCTGCGCATGGCGCTGGGAGCGAGCGAGCAGGAGGTCTTGCGCCTGGTGCTGAAAGAAGCGTTGCGCCTTGCCATCGCCGGTGTAACGATCGGTCTCGTCTTGGCCTTGGGCCTTACGCGGCTGATTTCGAGCCTTCTCTTCGGCGTTCGCCCCGCCGATCCCGCAACCCTCATCGTGGCGCCACTGCTGCTCACGGGCGCGGCGTTGCTCGCGGCGTACCTCCCGGCCCGCAGAGCAACTCGGGTGGATCCCATGACGGCGCTGAGATACGAATAATGCCGTCTGCAATCAGCTTTCAGCTCCCAGCTAGGAGCCGCACTCGCCTGAGCGGAACTTAGCTAGCTTTATTCTGCGGGGCCCAATAAATCTCCCCGCGAACGGATTCCTTGGGGAAGCCGCGGCGGCGCAATATTCCCTTGCCGTTTTCGATCATCTGCGGGTGGCCGCACAGATAGACCGTCGTCTGCTGGGGCTCGAACTTCAGGTCATCGATATATTTCCGCAGGATGTCTTCGACCCTTCCCACTTCCCCATTCCATTCGGGATCTTCCCAGGGCCGGCTGATGACGGGGATGTAGCTGAACCAGGGAAACTCCTGGGCGAGAGCTTCCAGTTCGTCGCGATAGGCAAATTCCCAGGAGCGGCTGGCGGCTTGCAGCACCACCAATTTGGCATCGAACGGATGCCCCTGCCTCACCTCGCGCGCCAGCGACCGCGCAATGCTGACGTAGGGAGCCACTCCCGTCACGGTACAAACCAGCAGGTGCTGCTTGTGCCCACTCTTGCCATCAAAGGTGAAGGTTCCGCGGGCGTTGCGCCGCATCAGCAAAACATCACCCACCTGGCGATGGTAAAGCGGCGGAGTCACCCGGCCCCTCATTACTAGCTCGAAAAAGAACTCCACCTCCACCTCGTGCGGGCTCGAGCAGATGGAGTACGACCGCTCCACCACCTTGCCTTCCTCCTCGATTCCCAGCGTCGCGTATTGGCCGGGTTTAAACGCCAGAGGATACTCGGGACGAACGCGGATGGACCACAAGTCCTCGGTGTGATCCGTGCGGAAAATGATTTTAGCCTTTTGAAATCTCTCGGCGGAAAGCGTCATGCGGTCTTGACTTGCCCCCCTCAATCAGGTTGCGGGCTGGAAGCACCCTACGCCCCGGGCGGTCCGCAACCTCAATGGCTGAGGCTTGGCCCCCATCACGCGCCCGGACAGCCCACCCCTTCAGAATCTCAGAACTCTGGGATTGGGTCAACTGCCAGGGAGCGGCGAGTAGAACGGGGTTAAAAATCACGCGTCCACCGGATGGTGAGCAGATTCGCCTGGTAATTGTTAGCGGTGATGATCTGCTCGATATAGTAGGTGCGTTGCAAATCTAGAGACAAGCGTCCCGCTCTGGGGAAGTTCACATAGACCGTACCCGTAACCAGCGGCCACGTGAGCGGACCGTAGGCGGGCGGTTCCCCACTGATATCGGCCAGACCAGTGGAGCGATCAAAATTGCCAGTTAGCCGCAGGCCAAAATACTTGCTGGGCTTGGCCTCGACTCCGGCCTGTATCACGCGGTCCACCTCCTGGTCGCGCAGGAAATCGTTGAGCGGCGGGGTGCCGCGGGCATAGACGATGTCCCCGGCGGCAAACATGCTGTCGTAGGTGAATCCACCAAAAACGGAAAACCGGTCGTTGAGGGAATAAGAAAGCGTAACGGTGTTGGAGTGGATACTGTCCTGAAAACTCGAGTCGATCAGTTTGTCGTTGGTGATATTCAAATCATCTTGCAGCGATACTTTTTTGAATGGCTGGAAGCGCGTGATCACGTGCCCGGCCACTTCCGTGTGGGGAGTGATGGCGGTGTAGGACGAGCCGTTGTCGAAAGTATGGACGTCACCCCGCACGCTGAAAATCTTCGAGGGCTGATAGCCAACGCTCAGTTCCGGCCAGGCGGTTTTGGTCCGCAAACTGAGGGCAGGGTCCGCCACTCCGTACTCAAGCGTTTCCACATCGGCCTTGAGCAAACGTATCCCCGGCCGTAGGGTCAGTGATGGGGTGGGCGTAAAGAGCATGCTGAAATCAAAGTCGCTCAGGCCATCCCGCCAGACGAAGGAGTCCGCGCCCGTGGATGACGTCGTACTCGTGACGGGCGTGGCGGCCGTGGGGTTCGAAACAATACCCAAGACGCTGCCGAAATTCCCGACAGTATTGGTGCTGAAGCGGGAGTATCGATAGTCCACGATGATGTCCCACCAGTCTTTGGGCTTGAAGGTGAGGGTCTGGTACAGAATGTTGTCCGGCTCACTCACCGTGGCCCGAGCCGTCTGGCTAACCGTGTAGGGCGCGAGCGCGCCGGTGCTATTGGGCGCGGTGCCGCTGTAAGACTGATCGAGAGTGGCCGGCCCCTGGTAGCGATAGTAAATGTAACCGCCCCGCCATTCAAACTTGGGAATCGGTTTACCTGTAAAGGAAAACTCGCTGATAGGCGTCGTGAGCTGGCGGTATTCCGACCGCGAGAGGTTGGTCAGCGGCTCCAGCGTCGAGCTCGTGACTGGATTGATGCTCAGCTCCGGCGAGTTGACATTATTCAGAGTCACGTTTTCCGTGAACATCTGATAACCCAAATTGTAATGGAAGGTCCAGCCCTTTAAGGTGTAGTCGATTCCGCCGGTGAAACGATTGGTGTCATCATTGATGGGGGCATATAGGGAATAGGGATTGGCGCGTGCGAAGCTGCCCCAATACGTCGGGGAATCGAAGAAATCGAGCGACTCCGTGGTAAAGGTGGGGCCGCTATCGGTGGTTCGAAAGTAGTCGAAGTTGAAACGGAGATTGTTGGTGGCGTGCAGGGTGAGGTCCGCGTTGCCGAACTTTCGTACCGTCCCCCAGGAGTGATTGTCCGTGAGACCTGTGGAAAGCCCTGCGCCCACGGCAGCAATCGGCAGAATCACGTTGTCGTTGGGATTCGAATAGAAGTAGCTCTGGCGCCAGTTCACGCGAAAATCATAAAGCCGTTTCTTGCTCACCGAAAGCTGGCCCACTTCGAAAGGTTCACCTCCCAGCCCACTGACCGAGATTGAGTAACTATCGGCGAAGGTGTTGATTCCCTTGGCGGCTTCCCCAAACATGTTGAAGTCCATCAAGCGGAAACCTTTTTCCAGGCCCGTGAGCTCCTGATACATGGGGACGTAGCCCTTTACGTCGTCAAAACGGTAGCCCACCGTCACCGAGCCCTGAGTGTTGAATCCGCCCAGCGTTAATGGAGCTTCCGCGCTATCCTGAGCCCGCAGGATGCCACCGCCAACCAGCAGCACGGCCAGGGAGATCAGAAATCGTTTCTCGAGTCGCATATGTTCTCCCTTCACCGCAGCAAATCGGGATCAAATGACGAGCCATGGATGGCCACGTGGCAGCGGGTACACTCGCCGCTGGCCTGAAAGCCCAGCCTGCTGTGCGGAACGCCATCCTGACCGTGGAAGCCCGTGTGGCATTGCAAGCAGAGCATCCGGCCCTCCCGCCGCACCAGCATGAAGTGATTGGTATTGCCGTGCGGATTGTGGCAGACCACGCAGCCTTCCACCCTTACGGCAGGATGCTCATAAACGTAGGGCCCGCGTTTTTCCACGTGGCACTTCACGCAGGTTTCCCAGTTGGTGGCGTTCAGGCTGGCGCGATTGATGCTGCCGTGCGGGTTGTGGCAGTCCGAACACTTCATTAGGCCCTCGGGCACCCGATGGTGTACCGGCAGGGCGAATTCCGCTTGGACGTTGCCATGGCAGGTAAAGCAAAGGTTCGGCTCGGACGCCTTGAGCAAGCTGCTGTGCAGCCAACGCGCCTCTTCCGGAAGCTCCGGCGTCTGGAAGAAAGCTGCCTGCGCGGAGGGAAGGCCGCCCTTGCTTTGACCTTTGACCTCTTTGACCAAATGGGCCGAGTGGCATTCAATGCAGGAGACGCCCGCCACTGCATGCTGCGAGTGCGCGAAGCCTTCCTGTTGATTGCTGGTGGTGTGGCAGGTCATGCAGCGCTCGGAGTTTTCCTTGGGGCTGGCGTGAAACGAGAAAATCAGTTTGGTGCCCGCCAATACCTTGGCCGGATCGCCCGCCGCCTCCCCTTCGGCATCCGCATGGGCTTTGCCGGGGCCGTGGCAGGTTTCACACCCGCTGACGCCGATGGGCAGTGCCTTTGCTGCAGCCTTTGTTGATGGCGGCGCCGCTTCCGGCGCTGCATGCGGAGTCTTTGCGAACGATTCCGCCTCGGCGGTGTGGCAGCCCGCACAGGTCTCCGAACCGGCATAGTCGCCGAGCTTCCCAGTGAGGGGGGCTTGCGACGCCACTGACGCCCCGTGCGTCGGCTCGGGCATCCGTTGCGCAAAGGTGTATCGGGTGAACGCAGCGAGCGAGAACCCCAACGCGAAGAGCATCCACACAGGCCGGAGTTCGGTTTTAGGTTGGGATATCATCGAGCATTGTCCTCCCTCGCCGGCTGTACCATTAGAATTGCCTTGTAGGCTTCCTTACCGTGAACTGAGAGTTATCGAATATCCTGGCGCGTACTCGCTCGCAAACAAGTGGCGGGTCGCAGTTCGGGCCGCCGGTTACTCCCTTGAAGCTAAGTGCATAGCCTAGTATCAGATCTTCCACCGGGGTCCCCTGTTTGGTTCCCGACCGGCTAACGCCGCCGCCTGCGAATCCGTTGTTGAAGCCCGTGCACATAAAAGCATCCTAAGCGGCGGGGTGTCTGTTCAATATTGCTCACCTAGGAAAGTAGACCAGCGGCCTGGTTCCCCATCTATGCCCCAAACGCCGCATGGAACTCCGGCGGGTGAGGTCGAGGCGATCTGGCGGTTCACCGGCGCTACACCCCAAATCAAAACGGTTGATCCCTCGCGAATCGGTTGCGTTATGCGCGAAGAATCGCCGTAAGAAACCGAATTGATCTGACAAACTGTCGTTCAAAATCTGCATTTTTCTGCAAAATACGCATCGGTTAAACAAAAATGTCTGAAACATAAGACATAAATGTCCGATTCTTTTCGGGCAGTGTGTCTGGTGTTCCTTTGTTTTCATGCACATTCCGGCTTCATTCGCATCTTTTTAACATCTTTTTTTTGCTCGCTTGCCGGAAAAGGGCCACGGCGGGGCTGACCCCAGCCTCCGGCGTGGAACTCTCGGGACGGTTGGAGGCGTTCATTTCGTGCGTGAGGGCATTCAGCAATTCCGGTTTGCTCTCGCGAGACAGAGGGCGGTTTCCTTTCTCATACTCTCATGCTTCCTGCCGGTTTGTTCCGACGCACAACTACCTTTATTTTCATAAATATCGTGGCTATCTCGACTTAAGTCTGTTGTTTTCATGAATATCGTGGGAGTAGCCCAAACTGACATTTTTTCTACATGTGTTTTCAATAACATCGTGGGAGTAGCCTTCATTTTTAATTCCCCTTTTTCTCGCCGCCCGCGTCTCTGAAGCCAACTAAATGTTTTTGTATCATATACATACATTTTTCAGAATTTCTTTGCCTCTGCGCCCAAGTGCCTTCTTTTTCTAATACATCGTGGCCTACCTCGCTTCGTTTGCGGGAGTTGCGCTTTCGGCGCTGGATATCGGGGGGCCAGGTGTTGGATTAAAGAGCCTTACTTGGTAGCTGGTCGTGTGCCCCAAAACTAGTTCTGCGGTGCGCCGTTTTACCCACAAGACAATACTCCACTAGATATGTGAGCAAGTTGGCGACCAGAGGCTAGGGGAATAGGGACAAATCTTCTGGCGGGCGTAAAAAATACTGTTTACCTTCTCCAAGTCCCATTTTCAGGACCCCGCTGAGGCGATCAGGCCCCAGAAATCGGGGAAGGCGGACTGCGACGGGCGTTCTCACCCCCCGTCGCGGACCGGACGAGCGGCGCTACGGCCCCCGGCATTCATAAACATAAGGGCCTCAAACCGCGTTTTAGCCATAGTCCAAGATGCGGGCCTATCCCAAAGCCTCTGCCCGCGCGCTCGTAACCAAATGGCGGGTCAGAGCTCGGACCGTCGGTAACCCCCTTGAAGATGAGGGCATGGCCTGGTATCAGATCTTCGATTCCCTTTTTGGTTCCCAGCCGGTTAACGCTATCGCCAAAGTATCCGTCGTTGATGCCCATACCAGAATGAAAGCATCTTGGGCGGCGGATTGTCTGTTCAAGATTGCTCACCGGGGGAAAGTAGACCCGATCCCTGGCTTACCATCGATGCCCCGAACGCTGCATCGACCTCCGGCCTGTGAGGAGCAGTAGTTCCGGCGGTTCGCCGGCGCTCGCCGGTACAGTTCATTCGAAATGAGCGCTATTGACCAAATGTGTGTTCCCAAGGGCACAGACATCTCGCGAGCTTGGCCGTATAACATAACTGGATTATTTCCAGGTTAGTCAGGTTGGAAAAGGAGATTTTGGATGAAGATCCTCATGTGCTGCGTGGCGCTGGTCGCCCTAGCAATGTTCCCGTCAGTGGGGTTTGCCCAGGAACCCACCCTCGCTTCCGTGGAAGCGAAGTTCGACACGACCACCAACAGTAAGAAGCAGGACGCCTTATTGGATATTTACCTCAAGAACAGAGACGGGCAGGAAGTCGCCAAATCCGAGGGCAATGAAGGCCTTTGGGACAAGCATTCTACCCACGCCGTCACGTTACAAGTCGAGGGCAAACCCACGAAAGCGGAAGTCGCGCACGGCGGCGTGGTGCTGAGTTTCCATCCAGCCGCCGGCGACACGTGGAAGTTCAATTACAAATTTACTCTTACGTTCTCGGATGGTTCCTCGATCACAAAAGAGGTCTTCGGCGGTATCTTGACTCAATACAACACCGCCCGAAGGGATCCTCTTTAGCAATGGCAGTGGCCGCCGACGCCACGAAGATGCTGTCGACCCGAAGTGAGCGCTATTGACCAGACAGGTGGTCCCGAAGAGACAGACACCGGGCCGGCTTGAACGTATAACAGAGATGGTTCATTAGCAGATTCGCGAGCTTGGAATCGATAAAGGAGACATCAAATGAAGAAAGTCATGGCCTGCCTGGCGTTTGTCGCTTTGGCAGTTTTCACCTCAGGCGCGTTCGCCCAAGACCCCGCGCCAGCACCGTCGCCAGCTCCCGCCCAGCAGCCAACGGTAGCTCCAGCGCCAACACCCGACCAGGAGCCAATCCTCACTTCCGCGGAAGCGAAGTTTGACACCACTACCGACAATAAAGACCAAGAGACCAAGCTGGACGTTTACATCAAGGACAGCGATGGCCAGGAAGTCGCCAAGTCCGAAGGCAACGAAGGCCGTTGGAACAAGAATTCCACCCATACCGTCGCGTTGCTGGTCGAGGGCAGCCCAACCAAGGGCCAAGTCATGAACGGTACCGTTACCCTTACTCTTCACCCGCAAAGAAGGAACAAGTGGTCGGTCAACTACAAAGTGACTCTCAAATTCTCGGATGACACTTACATCACCAAAGAATTTACGGGTTGCTACTTGACGGAACATGACCCCGCCCGGACGGATTCACTGAAGTAATACGGGAGGGTTGACCTACGCCCCGAGCGACATTGACCTGGGTGGCAGCAAGCGGTGCGCGGATCTGACGTTCAGGTCCGCGCCGCGCGCTTGCGGGTTGGATATCCGTTCCCGCCGCGGCTCCGCCGCGCTGCGCTACGCCTTACCACCCAAGGATGTCGGCAAAAATCAGCGGGGCGACGATGGTCGCGTCCGACTCGATGATGAACTTCGGCGTGTCGACGCCCAGCTTTTCCCAGGTGATCTTCTCGTTGGGAACCGCCCCGGAGTACGAGCCGTAGCTTGTGGTTGAATCGCTAATTTGGCAGAAGTAGCCCCAAAGCGGGGTATCCTTCCGCTGCAAATCCTGCCGCAGCATGGGAACCACGCAGATCGGGAAGTCCCCCGCGATGCCGCCGCCGATTTGAAAGAAACCAATAGGCGACTCGGCCGCGGTGCGCGTATACCACTCCGCCAGCCAGACCATGGTCTCGATTCCCGTGCGGACGGTGTGAATATTCTTCACATCGCCCTGCATGCAATGGCCGGCATACATATTGCCCAGGGTGGAATCCTCCCAGCCGGGCACAAAAACCGGGATTTTAGCTTCCATGGCAGCGTAGAGCCAACTATCGCGCACATCGATCTGAAAGGAGGCTTGCACTTCCGCATCGCGCAGAACGCAAAAGAAGAATTCGGAGGGGAATCGGCGCTCGCCTGCCGCATCCGCTGCCATCCAATAGCGGAGAATGGCTCCCTCGATGCGCCGCATGGCTTCAGCTTCCGGGATGCAGGTGTCCGTCACGCGGTTCATGTGGTTTTCGAGGAGCGCGCGTTCGTCTTGAGGCGTCAGGTCGCGGTAATTCGCGATTCGGCGGTAGTGGTCGTGCGCGACGAGATTGAAGACATCTTCCTCCAGGTTGGCGCCCGTCGAGCAGATGCCATGCACCTTCCCTTGCCGGATCATTTCAGCCAGCGACAGACCCAACTCCGCGGTACTCATGGCACCGGCAAGCGTGATCAGCATCCGTCCACCCGCGTCGAGGTGCGTCCGATATCCATCCGCGGCATCGACCAATGCCCGGGCATTGAAATGGCGGAAGTGGTGGCGAATGAATTTGCCAAGACCTGTACTAGATGTTGTCATGGTAGGACTCGAATTCTCCGTTGGAGAATTGCCGGCCCTTGAGCTTCCCCGTGCGTGCACCTGGCGGACTCCCCGGCCGGACAGCTGACAATTATAGCTCCGTCTTGGCACGCAAGCGAGTGTAGCGACCTGTTGTGTAGGTCCGCGGCTTTTCATCGTTGATTGGGAAAGGCCGCGGACCTACAAAATAGGCCCGCGCTGCGGTTCTTAGGTTGCGGGTCCGTTCGACCGGTTCTCATCCTCAGTTTCCCAGCGGGTCCAGCAGATATTCGCGGACATCAACCACGGCCATGTTGGCGCGGTGGGCGGCTTCGACGCCTTGGTCGGTATCGTCAAAGACCAGGCACTGATGCGGCTTCCGGCCGAGGCGGCGGGCAGCTTCAAGGAACAAGGCGGGGGAAGGCTTGCCTTCTCCCACATCGCTGAAAGTCACCAGGTGATCGAAATAATCAATAAGGCCGGTCGCTTCGAGCGTCTTTGCGACCAGGGGCCTCTGCCCACCCGACGCCACGGCCATGGGGACCTTCCCATAATGGTCACGCACAATCGACGCGATCAGCGGAATCTCGGTGAGGTCGTGTAGGATGGAGGCAAATATTGCTTCGTCGAGCGCCTCCGCGGCGGGGAAATCCAGCTTCACGCCGAAATCCTCCTCGTACTGGTGAAAGAGTTCGGACCGCGACAAGCCCAGGCGGTCCATGTACCATTCCCGCGGTATTTCCAGGTCCTGGGCACGGAAAGCCTCGTGGAGAGCACGGTAGTGCACGGGCGCCGAATTCACTAGCGTGCCATCGCAGTCAAATATCAAGGCTGCATAGGCGTAACGATTGAGATCGAGAACTGCCAAAACCTGCCTCCGCCCCTATCGATTCTTGGGTGAAACTCTCGCTGCGAGTTAACTTTGTTTTCTTGGTGTGAACACACTCAACAGGATGTCGCGCAGGGCGGGATAGCCCTCAATGGATTGGCTGATCTTGAGTTTTTTCCGGTAGTCGTTGAATTCGAGCTCGATCCAATACGTGGTGTTGCCGCGATAGGTGCGGGATTTCTGACTCATGCTGCGAATGTCGGTCCAGGCGGCATTGAGCCACGGTAAATCGCCGCGACCGCGGACGTAGGAGATGCCATTGGTGTCGACGCGGACGGTTAAGAGGGATTTGCCGCTGAAGTAGGCGGCGGGGACGGCGATCGCTACAGTGATGGCCAGAAAGATGTAGATCAACCAGACGAAACTGGAACTCATAAAGCCGTCGTAGACGGCAAAGGACGCAAACATGCTCCCACAGACCGACCCGATGCCGATCACCAGCAGCCAGAACGTCCACTCCGCGATGGGGTTGGGATAGAACGTTCGCGGCAGTCCCGAGCCCTGCGGTGGAAACTCGGCAAGACGTGAGCGCTTTTCACTCTTCAATACGAATATCCAAAAGATGGAGTGCAGAAGCATGCCGAAAGGCAAGCCGGCCGCGAGAGCGAACACGAACCGGGCAGAGGAGAGCGCGAACGCGCTCCGGTAGGTCGTCACTTCGCGGATGACGTAGCGGCCCTTGTCGTCCTTCTGATATCCGCCCGAATGATAGGTGGGGACTCTCCCTTCGAACCCGGGAATCTCCGGAAAGTCCAGATAAATGTCGCCGTGGGCGCCGTTGGCGGAATCGGCGGGCGTATCCCACTGGAGTCGAGCCGTCATCGCCGCGCCGGTGGAAGTCATGGTGGAGCGGTTCTCCGTCCAGGTCACGTCCTTAGGCGTGATGGTTACTTTGGCCGAAACGACTCGCGGTGGGCCATCGGTGTAGAAACTGATGTGGTCTTCCAGAAACTGCTTCATTCTGGGGCTTATCTTGTAGGTGTGGCTGCTATCGGCATCGACGGTAAATTCAATTTTCAAATTCTCGTCCACTGTCTTGCCGGCAAGGACCTGGGAGCGGGTCGCGAATTGCAGCGAGGAAGCCGCAAGCGTGACGAGGCACACAGCGAAGGTGAGGGTCGCTAAATACTTGGGAATCATCGAAGCTCGAGGACTACTGATCTTTATATTCCTCTGGGACGTCGTCTTCCGGAACCTCGTGGGTCCTTACTTCCCCTTGGTCGGCGTCGGGAGCGTCTTCCACACCTTCGACCACCTCGGCCTCGAAGGCGTTCCCTTCCTCGAGCAATTCGTCCACGCTTTCTGAATCCGCGTCGGCGGTGTCAGACAAGCCTTGCAAATTCCCCGACTGCCCGCCCGAGCGCGCTCCCACGTCCGCGGGTTCGAAGGCTGTCGTATCCACGCCCGGACTTTTCCCTCCCGCTCCGCTTTTCGTCACGGCTGCACGCCTTTTCGGGGTGGCCTTCTTCGCCGCGGGTTTCTTCTTCGGCGCGACCTTCTTCCTCAAGACTTTCTTCACCTTGCTCGGACTCTTTTTCTTGTTCTTGTTCTTTTTGGGTGGCATACGCAGATTCTACCACGGCCATTTCGGACATAATGAAGGAAATTTATCCGACGATCCGCCGTCTTTCCGAGGCCAGAACAGAACTAAGGGTGGTTTCCGTTTCGGTGGGAATTGCGCCGAGGGAAGAGCCGTAGGGCCGACGTGCAGGTCCTACGCTACCGCCACTTGCCACACGGTCGCTCAAAAACTCGAGCGTCGAGCGAATCAACAAAAATTCGTGCCGACCCGTTTCGAGCGTGAATCAAGGTAGGAAGATTAAAGCGACCAAATGTTCGTGCGAGTTATTTCATTCGATGAAATAACCCACAGTGAGGGATATCTCCAACCTTCGGTCCTTCGGGCGCGCGCTGTAACATAGGCGCAAGAATGTTACATTTCACCTCATACTGAAATAAATGCCGTAAGCCCCTTTAGAAGTGGGCTCTTCCCGAGACGGACTCTCCCTTAGTCTCGCATCTCGTACTGACAGTCCTTCCTGCGAGATGTCATCGAAACTTCACGAGCGTTGGTGGACAGCATGCGCAGTCGATGGCTGTTCCAAATTGTTGTGATGGAGGACTGATTGTGATGCGATTCTTCCGCTCGACCGCTATAACTGTAACTATTCTTGTTGCGTTTTTCACCACCGCAGCGTTGGCACAAACCAATAAAGGCACCATTTCCGGGCAAGTCACCGACCCTTCCGGTGGGGTCGTCCAAGGCGCGCAGGTGAAACTACAGGGAAATACTGTGATCTCGGACGCGCTCGGTGCCTTTTTCCTTCCGGACTTGACTCCCGGAGACTATAAGGTAGTGATCTCATACGTCGGCTTCAAGACGCTCGATACCACCGTCACTGTGAAGGCTGGTGAAGACAAACACGTGGAAGCCCATATGGAGGTTGCACGCGCAAACCAGTCGATCACCGTTTCCGACGAAGTTCCACACGGCGAAGCGGAGTCGATTAACATCACTCGCTCGGCGGACAACATCGTTCAAGTTCTACCGGCGGAGGTCATTACTTCCCTGCCTAATGCGAACGTGGCCGATGCGCTGGGCCGCATGCCCTCGATCGCGCTGCAACGGAGCGAAGGCGAGGGCGAGTATATTCAGGTTCGCGGAACCGAGCCGCGCCTCACCAACACCATGATCGACGGCGTCTCGGTGGGTTCTCCCGAGCCCGACGTCCGCCAGATCCGGCTCGATGTCGTTCCGGCGGATCTAGTAGAAGCCGTGGAAGTTAATAAGACCCTCGCGCCCAATATAGACGGTGACGGCATTGGCGGCTCGGTGAATCTGAAAACCAAAACGGCGGGCGAATTCCCCACTCTCGACCTATTCGGGCTGGGCGGCTACAACCCCATCATGGGCGGCCGCACCAATAACCAGTTCGGGATGACGGTGGGGCACCGCTTCGGCCTGGGGAAGAAATTCGGCATCCTCTTCGGCGCCACCGAGGACTATAACGGGCGCGGCATCGATAACGAGCAGCCGGCCATCGACCCGACCTCCACGTTCTCCGCCCCCTACTACGACAACAGCACTTTGCGCGAATACCGTTATTACCGCACCCGCTGGGGTTACACGGGAAACGTCGATTACAAGATCAGCGAGCTCTCCAACATATACATCCGGGGTTTATATAGCAACCTCAAGGACTATGGCGATAAGTGGTATTACGAGCCGCAAGACTCGGGCAATCCCAAGTTCTACACTTCCAGCAAGCGTCCCGACGCCTCCATCGGGAGCATGAGCGTGGGGGGCCGGAAACAGTTCACATCTTCTTTGCTGAACTGGGAAGTTTCAGCCGGCCGGTCCTACGAACTGGATTCCGCCGGTAACCCGAAAGCGACCTTCAAATGGATTGGATCGAGCCTGAGTTGCGGCTTCCTTCCCTCCAGTGTGCAAACCAACCCCAACTTTCCGCAATTTGGCAGCGGATGCGATGTAGCCGGGTCGCCACTTCAGGACGCGAGCAACTATGGCTTAAACGAGGTTGTTACTTCCAAGGGCCTGAGCGCGCAGGTGAATCTCAGCGCCTCCGCCGATTATCTCGTCAATTACCACCTAGGCGCGCATTACGCCGTCCTTCAATTCGGGGGCAAGATTCGCAACGGCCACAAATTTCAGGACGCCACCGAACAGCAGTATGACGGTTGGAAGGCCAAGAACTATCCCATGACGATGTTCTTGAGCGGATTCAGCAGCAACAACTACATGGACGACCACTATTTCGGTGGCCATTACGGTCAGGTATCGAATTTCGAAACCATCTCGTCCTACACCCTGGCGAACCTGTCGAGCTATCTGGACGGATACGCCACCGCTGCCGACGCCGCCCCCAACCAGTTCGATATCATCGAGCGCATCTCCGCCGCGTACGTCATGAACACGATGGATTTCGGCAAGTTTCACGTCGTAGCCGGAATCCGGTTCGAAGCGACGCAGATGAACACCAGCGGTTACAACGTCACCCTTTATGGGGCGGGCGACCCCCACTGCGTTGACCCCACTGGTTGCGGCGTTCCCGTGCCGGAGCAGACCAATCCTTCCTACATCGACCCGCTTCCCAGTGTTTCCGTGCGCTATGCTCTCGACAACGATTCCGGTTTGCGCCTTGTCTATGGCCGGGGCGTGTCGCGCCCCGACGCCTATCAACTGGTGCCTTATGTTACCGAGGACGACTCCACCAATCCCGCGACCATAGGGATCGGCAACAACAAGCTCCAGCCGGAACACGCCAACAACTACGATCTCCTTTACGAACGCTATATGAAATCGATAGGGCTCTTCCAGGCCGGGTTTTTCTATAAGCAACTTTCCGACACGCTGATCAGCGCATCCTACACGCCGACCACCGGCCTTTACGTTGGCGATCTCGTCGCGCAATGGCTCAATGTCAGCCACGCGCAACTCTATGGTTTCGAGGCCTCGTACCAGCAACGACTGAACTTTCTTCCCGGTCCACTTGCCGGGTTGGGAATCATGGCGAACTACGCTTGGACAGGTTCAAAGGTCAACAGCCTTCCGGGCCGTCCGGATAGCCCTGCACTGCAATGCCAAGTTCCGAGCGTGTGGAACATCAGCCCCGATTACAGTCGCGGCCGCCTCAATGCCCGGCTCGGCCTCTCTTATAACAGCGCGAACATTTACCAGTACATGTATCAGAGTGACTCCGATCCGGTTAATCTCGGCCCGCGTGGTCCCAATGGCGATATATACACGCTGCCGCACTTGGAAGTTGACGCCCAGGCTAGCGTGCGACTCGGTCACGGCGTCACCGCGATGGTCTATGGGCTGAACCTCCAGAACGAAGTCTTCGGCTTCTACCAGGGCAGCCCGATCTTCGTCAACCAGCAAGAGTGGTATAAACCAACGGTGGCCTTTGGCCTGCGCTACAGCCTTAACCGGGAGCATAAATAGGATCTGTGTGGCCTCGGCGACGGCTTGGAGACCAGTGCTACACGCCAGTTCTCCCGATTCACTTTTCTCTGCGCCTACTGTGCTCTCTGTGGTAAGGGTCTTGTTCGGACTTCACCACAGAGACACGGAGGTCACGGGGAAGAGACGCAGGCAAGAACAACGGCTTAATAGCTTTCCGCTATGTCGATCGGCACAAGCGGGATAGCTTTTCTCTGTGACCTCCGTGTCTCTGTGGTGGGTTTTTTGTTCGGGCCGCGAGCGAGGATTGAATGTTCAGTCCGAATCGTGAGATCGTCTTGAAAAGTTTCCGGTGCTCGGCTTTGATTCTGGCGGCGTGGATGTCAACCGCGGGACTCGTAGCCGCGCCGCCGCAACTTCGTTACGTGGTCATCGTCACCCGGCACGGAGTACGCTCACCCACGGGGGACAACGCTCGCCTGAATCCCTATTCTGCCGAGCCCTGGCCGCAATGGAGCGTCGCTCCAGGCATCCTCACACCGCATGGCCGCGCCCTGATGCAGCTCATGGGGACCTACTACCGCGAATGGCTCACGAGCGAACATCTTCTGAGCCCGGAGGGATGCGGAGACGCGGGCCGGATTTACATTCATGCCGACACCGATCAGCGGACGCTTGAAACCGGGCGCGCTCTGGCGGAGACATTGTTGCCGGGCTGAACAGTCATCGTTCATTCAGCGCCGGGGGGCGGCAAGGACCCGCTCCTCGATCCCATCGCGGCTGGCGTCGCCAAGCCCGACCCGGAACTCGCCGCCAAGGCCGTGCGAGAACGGGTGGACAATCCCAAACAATTCGCGGATTCTCATCGCGGGACATTCGAGGCGCTGGAGAGTGTGTTGGCGGGTGAAGGCACGCCGCAAATGCCCATCGCGCCTCCCGCAGAGCTCACAGTAACGGCCACGGCAAAATCCGTCCAACTGAACGAACCGTGGGGCTTGGCTTCGACGTTCAGCGAAAATCTGCTGCTTGAGTACACAGAGGGCATGCAAGGCAAAGACCTTGCCTGGGGCCGCCTCGATGCGAGTACCCTGCTCCGCATTCTTGAACTGCACGCCGTGTCCTCAGATCTGACGCGACGCACGCCGTATTTGGCGCGTGCCCGGGGATCCAACCTTTTGGATCATGTTCTGCTTTCAATGGAACAGGCGACAACCGGGAAAGCAGTGCCGGGCGCGCTGGGGCCTCCAGGAGACAGCGTCTTAATCGTGTCGGGCCACGACACCAACCTCTCGAATCTTTCCGGCATGCTCGACCTTTCCTGGCACTTGCCGGGATATCAGCCGGACGACACGCCGCCCGGAGGCACGCTTATCTTCTCGTTGTGGCAGCAAGGTGGGCATTACTTCGTGCGCACGGAGTATCTTGCTCAGACGATGGAGCAGATGCGAAACGCGACTCCCCTCTCGTTGGCCGCGCCGCCCGAGGAAGAGGATTTGGCCGTCGCGGGTTGCGAATACTCAACGAAGCGCGTGGGCTGTTCGTGGGAAACGTTCGCGAAGTCTCTCCAGAAAGCCATCGGCAATCAATTCGTCGCGATGTAACCGAAGGCGTTATACTGTCCCCATCCAAACTTGATGACGGAGGCACCTACAAACCAATATGCCCTGCCTATTGACGATCCTCATCCTGATCTTTCCCCGGGTTGCGCTCGTGCTCATGTTTCTCTTCTCGCACTATCTGGAGCGCGCATACCATGGGATACTTCTGCCGTTCATCGGTTTTATCTTCCTCCCGCTCACAACGATTGCCTACGCGTGGATGGTGAATACCGGACGGCCTATCGCCGACATTAACTTGGTGATTTTGATTATCGCCGTCGTGATCGATCTAGGTGGTCTTGGCAGCGGGGAGCATCATCGGCGCAATAGGTAGCTCGACCTGCCTGGCATCGGAAGCACCATGCCCGTAAGCGCCGGGCGAGGATTCTGCGGCGTGAGGGGTTTCACTTTCGACTTTTGCGCTTTGCGTTTTGCCTTCTAACTTGCCCTTGCGCCACCGTCTTACTGCGGCGCGGGGCCCTCCGTCACTTGCACCAAATCATCCGGCCGAATCCATTTGGCAAACGCCGCGCGAATATCTTCCGGCTTGAGGGCGATATAATGCCGAGCCGCCTGGATGGGCTCATCGAGCGGCAGGCCGATCAGTGACCTTGAGATCATGCCGCCAGCGATTGTATCGACACTCGACTCAGCAAGCGGGATTTCTCGCAACAGGAGCGCCTTCGCCTCCTCCGCTTCGTGGTCAGTAGGAGGCACAGTCTGCATGTCCTTCAGATCGCGCGCCACCGTGCTATGCGCCTTGGAGACATTGGGCGGATCGCATCCGTATTGAACCTCGTAAACCCCGCGCGTCTTCCCCACATTGAACGAGGAGGAAACGGTGTACACCAATCCGCCTTTTTCGCGCAAATCGCGGTAGAAGCGGGTGGCATAAAAACCGCCGCCCAGAACATGGTTACCCAGTTCGAGGGCGTAATAATCGGGATTGAAGCGGTTGAGGCCCAGCGTCTCCGCCAGCGTGACATTGTCTTGAACGCGGGTAACATTGGGGACGGCGGTGGACGCAGGCTTGTTGGGAGGCGGCACTGGGAAATCGGTGTCGGGCTTGGGGCCCTCCGCCTTCCAGTTCGCAAAATACTTGGTGATGACGGCCTTCGCCTCTTCCGGCGGGATGTTTCCGATCACCACGATCGTGGCCAAATCCGGCCGGAAAACATGTTGGTAGTAATCCTTGATGTCCTGCAAAGTCAGCGACTGCACGGTGTCCGGAGTAGCGTGCCGTAAACTCGGATCGTCCTTCGGGAAAAGCGCAGAGTTGAGCGCCATGTGGGTCAGAAAATCGGGGCTCTTGAGTTGGCCCGCCACCTGCGCGGCAAGCCTCCTCTGCACGGTTTTGAACGCATCCTCAGGAAGTGCGGGGGTCAGTTCGTTCTCCGCCAAAAGCTTCACGGCACGCTCGAACTCTGGTGGCAAAACCTGCACGGAGAAGCCTGTTCCGGCAGACTCTTCCGCGCCGATATCATCGAGCGCCTTCTGGAACGCCAGCCGATCGAGTTTGGTCGATCCATACTCAAAGAGCTGCCCGAGAAGACTGCTCGATCCCTCCTTGCCTTTAGCGGTTTCGACGTCGGAGTTGTTCTTGATTTGGCCCATCACCGTAACCGTGTTGCTCACGGATTCCGGCTGGACAATCAGATTCAGGCCATTGGGTAAAGTGGTAACCACGGGGCTCAGGCTGGATTCGGGCACGGCCAGCCGAGCGAGGGCCTTGGCCGCCCAATCGGGGAGCTCGACGGGATGAGTCTGCGTGGGCGCCAGCGACTCCTTTCCGCCGAACGAACTCGATGAAATCGGCTTCCCCGACGACTGGGGAGTCAGGACCGCAGTGATGGCGGCGTCGGGATTCAGGTATTGGCTCGCCACACGGCCAACATCCGCCACCGTGGCTTTGGAGATGGCTTGGATATCCTCGTCGGGCGAGTTGTGGCCCTCGACAGCGAGCGCTTCCGACCACTCCATGGCCAATCCGGAAACGGAGTTTCGCTGGAACTCCGCATCGACAAGCTCGTGCCGCCTTCCTGCCTCGATCAGCTCCGCCGGCACGCCGTTCTTTACGCTGTCGGCAAGAATCTTCTTGACCTCGGCGACCATGTCATCGCCGTTGCCGCCGTGCGGATAGACCGCCAACGCGTATCCCAAGCTCGCCTCGGGCAAGGTGGAAAGCTGAAATCCGGCGTAAAGCGCCTTCCCTTCCGGAACCATGGCGTACAGGCTGCCACGCACGCTGCTGAGCGCGTCCGCCAGCAATTGCGTGGCGGCAAAGTCCGGGCTATTGGATCCCGGCATGCGGAACGAAACCACCGCCAACCCGTAAGGAAGGTCGGTGGGAAGAGCGAGCGCCTTCGCCTTCACTGTTTCCAGGTTCACCTGTGGTTTGGTGGGGAGGGTTTTCCGGGGAATGTCGCCATAAAGCGCTTTCACCTGGACCAGCACGTGCTCCGGCTGCACATCGCCCGCAATCACGAAAATCGCGTTGTTGGGTGCGTACCACGTGTCATAAAACTTGTGCAGCATCTCTCCTGTGGTCTTGTCAAACGATGGCCGCGTGCCCAGCGCGTCGTGAGCGTATGGCGTTCCTTGGAACATGGCTTCCAGCAACTGCGTGTAAAAAACATATTGCGGATTGGAGAGGTCTGCCGCCACTTCCTGCTCGATGGCGCCCCGCTCCTCTTTCCAAAGGTCGTCGGTGTCGAGCGAGCCGCGCATCCGCACCGCTTCGAGATGCAACGCAACATCGAGGTCTTCTGCCGGCACCGTAAAGAAGTATTGCGTCACGGTTTGCTGCGTGTCGGCGTTGAAATTGCCACCCATCGCGGCGGATATATCCGCCAGTTGATCCGCGGAGAGACCCGGGCTGCCGCGAAACATCATGTGCTCCTGCGCGTGCGCCGTGCCTGGGAATCCCTCAGGGGCCTCGTTCGATCCAACCTGATAATTCATGACCGTGGTCACCACGGGGGCCAATGTGTCGCGAACTATAACCACGCGAAGGCCATTGTCGAGCGTTGCGCGGGTGACGTTCGAAACCGGCTCGGCTTCAGGATTGGCAGAATTGAGCGGAACACCGAGGAGCAAAGTGACCGCAGTGATGAGAGCGAGCCGGAGGAGCTTCGACGGTCGGCTCGGCAGTTGGAAGTACTGAAAACGCAACATGAGTATCCCCCTGATGGTCATCGCGAGTGGCCCCGGCCAACTGTCACGATTGCGCTTGCCCAGTCTTCCAGAGTACCCAATTAACCGGAGATTGAAAAGTCGGAAGGACCCTGGGACCGCGGGCAT